>JAXDMJ010000001.1:0-5347 GCA_034666165.1 Candidatus Parcubacteria bacterium
CTCTAGCCGAAACAAATTCCATTTCTGGAATGAACATGAGAGAATGTATCATAAGAGTCACTCTAAATCAAAAGAATATGAATGCAAAAAATCGCGCGATCGTCACCATAATCTGCACCGCCGCCGTGATCGCTCTCGTAACAATATTGACACGATCGCATTCGGATAATTTCGGAAAAATGGGACCGATGGCTTCAACAACAACCATGAAATTACAGAGCAGGGCTTTTAGCGAAGGCCAGACGATTCCGGTCAAATACACGTGCGATGGAGCGCAGATGATCCCGCCGCTTACAATTTCCGGCGTGCCCGAGAACGCGAAATCATTGGCCCTGATCGTCGAAGATCCTGATACATCTCGGGGGACGTTCACGCATTGGGTCGTCTTCAATATTCCGCCGGATACTTCTGCCATCGAGGAGAGCACGCCGAAACTCTCGCCCACTTTCGGCATAGCCGGCAAAAATGGCGCGGGTACGAACGAATATCTCGGCCCGTGCCCGCCTTCCGGTACCCATAGATACATGTTCAAGCTCTATGCTCTCGATGCGACCTTGAACCTTGCGGCCGGGGCTTCGAAAGAGGACGTGCTCTCGGCCATGAAGGGCCATGAAATCACCAAGACTGTGCTTTTGGGGATGTACGGAAGAAGTAAATGATCGTTTAGTCGCTAACCATCTTTCACAATGAACATCAATATCAAAACGACGGCTATCGCTCTTTCGCCGGCCATATCGGATTATGTCGCCAAGCGCCTGAAAAAAGTGGACAAAATCCTCGGCAAGGATCCATCCCTCATGTGCGATGTCGAACTCGGCAAGACGACCGAGCATCACCAGAAGGGGAATATCTTCCGGGCGGAAGTCCACATCGTCGGCGCGGGCAAGAACGCTTATGCCAGCGCCGAGAAGGATGACCTCTATAGCGCCATCGATCGGGTCCGTGACGAGATCTTGCGCGAGCTCAAGGCCGGGAAAGGCAAGAAGATCTCATTGATCCGGCGGAGCGGCGCGCGCGTCAAGAATATGATCAAGGGACTTTGGCCGTGGAGAAAGCGGCCGATGCTCTAAGACTTGGCCGTCTTCGCGTATCCTTTGAGAAAATCTGCATAGGACATTTCGCGCGCTCCTTCGGGAAGGACCCTTTCTATGACCAAGATGCCTCTTTGAGGCGAAGATCTTTCGAATGAGGCTTTCGCGATCTTTACGCGCAACATCTTGCCTCTATGTTCGACGAGAAAATATGCGGAGGGCCACTGATGAAATGCCTGGATTTTTCTGAAATCTGAATAAGGTTCGTTGGCGAAATCGATCAGGCCGTCTTCTTTTTTGATCCATTTCGTTGTCGTGGCGGCCGAATGGTCCTGTTCGCGTTCTTTAATCATTCCGCTGACCCATTTTGGCAGGACATCGGCCAGCAATTTCGCACCCGCGTGCGCCATCATCTCTTCAAATTCTTCGTAGGTCGGCCATTCATTGACTGTGACTTCCGCCTGCGCCACGATAGGGCCATGGTCTATTTTTTCGTCTATTCTCATGATCGTAACGCCAGTTTGCTTGGCATCTTGAAGCATGGCCGTCTGCAGGGGAGAGGGGCCGCGATAATTCGGCAATAGCGAAGGGTGGATATTCAGCATCTTGTGCGGAGGGAGATCAATGATTTTCGCGGGGATTATTTTGCCGTAAGAAGCAACGACGAAAACATCGCAGGATTCCGCTCGCAAGTCATCAGCTGCCGCCGTATCGAGCTTTGAAGGAGTAAAGACTTTTATTTCCCGCTGCGCGGCCCAACTTTTAACGATATTAGGCGATACCTCATGGCCGCGGCCGCGCGGCATGTCCGGCAAAGTGATAACGCAGGCAGGAAAAAAGCCGAGACGTTCGAGCTCGTCCAAGACTAGTATCGAGAAGCGCGAACTGCCGAAGAATGCGAATTTTATGGGCTGCGGCCGCGACTTTTTTTCTGTCATATATTTACTGCTAGCCTCTCTGCAGATCCTTGACCTCCGCTTCGCTCATTTCCCAGGTTTCTTTGGCGCGGTCGGTAAAGAGGATGCCGTTCAAATGATCGATCTCGTGCTGAAAAATCTGGGCCAATAGGCCGCCGGCACCGCGTTCGATCTTTTCTCCTTTTTCATTGAAGCCGGAAATCGTGACCCTCGCCGAACGCTTGACCTTGCCGTAGAGCCAGCGGACCGAGAGACAGCCTTCTTCGACCTCTTTCTTTTCGCGCGATGATTTTATCATCTCCGGATTTATGAAGACCATGTCGGAGCCGTCGCCCTTGTACGATTTGACGACCTGCTTCATGAAGGCGCCGGAGACAACGAAGATACGCAGACTGACGCCGATCTGCGGCGCAGCAATGGCTACGCCGTCTTTTTGGCTGCTCATGGCTTTCTTCATGTCTGCGATAATGCCGTCGATCTTTTCGGAGCTGATATCTTTGTGCGCTACAGCTTCGGCCACGGCGCGAAGAGCCGGGTGGTCGCGTTGAACGATCTCTTTCATGGCTGAAATATAGCAGAAAATTGGCGCCGCTCAAACAGTAGCCGCTGGCAGAATCACAGCAGGCTTTCAGGATTGATCCTGACGGCAATGCCGGGCGGCAGAGAGCGCAGCTTGGCGTTTATCTCCGGGTCCGGCCAGGCATGGCTTTCGATCTTTATGAGACCATGTATGACCGAGCGGCCGCGAACAGTGGAAGTGAATGCCGGAAAGACATCCACCTCGAGCGGCTCCAGAAGCTTCCGAGCCGTTGCCATATTTTTGGCGATGGCCTCTTTATTGCCTTCGGAAGTCAGTTTGACCAGCACGGCGAACGGCGGATAGAGGAATTGTTTTCGCTCGGAGAGCGTCAGGCGGTAAAAATCGGAAAGGTTGCCCTTCAAGCCGTATTCAAAGACTCTTTCCTCCGGCTTGCGCGTCTGCACCAGTATCGAGCGCGTGGCCTGGGCGCGCAGTCGGATGAGCATGTACATGATCCGCTCTTCGACGCGAAAATCCGGCAGGGCGAAGAGGGAATCAAGCGAAGCCACCGCCACGTGATCTATCTTGTCGGTCAAATGATGCATGGCCAGTTCCGTTCCTAAAATGACGCTGCCCGGCCGCGCGCGGAATTTCTCAAGCACGTCATTGATCTGTTTTTCGGTCCGGGTCGTGTCCGAATCGATCTTGAAAATATCGGCATCTGGGAATTTCTTCCGGACCTCTTCGTGGACGCGGTCGATGCCTACGCCGAGCGGCGTCAGCCGCCAGCCGCCGCAGACCGCGCACTCCTCGTCGGCGCTCCGACGCTCACCGCATTTATGGCACATGAAGTAATTCTTGCCGTTTTCGGGCGAGGCGTGGAGCACGACCGGCGCCGAGCAATTCTTGCAGGCGACGATCGTTTCGCAATCGCCGCAGACAGTCATGGGAGCCGTGCCGCGCCGCACGGTCAGGATGTAGAGGTGCGTGCTTTCCTCGCGGTTCCGCTCGATCAGTTTTTCCAGTTCGGGCGAGATTATTTTGAAGTTATTTTCCGACGCCTTGTATGTTCTCATATCGACGAGTAAATCCCGCGCCGTCGAGATCGAGCGCCATTTGAACGGCGAACCCTGATCGATCTCGCCTGAATCGAGGCGGCGCAGCGTCTCGGTCCGCAAGAGACCGTCGGAGAGAAAGACCGTCTGGCGGCGTTTGCGAGCTATCGTCTCCAGAGCGTGCCGGAGATCGAGATACGGTGATTTTTGTGTGATCCAACCACGGCCGTTTTCCCTCTCGATGATGACAGTCTCGATGTCGCCGCGCGGCATAAGGGAAAACGAGCCAGTGGCGATGACGACGATCGGGTGGTCCGTGTCGGCGATGGCTGACCACGTCCCTATGATCTTCTTATGGTCGAGACTTCCGTTCAATTTAAAAATATAGCCCTCGATGCCTTTTTCCAAAGCAGCGAAGATCTGCTCGCCATCTTCGATGGTGGGTACGTAGATGGCGATCGAGCGCTTACGGGCGAATTCCTGACGGATCAGGCTGCGCCACGAACTCAATCGGTCTGCGTCGTCGCCCTGGATGGCAAAGGTCTCATCCTTAGGGAGCGGCGAAGACATGAAACTGGGCTGTTTGGGCAAGGGCGGAGAGATTTTGGCGGCATTCTCCAAGAGAACGCCTGAGACCAGGGAATCAATGACCGCCCCGACCGTGGTCGCGTAGTAAGCAGCGAGAATCTTGCAAGCATCGACAAAAGCGGCGGGAAAGAAAACCGCGGCCTTGACCTTGCTCAATTTTCTGATCTCAAAGGGCGCATTCTTGATATCGATTTTCTCGTCTTCGGCGCGACGGCTTTCCGTGACGATGGCATGGATGGATTTGGAGCGGAGCGGCACCGAGACGATGGCGCCGAGGGGGATATCGGCCGACGTAAAATATGACAATTCCGCAGCCAGCTTGGCACGCGAGAGCGGGATGACGGTGATGATGTTCATTGGCTATTTATACCTTATTCTAAGGGGCCGACAAGGCCATGCGGCTATGCTTGCAAAGCAAAATATATAAAAAATGCCAACTCCTGCGGTTGGCGCAAAGACGCGAAACCTTATCTGAATTAGAGAACCAGAGGAACCCGCGTCAATTCGCGACGTCCAGTATCGAGCGATAGACCGAGAGCTTCGAGCGACAAGGCGCCGAGTGACTGGCTGTCGCCCTCTTCGCCAAAAATCACGCCTGCTACGCCGATACGATCCTTGTACTTGAATACAGCGCCTCCTTTTTCCCGTTTGATTTTGGCACCATTCGCCAAAGTGAATTCTTCCGTGATCAAGGGTTGGATGCCCAATCGTTCAAGCACCGCGCGTGGTACGATCGAGTAAATTGCTCCCAAATCGATTAGAAAATCGACTTTCTCGGTTATTTCAGGTCTGGCAACGTTTGCTACTTCCATGGTCAGATATGTGAACGGCATAGGAACCCCCTGTTGAATTTTTTGTGATTCGGAGTTGTTGTCCGAACGCAATGTATCATATTCTTCGTCATCAATCACTGAAGGTCTCGATCCTCGCGCCCAACGTGTTGAGCCGCTCGGCCAGGTCTTCGTAACCACGATGGATGTTATAGACGTTCCGCAGGATGGACGTGCCCGGCGCCGCCAGCATAGCGATCAAAATGATGACTGAGGGGCGCAGAGCCGGCGGAGATATGACTTCGGCGGGCTTGAACTTGGTGGGTCCCTTGATATAGAAACGGAAGGGGTCGGCGAGAATAGTTTCAGCTCCCAGCTTATCCAATTCCTTGTAATAAATAGCGCGCTCTTCATACGTCCAGTCGTAGATGTATGTCTGCCCGTCGGCCACCGCGCCAATCACGGC
>JAXDMJ010000002.1:0-7217 GCA_034666165.1 Candidatus Parcubacteria bacterium
AAGAATGAATGCGGAGTAGAAAATAGCCCGCAAGTTTTTGCTTGCAGGGCTGGTGCTTCCCATGAGAAGAAGCATGCAACACATCAACAGTCCGAGTAGGTGATCGGCCCGGCCTGGCACCGGATCTGTACCAGCATCGGCTGAGTCGGCGGTTTTCCAACAACTCCTTTGCAGCAGTTGAAAAAACTGAGTTGCAGGCCGTGGCAGAAGTATTTCGACGCGAGAGAACGAAGCGTATCGCCGGCATGGATGCGGGTGAGCATCTTGCCGATTTCTGACGACGGGTCTTCCAACCAGTCGGCGTGCCCGCCGTTTTCCTTGGCCTCGTGCGCCTTGCGGTGAAGCAGGTCCAGTGCGGGCTTCAGGTCGCGGCGCATTGCCCCGACGAGCACTTGTTCCTGTTGTTCGAGGGAGATTTCTCCTCCGAGATTTATGCCGAGCTCCTCGGCGACTGCGGTGAGGGACGGTAACGACATAAAGAACTCCTTTCAGTTTGTTTTTGCTGAGCACATCATGCGATCAGCGTTCAGCCCTGCTCGACCAAGCGGGGCTAAACGCTGACAACATTAAGCGGGTGTGCAGCAAAAATCGCTTCTGCAGCATTTGCTGTGTCTGCGTCTATTCCCGCTTGTTTGTTATCCACGATGAGATGTCGAATACCGGCAAGTCCCAGCTCGTGCTTTATTTGTTCAGCCACTCGAACGCTGTTAATTGTCGGCTCTCTAACAATGACTGCCAGATCAACGCCGGAGAGAATGCCGGTAGCCACTGGATCGGTGCCGGCACGTTCGTCTATCACTACCGCCTCATTTGGATTGAGGCGAAGCAATTGCAGATAGACCTTAAGAGGAGCTGCAAGCGAATGGCTGCAATATTCCTGCGAACGTACGCGATCGGTATGTGGTCCCGCGGTAATGAGTCGCAAACCATCCTCAAGCTCGATAGATACGGCCGCGGTATATTCATCGGCCGGAGTGATGCTGAACACAACGCCTTTCTCCTTTGCGATTCTGAGAACATTTAAATATGTGTTCGTACGCTCTGAACCGACATGTTCTTTGATGAGTTCAGGGTCACTGCCCAGAAAGAGGGAAGGCTCGGCTCCAAGATTGTATGAAAGGTCCATATTGTGGTCGGCATCGATAGCAAGGACGCTCATGCCGCGCTTGCGGAGCTCATGGACAAGTGCCGTTGCCATAGTTGATTTGCCCGATCCGCCTTTTCCTAGAAATGCAATTTGCATAAATGCAAGTAGTTTGCATCTACAATATAGACTAGATCATAAATGATTGCAAATCATTTGCATTTGATATATTATTTCACGATGAAAAAAGACTATTCTTTGATTCTCAAAAAGGCCGGATTAAAGGTCACTCCTGCGAGGCAGTTTATCCTCGAAACCTTTTCTGCTGACTGCAAGCCGATCAATGCGGAATACATTCATGAGAAACTCAAAGCAAAGGAGATTAATCTCGTGACCATCTATCGCACGCTGGCATCTCTTGAAACAGGCGGCATCCTCAAAAGGGTAGACCTCCGAAAGGGTTCGGTATATTACGAGCTTGCTCGTCACCACCACCATCATGTTGTCTGCACCGGTTGCGGAAAGAGTGAGAGCTTTGAAGCGTGTGATATCGAAGCAATTTCCAAAGGTGTCCTGCGAAAGTCACCGCTCTTCGAGACGATAGGACAACACTCGCTTGAACTCTATGGCATGTGCAGATCCTGCTCAAGAGGATAATTACACATGAAGAAATTACTCCTTTTTTGTATCAAGTCTTCCCTGCTTCACCTCTCCACGTCTTTGCGCAGGTAACGCGCGCGACCGTGCGACCCCGACGGGATTTTCGTAGAAATACGTTTTTATACAATGATTTTTTGGTTCCGATCTGGTAGGCTTTTTGCGTGAAAAGGCTGGCAACCATTTTTTTATCAGCGTTGTTGCTGAATCTGCTTTGGGAAAATCTACACTCCTTTCTTTACAGCAGCTATATGGGCGGTCAAATCACTGAGTTTATTCTGGCTCGAGCATCGCTTGTCGATGCCGCATTGATCACCATTATTTCATTGCCCTTTGTGTATATTTCATCGTTGAAGAATAGGGGCTGGATGATTATTGTGATCGGCATGATCGTCGCTGTATTAAATGAGCGGTATGGATTGAGCACTGGGCGCTGGACGTACGATGATTTGATGCCGATCATACCGATCATAAAAACAGGACTGACCCCGACGCTTCAACTCGGAATTTTTGGTTATGTCGCATACAAAATATCAGAATATAAAAGGCCGCGTCATTCCTCTCCTCGCAAACAATTCTAATGCCAACTTGGATGAAGCAAAAATATGGTCAGTGATTCGGCGTCTTTAAACTGGGGCAGAGCTTTGTGTGATATGATTTTGGCCAAAGATAGATCATTGAAAATGAACTTCAGTGATTGTCACGGCCCAAAGCGCCGGTTCACGGCTCTTGCGGCTGCCATTTTGTCCTCTAACAAAGCACACGCGAAATGAGAACTGTTCAATAGAAAGGCAATGCGTATGAATGATGAAACTAGGTCGGATTTTTACAGAGTGTTGGCGGAGGAAACGCCGGACGCTGTCATCGCCAGAACTCCCGACGGAAAGGTGCTGTATTGGAATCCCGGCGCGGAGCGGATCTTCGGCCATTCGAGCGCCGAAGCGGTCGGCTGCTTGCTGCTTGAACTGATCATCCCGCCTGAACGGCTGGTGCAGGAAAGAGAGAACCTGCGCGAAGTGCTCGAAGGCAGCACCGCCAAGTACGAATCGTACCGGCGGAAAAAGGACGGTTCGCTCATCTGTCTGAGCATTTCGTCATGGGCCAAACGAGATGCCGAGGGGAATGTGAGGTACTTCATCATGGAAATGAAGGACGTCACAGGGACCAGAGTCGAGCGCGATTGTAGGCAGATCGAAGCCCGTTATGGCAGTCTGCTCCAATCGACCCCCGATGCCATGCTCATCGTGAATTGCACCGGACACATCGTCCTCGCTAACGGCCTGGCCGAGAAGATGTTCGGTTACGGGCGCTTCGAACTGCGCGGCCGCTTAATCGAGGAAATGATGCCTCTCAGATATCGCAGCTGTCATGTCGGGCATCGTTCCGACTATTCTGCCCAGCCGCGCGCACGCATGATGGGTGCCTGCCTGGACCTTTTCGGCCTGCGCCAGGATGGAACGGAGTTTCCCGTGGAGATCAGTCTGGCTCCCTTGGAGACCGAGGACGACACGTTCACGATCAGCGCCATCCGCGATGTGAGCGATCGCAAGAAAGAGGACGACAGATTCAAGAGCCTCTTGGAAGCCACGCCAGATTCGATGGTTATCGTCAATTGCGACGGAAACATCGTTCTGGTGAATTCACAGACAGAAAAGCTTTTCGGGCACCGGCGCGAGGATCTGCTCGGCAAGAGCGCGGAAGTCTTGATACCGAAGCGCTTTCGCGCCAAGCATCCCGACTTCCGCAAAGAGTTCTTCAGCGAACCGAAGCCGCGGACCATGGGCGAAAGTCCGGAGCTGTATTGTCTGCGCAAGGACGGAACGGAGTTTCCGGCGGAGTTGAGCTTCTCCCCCTTGGAGACGGAGGGAGGCACTCTCGTCATCAGCACTATCCGCGATAAGAGCGAGCGCAATAGACTCGAGTCCGTCGTGGCCGCACGCACCCGCGAATTGCAGTTCGCCAACAAAGAACTGAAGGCCTTCTGCTATTCCGTTTCCCACGATCTGACCGGACCGCTCCGAGCGCTGGACGGTTTCTCGAAGATGTTGAAGGAAGAACATACAGCCAACCTGTCGGAGGAAGGGTTGAAGTGTCTGAGCCGCATCGAGGACGCCGCGCGGCGCATGACCCTTCTTATCAATGATCTCTTGCGGCTCTCGCAGGTGGATCTCCACGAGATATATCATTGCAAGGTCGACCTTACGGAAGTCGCGAAGCAGATCTTAGATGAGCTCAGGCAGACTTCACGCGATCGCGATGTCGAATGGGAGATCGCTCCCGGTCTATTGGCGAGCGGCGATCCCAACCTGCTCCGCATTGTGCTCGACAATCTTTTGCGCAATGCCTGGAAGTTCACGCAAAAACACCCCAAACCGCACATCGAGGTGGGGATGACGGAACAAGTGGACGGCCCGGTTTATTTCGTCCGCGATAACGGCGCGGGGTTCAATATGCAATATGCGCATAAGCTCTTCGCCCCGTTTCAGCGCCTTCATACGACGAGAGAGTTTGAAGGCAATGGGATCGGCTTGGCCATCGCGCAGCGCATAATCGTGCGCCATGGCGGGACGATTTGGGCCGACGGCAAAGTAGATGGAGGCGCCACGTTTTCATTCACGCTTCCTGCGCCGACGCTGTCGGCGCAGCCGCCGGTCTGAAGACGGCCCTCTACCCCAGGCGCAGTCGCTTGGGGTTTGTTATATACTTGTCCCATGAATCCGAAGCTTTTCATCTGGCTCGGCGTCGCTATCGGTGGCGCCGTGGGCGGGTATGTACCGGTCCTCTTCGGGGCGAGCGCCCTGTCGTTCTCGTCGGTCATCGGCAGTACGGTCGGCGGTCTTGCCGGCATTTGGCTCGGCTTTCGCCTGTCCCAGCTGATATAAGGGCTGTTTGACAACGCTCGTCTGGCGGCGTATATATTGTCTGAAGGAACTCCAAAATGAAAACATCCTATCTCTCGATGCCGGAATTGTGGATTCTGGTCCTTTGTCTGTTGATCGCCGTGTTAGCGGGATATCTGGCCTTCCACGAAGTGAAGATCAGAGCGCGCGCGCGGGCCAGGATCCTCGAGCTTCCGGCCGGCGACTGGATGCGAGCGGCAGATCTCCACGAACAGCTCCGACGCGACGGGATCAAGCTTTCTCGCATAGCATTTTCTGCGGTCATGTCTCGACTTGCCAAGAAGGGCAAGGTTCTGCGGCGCGTGACCCAAGAATCAGTCCGCGGCGAGATAGTAAAAATCCATTCTTTCCGGCGTCGGTGATATCCGGACTGTCGCGCTCATGCCCGCCGCAAAGGCGGGATTTTTCTTGCATTTATTGGATGTTGAAAGAATCTGACAGTCCTCTACATTGCCTGATCTTTCCTCCGCGCTCGCGCGCGGTCGAGCTCCGTCAGTAATTTTTTGCGCAAGCGCATATTTTTCGGAGTGATCTCGAGGTATTCGTCGTCGCGCATGAATTCGAGCCCCCGCTCTATGCTCAATATGTACGGCGGCACGAGCGTCAGCGCCTCATCGCTTCCTGACGAGCGCATGTTCGAAAGCTGCTTTCCTTTGGTCGGATTGACTTCAAGATCGTCTCCTTTCGAGGTGTCGCCGATGACCATGCCCTCGTAGACTTCGGTGGCCGGTCCGACGAACAGGCGCCCGCGGTCCTGGAGATTCCAAAGAGAGAAACCCGACGTCTTGCCGGAGGCCATGGATGTCATCGAACCGGTCTCCCGTTTTTCGATCTCCCCGACGTGGTTTTTGAATCCGATCACGCGGCTGGACATGATACCTTCGCCTTTAGTGTCGATCATAAAGACATTGCGATAACCCAAGAGGCCGCGCGTCGGTATCTCAAAGACCATGCGCTGGTGATTGCCGTGCGCTTTCATATCATTCATGATGCCCTTTCTCTTGCCCAATGTCTCGATGATGATCCCGGAATATTCCTGCGGGCAGTCGATGATGACTTCTTCAAAAGGCTCCAAAAGGTTCCCATTCTCATTTTTGACGATGACTTTCGGCTGGGAGACCTGCAGTTCGAAGCCTTCGCGGCGCATATTTTCCAAAAGAATGCCTATGTGAAGCTCGCCGCGCCCGAAGACGGTGCAGTATTCATTCGATGAAAAATCGATCTTCAGTCCGACGTTAGTCTCAAGCTCGCGCTCCAATCTTTCACGGATCTGCCGCCCGGTCACGAATGTGCCTTCGCGGCCGGCGAAGGGCGAGTTGTTGACTAAGAATTGAAGGGATATCGTCGGCTCATCGACGCTGATAGCGGGCAGGGGGAGAGTCGCCTCATTGTCGGTGATCGTTTCGCCGATATATATGTTCGGGATTCCGGCCACCGTGACTATATCGCCGGCCTCGGCCTCGGCGACTTCGACGCGCTTCTTTCCGGCAAAAGTGAAGAGTTTGGAGATCTTTCCGGAAAATGATTTGCCGTCGGTGTTCTTTACGAAAACGTTTTGCCCGTCCTTGATCGCGCCTTCATAGACGCGGGCGATAGCCAGCCGCCCGAGGAAATTGTCGTAGCCGAGATTGAAGACTTGGGCTTTGAGCGTCGTTAGAGCGGTTCCAGCACTCCGATTGGCGGCGGGAACATGTTGGAGAATCGTGTCCAAAAGCGGCGCCAGATCTTTGAGCTCGTCGCCCATGGCTTTTTTCGCGACGCCTTGACGGCCGATGGCGTAGACGGTCGGGAAGTCTATTTGCGAATCGTGCGCCCCCAATTCAATGAACAGATCCAGCACTTCATCATGAACGCGGGCCGGATCGGCGGCAGGCTTGTCGATCTTGTTGATGATGACGATCGGTTTTAGTCCCAATTCGAGCGACTTTTTCAGGACGAAACGCGTTTGCGGCATGGGGCCTTCTTGAGCGTCGACGACCAGGAGAACCGCGTCGATGGCGCGGAGCACGCGCTCAACCTCCGATCCGAAATCGCTGTGGCCGGGCGTGTCCACGATATTTATCTTCGTGCCCTTGTATATTACGGACGTATTTTTGGCGTAGATCGTAATACCGCGCTCTTGTTCGAGCGCGTTCGAATCCATTGAGCCCTCGTCGGCGAGTCCGCAGGCCGTCATGATGGCGTCGGTCAAGGTGGTCTTGCCGTGGTCTACGTGGGCGATGATCGCTATGTTCCGGATTTCCATGTAAGTGATCATAAATTTTACACTGAATCGGAATTGTTGTCAAAACGACAGCCGATCCGCTTCCAAAATTCATTGAAGTCATTGACGGTCGCCGCCGTTCGGATATCATTACATCGGAGAGACTGAAAGAATTATGAGCGCACATCATCAAGCGACAGAGAATCAGGCGTATGTTTTTCAGGACCGCAGTCGCGTGTTCACGGAAATTTCGGACAAGATTTTTGTCGATGTCCGTGTGCCGGCCCTGGTCGGACAGGACGGCATAAAGACGAGAGTCGGCCAAGTCCTCGAACAATTCGGGATCCGGCCGAACCGGATCGAAGTCGTTCCG
>JAXDMJ010000003.1:0-10386 GCA_034666165.1 Candidatus Parcubacteria bacterium
GCCGCGTGATAAAGCAATCGATCGAGAAGATCATGGCCAGCAAGGAAGTCCAAGGCGTGCGCATCCGTCTGGCCGGCCGCTTGGGCGGTGCCGAGATCGCCCGCACTGAGGAGCTCAAAAGGGGCAGGGTCCCTCTCCAGACCCTGCGGGCCGATATCGATTTTGCCCGCGAAAAAGCGCACATGACCTACGGAGACATCGGCATCAAGGTTTGGATCTATAAAGGCGAGATCTTCAAGAAAGATCAGACGAAATAGCGCTCCCGGCGCCATAAAATACCATGCTATTCCCTAAAAAAGTAAAACACCGCAAATGGTTCACCAAACGCATGCATCCTGAGAAGGAAGCGGCACATGCCGAAACGCGCGGCATCGATCTGGCTTTCGGTTCTTACGGCCTCAAAGCCATGAAATACGGACGCGTGACCTCGAACCAGCTTGAAGCCGCCCGCAAAGTCATGGCCCGCTATGCCACCAAGTCGGGCAAAGTCTGGATCCGGGTCTTTCCAGACCATCCCTTTACGCAGAAGCCAGCGGAAGTGAAGATGGGCAAAGGCAAGGGTGACCCAATCGGCTTCATCGCCGAGGTCAAGCCGGGACGCATCGTCTTTGAGATCGACGGCGTCGAGCCCGAGGTGGCGGCCGAAGCCCTGCGCAAAGCCGGGACAAAATTGCCGGTCAAGACCAAAGTGGTGAGCAGATAAACTTAAAATAAAGTGAAAAAAATCACCCCGCATCTATGGTTCGATAAAGAGGCCGTGGAGGCCGCCACTTTTTACACATCTGTTTTCGAGAATTCGAAGATCACCCATACTGCGACGCTTCACGATACCCCGTCCGGCGATTGCGACATCGTGTCGTTCGAGCTTTCGGGCCAGCCATTTATGGCGATAAGCGCTGGTCCGCTTTTCAAATTCAATCCGTCCATCTCGTTTCATGTCAAATGCAAGACAAAGGAGGAAACCGAGGTCATCTGGAAGAAGCTCTCGGCTGGGGGCAGCGTGCTCATGGAGTTCGGCAAATATCCATTCAGCGAGCTTTATGGCTGGTGCAGCGACCGCTATGGCCTTTCCTGGCAAATAATCTACGCAGGCGATAAGCCGTTCGGGCAGAAGATCGTCCCTGTGCTCATGTTCACAAACGACGTTTGCGGCAAAGCGGAGGAAGCAGTGAAATTTTATACCTCGATTTTTCCGAAGGGCTCGGTCGACATGGTCGTCCGCTACGGCAAGGGCGAAGCGCCGGACAAGGAGGGAACCGTCAAGTACACTTCCTTCAAGCTCAACAGCCAGGATTTCGGGGCCATGGACAGCGCCCACGAACACAAGTTCGATTTCAATGAGGCAGTCTCGCTCTTGGTGCCCTGCGACACCCAGAAAGAGATAGACCATTACTGGGAAAAGATGTCCGCTGTTCCCGAATCCGAACAGTGCGGCTGGCTCAAGGACAAGTTCGGCGTCTCGTGGCAGATTTCCTCCTCCGCAATGGAAAAGATGATGAGCGACAAGGATGAAAAAAAGGTTGCGCGCCTGACTAAGGCTTTCCTCAAGATGAAGAAATTCGATATCGAGGCGCTCAAGCGGGTGTACGAGGGTAGCTAATCTGACATATTAAGTAGCTTTTGACTTTGACAGGCGGCTCTGCTAGTATCCGAACAAGCTCCGCGGAGCTTTTTATATTCCTGCCACGCGACAACTATTATCATGAAGATGAAGGAAATAACAACTAAAACTTTCGCCGACCTAGATAAGCTTCTCTCGGAGAAGCGCGAAGCTTTGCGCGTCTTCCGCTTCGGGGCGGCCGGGGCCAAGAGCAAGAATGTCAAGGAGGGCGCGACCATCAGAAAAGATATTGCCCGCATCATGACCGCCATTACGGCCAAGAAGCATCTATGAAGCAAGAAGCGACGCAGGTCAAGGACGATAGCGCCAAGCGCCAGACTTTTTCGGGCGTGGTCGTTTCCGACAAGATGAAAGACACCGCCGTGATCGTCATCGACCGCTATGTCAAGCACCCAAAATACCATAAATACATGAACAGGCGGACAAAGATCATGGCAGACGACCCGGGCAATACCAAAAAGATCGGGGACAAAGCCGTGATCGAAGCCTGCCGGCCGATCTCGAAGAGAAAGGCGTTTAAAGTAATTCGATGATCCAACCTCGCACTATCGTCAATATCGCCGACAATTCCGGAGCAAAGATCGGGCGCATTTTCAAAGTGCTCGGCGCCACAAGGAAGCGCACGGCCGAGATCGGCGAAATGGTCGTGCTCTCGGTCCAGAAGGCTGAGCCCAGGAAGGCCATCAAGAAAAAGGACATACTTCATGCCGTGGTCGTGCGGCAGACCAAGCCGCTTCGCCGCAAGGACGGCTCATATATCCGTTTTGACGAGAATGCCGTGGTCATCGTCGAGAAAGGGAAAAAAGAGCCGATCGCCGGGCGCATTTTCGGACCGATCCCGCGCGAGATCGGCGAAGCCGGCTTCAAAACCATCGCTTCGCGCGCGCCAGAGATCGTCTGAGGGAGATCGTCTAAGTTGCCAATTTTTTAAATTAAGTTAAAATCAAAAAAAATGCACGTCAAGAAAGGGGATCTCGTCGAAATACGCTCGGGTGACGATAAAGGCAAGACCGGCAAAGTCGTCAAGGCTTTGCCGCGCCTGAATAAAGTGATCGTCGAGGGCGTGAACATGGTGAAGAAGCATGAGCGCGCTCGACGCGAAGGTCAGAAAGGACAAACGGTCGAGCGGGCCATGCCGATCAGCGTTTCCATCGTGGTCAAGAAGGAATAACATGGCATTTAAAACCGTCTCAGAATTGAATAAGGATTCGTTCGCGATGCTCAAAGCGCCGCTTTCTTTGACTAACGCCATGCAGGCCCCGCACCTCGTCAAGGTCGTGGTTTCCTGCGGCTTCGGTTCGCTTAAAGATAAAAAGAAGATCGAAGTCATCGCTGACCGCTTGGCCAAGATCACCGGACAGAAACCGGCTGTCCGCGGCGCCAAAAAAGCCATCGCCACTTTCAAGACTCGTGTCGGCGACCCGATCGGCTATCAGATCACGCTCCGCGGCCGGCGTATGACCGAATTTTTAGATCGTTTGATCCACGTCGCCCTGCCGCGCACCAAAGACTTCCGCGGCTTGCCGCGGACAGCCGTCGACGCCATGGGCAACTACACGCTCGGCGTGAAGGAGCATACGATCTTCCCGGAAACGGCCGATGAGGACTTGAAAGACGTCTTCGGTTTTGCCGTGACTATCGTCACGACCTCGAATGATAAGAAACAGACACTGGCTTTTCTGGAGCAGATCGGCTTGCCGCTCAAGAGGGAAGAAAGTCCGAAAAAATAAAAAAACAAAAACGGGCGACGTAGAAAAGGGGACAGTAGGGGGACAGAGAGGGGACGATATTCCTTGACAAATAACTCATAATTATTATAGAATAATAATGGATTTGAAAAGGTCGTCTTGCAATGCCCGCACTCATATTAGTGTTACTTCTTAATGTCCAATATAACTAATGTTACCCCATCTGATTTCAATAAAATCGTACTCCAATCAAAAATTCCTGTACTAGTCGATTTTTATGCTGCCTGGTGCCGACCCTGCATTGATATGGCTCCGATCTTAGAGGAGATTCTGAATGAATTGGGTGGCGCAGTATCTATCGTCAAAATAGACGTTGATGTTCCCGCCAATATGGCTCTGGCGAGGGATTACGGGGTGTTGAGCATCCCGAACATGAAACTCTTCCGAAACGGCTCGTTCATCCGGGAGTTCATGGGCCGTACGCCCAAGGCTCTGCTTAGGGCGGAGCTTGAATGGGCGGTAAACGGTTAAAACCTGCGGAAATAAGATGTCATTGATTTTTTAACAAAAATGCCACCCGATTTGCGGTGGCCTTTCGCCGGCGGCAGGCGTCTACTCGTTCAGACTGCGGAGAGGGCGATGTCCGTGTGCGGCCTGCCCCTCTCGATCTCGACGCCTTTCAGAAAGCACTCTTCCATATGATCAGCAATCAGGCGGTCATAATCGGCGGTCGCATCGAACACTTTCGCGGCCAGCCAAGATCTGGTTATGTTGTCGACGCCTTTGCCGGAGGCCAGTGCGGCGGCGACGGAATCGTAATCGCCCGGATCGACGATGACGATGACTTCGCGGTAGTTCTTGGCCCCAGCCCGCAAGAGCGCCGGTCCGCCGATGTCGATTTCCTCGGTGCACTTGTTCACGGCAAAGTCGTAGAAATTGACGACGACCATTTCGATCGGTATGATGCCAAGCCGGTTCAAAGTCTGCATGTGTTCGGGATTTCCTTTTTCAGGCAAGATGCCACCGAATATTCCCGGATGCAGAGTCTTCACCCGGCCGCCAAGGATCTCGGGGAATCCGGTGACTTCCTCCACAGTCTTGCGCGTCACACATCCTGAACTTAAATATCTGGCTGTTTTGCCGGTTGAAACGATTTCCCAGCCGATTTCGACGATTTTCCGCGCAAACTCGACAACGCCAGTCTTGTTCGCCACGGCGATCAATGCTCTCGGTTTCATAGCTGTTCCTGTATGTTTTGCTGAATTCACCTGCTTTTGCCGACTGTCAACATTCATCTGACGGAAGACTATCATGCCTAAAGACGCCACGCTAGAAGTTTGACTCTCATTGCCGCTTTTGCTATTGTTTTGACACCTCTAAAAACCCCGTTTGGTGAGGAAAAAAGATTGGAAGCAGGACTCCGTATGGCATGGCCGCGAGAAATGGCCGGCACGGAGACGAGCTAACCAATCGAATTTGTTTTAGAGGATCGTCAAGCCGGCAAGCGCCAGCGCAACTACAAATGGCAAAAACTTCAGTCATCGCCCGCTCGCAGAAAAAGCCGAAATTCAAGTCGCGCGTGGTTCGGCGCTGCTTCCGCTGCGGGAGGAAGCGCGGCTATATGCGGGATTTCGATCTTTGCCGCATCTGTTTCCGCGAGTTCGCCAATGAAGGCGTGATTCCCGGCATTAAAAAATCATCATGGTAACCGACCCTGTTTCAGACCTGATCGTCCGACTTCAGAACGGCAGCCGTGCCGGCCGGCCATCGGTCGTCATTACATATTCAAAATTTGCCGATAACATCGCCCATGCCCTGAAGAAGGCCGGCTATGTTTCGACAGTAGAGAAGAAAGGCAAACCGTATGTGAAGGAGCTGGTTTTGGGAGTCGTTTCGATCGGTGGCGAGGCGCGGATCCACGGCGTCGAGCGCATCTCAAAGCCGTCGCGCCGCATATATCAGAGGGCCGGCGATATCCGCATGTATAGGAGCGGCTTCGGCAATACGTTCCTCTCGACGCCGAAAGGGGTGCTGGTCGATCAGGATGCCAAGAAGTTCAAGGTCGGCGGCGAAGTCCTGTTCAAGATTTGGTAACTGATTTTTCATTTTTAATTCCATGTCGCGCATTGCCAAAAAGCCAATACTTCTGCCGCCAAAGACCGAGGCCACATTCTCGGGCGGCATTATGACCGTCAAGGGACCGCTCGGCACGCTTTCCAAATCATTCCGGCCGCATGTTAAGGTGGAGATAGGGAAGGACGCCATTACGCTCACGCCTTCTTTCGAGAGTCTTGAGACGAGGGCGCTCTGGGGAACGTATGCTTCCCATCTGAAGAATATGATCGCCGGCGTCAATAAGCCGTATGAGAAGAAACTGATCGTCGAAGGGATTGGATTCAAAGCCGATGTCCGCGGGAATTCTCTGGCTTTGGCGCTGGGTTTCTCTCACCCCGTCAATGTTCCCATACCGCCAGGTCTCACGGTCAAGAGCGAAAAAAACGTTGTCACGATTTCCGGCATTGATTGCGAAAAAGTCGGTCAGTTCGCGGCGGAGGTCCGGGCGCTGAAGAAACCTGAACCGTACCAAGGCAAGGGCATCCGTTATTCCGACGAAGTCATCCGCCGCAAACAGGGCAAGAAGGCCGCCTAAATGACGCCACACCATCATGAAAACGCTTCAATTTAAACAAGCCGCTTTCGCCAGACGCAAGGCCCGCGTCCGCGCCAAGATCCATGGCACGGCCGAGCGTCCGCGGCTGTCGATCTTCAAGTCTCACCGGTATATGTATGCGCAGATCATCGACGACGACCTGGGCCGAACATTGGCCGCAGCCGATTCGAGGCAAAGCAAAGGTAAGTCGCCTTCGGAACGCGCCAAGGCTGTCGGCGCCCTGATCGCCGCCAAAGCCAAGGCGGCCAAGGTCAAGAAAGTCGTTTTTGACCGCGGCGGATACATGTACGCGGGCAAGATGAAAATGGCGGCCGAAGCCGCGCGGGAATCCGGTTTGGAATTTTGAGTAAAGATTAAAATACAATGCCAAAGAAAGACATAACAGCTAAGACCGAAAACCAGAACCTGCCCGAAGAGGTTGTTTTAGACGTCAAAGTGCCCGCAACTGGAGTCGATGTGGCCGCGGTTCTGCCCGAAGCGGCAAGGGAAACGCCGACCGAGTCAGTGACTGAAGCGCCAGCGGATGTCCCGGCCGAAGCCGCGCCCGTGCCTCATAAAGTCGTTCCGGGCAGAAAGATGCGCGGCGATCCGGCCCGTCGGGGCGGCCGCGGCGGACCGGGTCAGGGCCGCGGCGGAGCGAGGGGCGGCCGCGGCGAGCCCCGCGAGCGCGTCAAGCCGGAGTTCGATTCAAAGATCATCGACATCCGCCGAGTGACGCGCGTAGCCGCGGGCGGACGCCGCTACTCCTTCAGCGTGGCGGTCGTGGCCGGCGACCGCAAAGGGCGCGTCGGCGTGGGCTTGGGCAAGGGAAGCGATACCGCTCTCTCGGTCGAAAAAGCCACCCGCGAAGCCAAAAAGAATCTCATCAGGGTCACGCTGTCTCCGCAAATGACCATTCCCCATGCCGTTGAAGGCAAATACGGCAGCGCCGTCATCAAGATCTTTCCGGCGAGGGGCCGCGGGATGGTGGCCGGCAGCTCGGCCCGCGCTGTCATCGAATTGGCCGGCATCAGGGATGTCTGCGCCAAATTCCTTTCAGGCAGCAAGAATCGCCTGAATAATGCGCGCGCGGCCATCGCCGCTCTGCAAAAATTGAGCGCGGTTTCGAGAAAGATGCTGCATCCTGAACGCGTCGCCGACATTGAACCCGTCTAAAGCCATGCAAGCTCACCAGATAAAACGCATCCACAAAAATATGAAGCGCATGACCGTCGGCCGCGGCGGCAAGCGCGGCAAGACGGCCGGTCGCGGAGGCAAGGGCCAATCGGCGCGGGCCGGCAATAAGCGGCGGCCGGAATGGCGCGACATCATCAAGAAGCTGCCTAAACTGCGCGGCCGCGGCGTCAGTTCGCTTAAACCTTTCGCGATCAAACCGACGGTCGTGAATCTTACGTTGATCGAGGAGGTCTTTTCGGCGGATGACTCCGTTACGCCCGCCGCACTTATCGAAAACGAACTTATCCAAACGCGATCGGGAAAGGTGCCGCCGGTCAAGATCCTGGGCGACGGCGAGCTCACCAAGGCCCTCAAATTTTCCGGCGTGGCTGTTTCTGCGTCGGCCAAATCAAAGATCGAGAAAGCTGGCGGCTCGGTCGTTCCGCTGCCGTCAAAAGTCGTCGAGAAAGTGAAGAAAGAAGCCAAACGGGAGAAAAAGGCGCTGTAAAGCGTCCATATTCATTTAGAGCCATGCAAAATTTCTGGGACAAGTTCAATATCGCCCTCAAGGACCCGGTCCTCCGCAAGCGGATCGGCTTTACCGTCCTGGCCTTGGTCCTTTTCCGCATTCTCGCGGCCATTCCAATTCCCGGCGTCGATCCGGCCAATCTGGCGCAGCTGTTGTCGTCGAATCAATTATTCGGCTTCCTGAACATCGTCTCGGGCAGCGGACTTTCCAACTTGTCGATCGTCATGCTCGGCGTCGGTCCCTTTATCACTGGCTCGATCATCATCCAGCTCTTGACCATGATGTTTCCCAAATGGAAGGCGCTTCTCCATGAAGAAGGCGAGGCCGGGCGGATGAAGCTTTCCCAATATTCCCGTGTTCTCGGCGCGCCGCTCGCAGTTGTGCAGGCTATCGGCTTTCTCATCCTTCTGCAATCTCAAAATGTCCTGCCGCACATCTCGACTTTCAATTTCGCCGTCAACGTGCTCGTCGTCACCGCCGGCTCGATGCTCCTCATGTGGATCGGCGAACTTATTTCCGAATTCGGCATCGGTAACGGCGTTTCCCTGATCATTTTTGCCGGCATCGTTTCCCGTTTGCCGGTCGCGGTCGCGCAGAATTACCAGAAACTGGCGACCGGTGGCTCGGCCGACATCCCTTTTTATATCGCCGTGGTCGTCGTCGCGGTCATCGCTATCGCCGGCGTCGTCTATGTGACCGAGGCCGAGCGGTCGGTGCCTGTCACCTATGCCAAGCAGGTCAGGGGCAACAAAGTCTACGGCGGCGCCTCGACCTATCTGCCGCTCAGGCTGAACCAGTCAGGGGTTATTCCCATCATCTTCGCGCTGTCCATCCTGCTTTTCCCGCAGATCATCGCTACTGCTCTCTCGAAGTGGGCCAGCCATCCGACCATAGCCGGCTATGCGTCTTCGTTAGCCGTTTTTTTCAATGATCAATGGGTGTACGGCGCGCTCTACTTCATCCTAGTCGTGCTCTTCACCTACTTCTACACGGCTGTGACTTTTGATCCGAAAATGATCTCTGAAAATCTTCAGCGCTCCGGGGCCTTCATCCCCGGCGTGCGCCCCGGTGAGCATACCCAGAACCATTTGGCCACGATCGTCACCAGGATCACCCTTGTCGGCGCGCTGTTTCTCGGCATCGTGGCCATCCTGCCCCTCATTATCCAGGGCTTTTCGCCCGATCAGACGAGGTCATTCGCGGTGGGCGGCACGGCTCTCCTCATTGTCGTCTCTGTCGTTCTCGACCTCCTGAAAAAGATCGATGCGCAAGTAGCCATGAGAGAATATTAGAAGATCCCGGCAATGAGGGATTTGCTATACTATCCTTACGACCATGTCTACCCAGTCCTTCGTTTTCATCGGCCGCTCCGGCTGTGGCAAGGGCACGCAAGCCCTCCTGCTGATCGAGGCGCTCAAAATGACTAGTCCGCCCGGCGAATCGCTCTATATCCAGACCGGCGCTGAGATCCGCAAATTCACCGAGGGTCCATCGCTCACGCAAAAGTTGATTAAGGAGCGCTATGATACCGGCTCTCTCATGCCGGAATTTCTGACAGTCGTCATGTGGGCTCATGCTTTGATCGAGCGATATACCGGCAAGGAACATCTGATCTTTGACGGCACGCCGCGCCGGCTGCATGAAGCGCAGGTCTTCAGCTCGGTCTTTGAATTTTACAAGCTAGGCAAACCCTGGGTCATCAATATCGAGATCAACCCTGAAGAAGCGCTGAAGCGCCTGCTCCTGCGCAAGCGCAGGGACGACAACGCCGAAGACATCAAAGAGCGCCTTTCCTGGTTCGAATCCGAAGTCGTGCCGGTCATCTATTATTTTGAAAAAAATCCGAGATATAATTATCTGGCCATCGATGGCGAGCGCTCGGTCGAGGAAATCCACGCCGATATAATAAAAAAGACCGGCCTCGGATGACGGTTCCTGCCGGAAGCGGCCATGATACGCATCAAATCAAAAAAAGATCTTTCGATTCTACGCGAGGGCGGCAAGCGGCACGCGCGCATTTTAGAGGAGCTCATAAGGATGGTCGGGCCGGACCTTTCCACGCGAACGCTCGAATCGCGCGTGCGGGCGCTCATAGCCGAAGGCGGTGACGAAGCGGCCTTTTTGAATTATCAGCCGGCTGGCTCGAACCGCCCCTACCCGGCGGCTTTGTGCGTCTCCGTCAATGATGAGATCGTCCACGGCATCCCGAATGAAGGCGAGAAAGTCTTGTCGGAAGGGGATATTGTGAGCCTCGATCTTGGACTGATTCACGCGGGATTGATCACCGATGCGGCCGTGACCGTTCCTGTCGGAAAAATCTCTGCTGAACTGGAGGAATTGCTCGCCGTGACCAAAGAGGCACTGATGGCGGGAATCAAGGCCGCCAAAGCCGGACAGAGAATCGGGGATGTGAGCAATGCGATCGAGCGGGTGGCCGCGCCTCACCATTATGGCGTGGTCGAAGAATTATCCGGCCACGGAGTCGGCTACCGCGTCCATGAAGATCCCTATGTGCCGAATTTCGGCGAAGCCGGCATGGGCGCGGTCCTTAAGCCGGGCATGGTCATTGCGATCGAGCCGATGTTCAATTTAGGCAGTAAAGACATCAAGCTCGACGCCGACGGCTACACCTATCGCTCGGCCGACGGCAGTCCGAGCGCCCACTTCGAGCATACGGTGGCTATTACCGATGACGAAGCCGAGATTTTGACGGCGCCGTGAC
>JAXDMJ010000004.1:0-12939 GCA_034666165.1 Candidatus Parcubacteria bacterium
TTATAGAAGCGACGGGCGGCTTGGATCTTGTCCTCGGTGTCGGTCAGCTCGTTCTGCAGTGCCAGAAAGTTCTGGTTGGCCTTGAGTTCCGGATAGGCCTCAGCGATGGCAAAGACCGATTTCAGAGCGCCGGCCAGCATGGACTCGGCCGCGCCTTTGGCCGCCGGCGAGCCGGCGCCCATGGCCGCGGCCCGGGCTTTGGTCACATTCTCAAAGGCGCTGCTTTCGTGGGTGGCATAGCCCTTGACGGTCGAAACCAGATTGGGAATAAGGTCATAACGGCGCTTCAGTTGAACATCGATATCCGCCCAGGCTTCTTTGGCGCGATTACCCATGGTAATCAGGCGGTTATAGGAACCGATGACCCAGATCACGAGCAGAAGGATTATTGCCAGGATAATGTATATCAATGTCATGATGGTGCGGAGATGGCCCGGTTATTTGTTCGTGGGCGCGGCCTTGGTTTCATCGACCCCTTGCGGTCCCGTCACGAACGAGAATGATTTGACCATAGCCATGAAGTCGCTGTCGGACGTATTGACGATGGCCTTGTTGTTGTTTTGGGCTTGCGTCAGATTGGAGCCGGTGAGTTTCTTGCTTTCCGGCGAAAGCGCGATGGAAGAGAACGAGAAGAGGTAGCAGATGCCGCCTGTCTGCAGAGAATACATGCGGTCGAAATAATTGCGGCCCTGAACGGTGTTGGACATGGAGATCATCGAGAGAGTGCTCGTGCCGACCGTGAGCGTGCCGCGGTCCTTGATGGTGGTGACCGGCGGGAACGCGCATTTGCCGGAAACGGCATTGATGTTGGCCTCGAGCTTGGCGATGGTCGAGACCTGCGTCTGGTCGATCGGCATGATAAAGGTCACTCCGTTGTCGAGACTGTCGGCCTCCCAGGCAGTCGGATAATTGACGGCGAAACCGAGCTCGGCATTCTGGAACTGCGTCAGCTTGCCGGAGACCTTGGTCGTCTCGGTCACGGGAATAGCCAGCGTCGGAGAGGTCGCGGTCGTTCCGGCCGGATTGCCCGGAGTCGGATTGTTATCGGTGCCCGATGGCGCGCGGCCGAACCAGATGATTCCTACGATAACGAGGATGACGACGATAATAACGATAATGCTTGTTTTTTTCATGGAATTACGGTGCTTGTACTAATAAACACGGATGCGGATAGTCGTGTGAGAACTATACCACATTATGCAAAAAATATGAATGGGTATAACAAAAGCAAGACATCATCGGATCACTGTGACCGCGCATCTTCCGGTACTCCCGGCGGCTGTGTCCGAACCTGGAAGCTCTTGACCAGACCCGCGAAGACGGCCTTGACCGCGTTTATATCGACTTCGTGCTGATCGTCATATTTTTTGACGAGCGTCCGATCGTCAACGTACAAGCTCGCGCCATTCGTGCCATGATCGAACAAGTTGATGACGTAGCATGCTTGCTTCGCCTGCAGGTGAAATTCGTATTGCAGGTAAATATTGCCGGCAGCGCCTTCCGACCCTTCCAGATACGTAAGGCCATAACCGTTAACCGTGGTCGAGGCCGGTTTGGATGGGCTCACTTCGCCCGACTGGAACCATGAGGGACATGAGGTTAGAGCGGAAACCGTTATCTTGGCATCGTCTAAAAGCGGCCAATGAAAATAGCCGTTCTTCGGAAAAGCCAAGGCCACCGAAGTACCTTGCTCGTTTATGACGAGATCGGCCGGATAGGCAAATTCGACTCCCAATTCATCATTGCCATACGTTTTCCAAGCCGAGACATCGGATGTTGAAGAAGCCAGCAGCGTATCGGCTGGCGAGGAGGTTCCGGCCGACGTTGCCGCGGCAGTCGTGGTTGCCGTCGATGTTCCAGTCGGAAGCGGCGCCGACGGGCTCGTTGTCGGGCTTGGCGACTGAAGATCAGCCGGCGGCGCAGGCGGATTTTTGAATCCGGAATGATATCCGAAAAGAAAGATGCCGCCAACGACGATGATTATCGAAAGAAAAACGAGCGAACGTGAAAGAGAACTCATTCGAGAAGTATATCACACGACTATCACACGACCTTTTGCCAGCTCCCGTGGCCGTTTAGTAATCCATCTCCGGCGCGCCGCCTTGATTCTGTTGTTTCTTTTCCTCGGGTTCGTCGGCCACAGCTGCTTCGGTCGTGAGGAGGATGGCCGCCGCCGAGCAGGCGTTCTCGACGCCGAGGCGCGCGACTTTGACCGGGTCAACGATTCCAGCCATGATCATGTCAGGGACGATCTCATCCTTGAGCGCATCGTAGCCGACCGCGCCTTTGCCAGTCTTGATGCGGTCGACGATGACCGAGCCGTCGTCTTTGCCGGCATTGATGGCGATCTGCCGCAAGGGCGCCTCTAATGCTTTGAGCACGATCTCATAGCCGAGCTGTTCTTCTTTGGTCATGACCTTTTTAGCCGCCATGAGCTTCGCTGCTTCGGCGGCGCGGATCAGAGCCACTCCGCCGCCAGCCACGATTCCCTCTTCGATGGCGGCCTTGGTGGCATTGACCGCGTCTTCGATCTTCAATTTCAGATATTTCATCTCCGTCTCCGTGGCCGCACCGACGCGGATGACCGCCACGCCACCGGAGAGCTTGGCAATGCGCTCGTCGAGCTTTTCTTTGTCATATTTCGAATCGGTCTGCTCGCGTTGCTTCTTGATCTGGGCGATGCGCTCTTCGATATCGCTTTTCTTGCCTTTGCCGCCGACGATGATCGTGTTGTCTTTGGTTGAAATGACGCGGCGGGCTTTGCCGAGCGAAGTCAGGCTGGCGTTTTCGAACTTCAGGCCGACTTCTTCGGAAATGACCTTGGCGCCGACGACGATAGCTATGTCCTCCAGACTTTCCTTCTTGCGGTCGCCGTAGCCGGGTGCCTTGACTGCAAGGACGTTGAAATTGCCGCGCAGCTTATTGACCACGAAAGTAGCCAGCGCTTCGCCGTCAACGTCTTCGGCGATGATGACCAGATCTTTCTTGCCGCTTTGGGCCAGCTGTTCGAGGATGGGCAAGATCTCCTTCACCGACGAGATCTTTTTATCCGTGATTAAGACGGCCGGATCGTTCATGACCGCTTCCATGCGCTCGGCATTAGTGATCATATAGGCGGAAATGTAGCCTTTGTCGATCTCAATGCCTTCGACGATCTCCGACTCGAGGGTGGTCGACTGTGATTCTTCGACCGTGACTACCCCGTCTTTTCCGACTTTTTTTATGGTATCGGCGATGATCGAGCCAAGCTCGGGCGACTCGGCGGAAATAGTCGCGACCTGTTTTATCTCATCATCCGATTTGATCGGTTTGGCCAGATTTTTGAGGGCAGCCACGACGTCCTTGGCCGCGTCTTCTATGCCGTAGCGGATACCCATGGCATTCATGCCCATGGTCGTCTGCTTCAAGCCCTCGGCCACGATGGCCTGCGCCAAAATGGTCGCGGTGGTCGTGCCATCGCCGGCGTCATCGTTCGTCTTTGAGGCGACTTCCTTGGCTATCTCCGCGCCCATATTCTCGAACTTGTCCGCAAGCGAGATCTCCTTCGCGATCGAAACGCCGTCATTGGTGATAGTCGGCGAGCCGTAGCCCTTGTCGAGGACGACGTTCCGGCCGCGCGGGCCGATGGTGATCTTGACCGCATCGGCCACGGCATCAATGCCGTTTTTGAGGGCTTTACGGGCGGTTTCGTTGTAAAGTATTTTCTTTGCCATGTGTTTATGCAGATTGTTGATGGAGCTTGCTTAATCCGATTATTTGATAATAGCCAGAATCTCGCTTTCCCTGACGATGTAATACTCCTCGTCGTCGATCGTGAGCTTGTCGCCCCATTGGAAAAGCACTTTGTCTCCGGGTTTGACGGACATCAGGATGGACTTGCCATCTTCGCATCTTCCTGACCCGACAGCAACGACCATGCCCCGCTTGCTGCCTTTATCCTCGTTCACCGTCACCGGAATGATGATGCCGGCCGAGGTTTTTTTCTCTTTGCTGTCCTCATCTTCCTTGATAAGGACTCTGTCCTGGAGAGGTGTGATATTCTTGATTAAATTTTTCGTAACGCTCTTCGCTGTGTTCTTTGGGCTGTTTTTTGAATTGTTCTTCATGGCAGTACGCGGTATGAAATACACTCTACGCAAAAAATGATTAATATCCGACTTTTAACATGCGCCATATCTGACCTGGCGCCATAATTCGATGTGCTGTAATTATAGTCATGGTTGTCGCTCTGACAACTTGACACATTAATCATATGCTGTTTTTATATTTTGGGACCATGCGCGGGAAACATTAGAGCGACCTCCAGGCAGTTGCACCGCTTTGGCCCCCATGATAGTATAATCCCGATGAAGGTTCTCCTTCCCTATATCCAGATCATTCTGTCCGTTGTTCTGGTTGCCGTTATATTGCTTCAGCGCACCGGCGCCCAAGTCGGCGGCGCTTTCGGCGGCAGCGACAATTTCAGCTCTGCCTTCCATACCCGCCGCGGTCTCGAAAAGGGGCTGTTTACGGCGACGATCATCGTCGCCGTCCTCTTCGCGGTTTCCGCCCTCATCAATCTCGTTTAAAAATCCGCTGCGCGGTCCCGCCGTCCGACAAACCGATCCGCGCATTTCATTTTTTTGATTTAGACATCATACCGTGTCCCTAAACGAATCATCGAAAGAATTCAGCTTTAAGCAGAGCCTGACCATACTGGACTACATCCGCCGCTTCTCCGCCACGGAAAAGGGCGTCTTCGGCATCCTCGTATTGATCGCCGCCTTATCCGCATTAATCATGGCCGGAAGCGTCAACGCATATTTCATGACCGAAGTGCCGGCCCACGGCGACAATTTGAAGGAGGGAGTCGCCGGCCTGCCGCGTTCCATTAATCCCACCCTGGCCATATCCGACGTCGACCGCGATATCTCATCTTTGGTCTATTCGGGCTTGATAAAATGGAGCGGCGGCGAACTCGTGCCTGATCTGGCGAAATCATATGAGGTTTCCGCCGACGGCCTGACCTACACCTTCACCCTCCGCGATAACCTCCGCTTCCAGGACGGCCATCCGCTTACGGCCGAGGACGTGGTCTTTACGGTTCAGAAGATCCAAGATGCGGCCCTGAAGAGCCCCCGCCGGAACGATTGGACCAATGTCACGGCCAAGGAAATCTCGGCGAGCGTCGTAGAGTTCATCCTGAAGCAGCCCTACAGCCCATTCCTAACCAATACGACCGTCGGCATTCTGCCCAAACACATCTGGAATGGGATCGGCGACGACCAGTTCATCTTCAGCGCCTACAATACCGAGCCCGTCGGTTCGGGGCCATACAAGAAAAACGGCGAGGTGCGCGGCACGAGCGGCATTCCCACGGAATACAAGCTCTCGACTTGGCGGGGCTATTACGGGACAGTTCCGCACTTGAGCAACATCACTTTCTATTTCTTTGCCGATGAAGCCAAAGCTCTTTCGGCCCTCGATGCCGGCACGATCGACAGCGTGGCTTCGGTCGGCTCGGCAGATGCGGCGCGCCTGGCTTCGGATCGGGGCGAGGCCTATACGGTTCTCTCGGCTCCCCTGCCTCGGATTTTCGGGGTCTTCTTCAATCAAAACCAGGCATCCGTCTTGGCTGACAAGAATGTGCGTGCCGCCCTTGACATGGCCGTCGATCGCTCCCTGATCGTCGCCACCGCCCTCGACGGCTATGGGCTTCCGATCCACGGTCCTCTGCCGGTCGGTGTGGGCGGCACCATGACCGCAGGCACGGCGAGCGCGGGGACGACGACCGATGACGGCGCGGACATTGCCGGCGCGCGTGCCCTCCTTGAGAAGAACGGCTGGAAGAAAGATCCGGCCTCGGGCATTTATCAATTTCAAAAGAAAGGAGCGAAGAGCGCAGTGGCGCTCGCATTCGACATTTACACGGCCGACACGCCCGACCTGAAGCAGGCCGCCGAACTGGTCAAGAATTCCTGGAATGCGCTCGGGGCGGAAGTCGAAGTCAAGATCTTCGATCCCGGCGACCTCTACCAGAACATCATCCGCACGCGCAAATATGATGCCCTGCTCTTCGGAGAATTCATCGGCAAAGACCGCGACCTCTTCGCCTTCTGGCATTCATCGGAGCGCAACGCTCCGGGACTGAACGTTGCCATGTACGCCAACAGCAAGGCCGACAAATTGCTCGAAGACATACGCACGACCGGCGACGAAGCCGCCCGCCTCGCCAAATATAAGCAGTTCAGCTCTCTGATCGCTGCTGATATTCCGGCCGTCTTCCTGTACGTCCCCGATTTCACGTATGCCGTGCCGAAAGCCATGCATAACGTCGAGCTCGGCGCCGTCGTCGTGCCCTCAGACCGCTTCAATTCGCTCGCCGACTGGTATCGCAGCACGGAAAAAGTCTGGAAGATATTCACGAAAAATTAATCACAATAAATCATATGGAAAACCAAAAACCGCATCAGCATTCGCCCGGCTCCCGGCCGCCGCGTTTCCATCCGCACCGCCGTCACTATCACGGTCTCAATAAGACACGCATATTGCGCAACGATTCCCCGTCGGCAACGACGCCCGGAGCACCGTCGCACAATCCGGCGCCGGCAGTCGTTTCGTACTCGAACGGCAACGGCCATCGCGTCGTCTTGGGCAAGGGCGCGCGCAAGCATCCCGAGGCTCTCCGCCATATCGCCGGCGCGCGCATGAACGTCATCCGCAAGGATTCGCGGCCGATGAAACGCGGACGATCTGCCGCGCCGTTTTCGCCGACCAAGGATGAAGACGTCATTCCGCCCTTGGCGGCCGATTCTATCCGCATCATCCCTCTCGGCGGCGTCGAGGAGATCGGCCGCAACATGACGGCCATCGAATTCGGCGACGACATCATCGTCATCGACATCGGCTTCCAATTCAAGGACGAGAATACGCCCGGCATCGATTTCATCCTGCCCAACACCAAATATCTGGAAGAGCGCCAGAACAAGATCCGCGCGGTCGTCATCACTCACGGCCACCTCGACCATATCGGCGGCATTCCGTACATCATGCCCCGGATCGGCAGCCCGCCGATCTTCACCCGCCTCTTGACCTCCGTGCTCATCGTTAAGCGGCAGGAGGAATTCCCGCACGTGCCGAAGCTCTCGGTGAACGTGATCGAGAAGAATCAGACGATCACTCTGGGCAAGATCAAAGTCAAGTTCTTTGCCGTGACCCATACCATCCCGGACGCCATGGGCGCGATCATCGAGACGCCCTACGGCTCGATCGTCCATACCGGCGACCTCAAGCTCGACCACGTCGAAGGAAAGGTGACCGAAGCCGAGGAGGCCGAGTATGACCGCGCCTTCAAGAATGAAAAAGTCCTCCTGCTCATGGCCGATTCGACGAACGTCGAGAATCCCGGCTTTTCCATCCCTGAAAAGCTCGTGCAAAAGAATATCGAAGAGATCATCAAGAACATGCAAGGCCGGCTGATCATCGCCACTTTTTCTTCTTTGCTGGAGCGCCTCCTGAAGATCATCGAGTTTGCTGAGCACTACGGAAAAAAAGTGATCATCGAAGGCCGGAGCCTCAAACAGAATATCGAGATCTGCAAGCAGCTTGGCCTCTTGAAAGCCAAGAAAGAGACGATGATCTCCGTCGACGAGATCGACACCGTTCCGCCCGAACGGATGATCATTTTGGCGACCGGCGCTCAAGCCAATGATTTTGCCGCCCTCGTCCGGATGTCGAATAAGACTCACACCAAGGTGAAGATCATGCCCCGAGATACCGTCCTCCTGTCCTCGTCAATCGTGCCGGGCAATGAGCGCGCAGTGCAAAAGCTGAAAGATAATCTTTCGCGACAAGGCGCCCGTATCATCCACTATCGCATCGCCGACATCCATTCTTCAGGACACGCCAATCGCGACGAGACCGCCTGGATCCACAAGAAGATCCGCCCGAAGTTCTTCATGCCTTTGCACGGCTATCACTACATGCTCCGCGTCCATGCCGACGTGGCCAAAGAAGCCAACGGCCTCAAGGAAGAAGACGTGATCATTCCGGACAACGGCTCGATCATTGAGATCCAGAAAGGCGGGACAAAGATCGTCAAGCTCAAGGAAAAAGCCGCTTCCGGCCTGGTTCTGGTCGACGGTTTCTCGGTGGGCGACGTGCAGGACGTGGTCATCCGCGACCGGCAAATGCTCGCCCAGGACGGCATTTTCATCATCTTCGGCATCGTGAACGCCGCCAACGGCAAGCTCAAGAAATCCCCCGACATCATTTCCCGCGGCTTCGTCTATCTGCGCGAGTCGCAGGACCTCTTGCACGAAGTGCGTCTGCTCATCAAAGAAACGGTCGAGAAATCGACGCGCGGGCAGAATCCGATAAACGTCGATTACGTCAAAGACAATATGACCGATGCCGTCAGCAAATACCTCCTGCAAAAAACGGCCAAGCGGCCGATGGTCATTCCGGTCATTTTGACGATCTAGAGCCGAGCGAGATCTAGAGCCCGGCCAAGGGATCGATCATGTTTCTCTGGATATTGTCGGCCAAAGCCATGACGCTCGATCCATAGTTATTGACCGTGCTTGATTTGCTGCATGCTCCGCCGGAATAATATTTGCACGCCGCGTTCTTCTCGGACGTATAGCTCCCGGCCACGGCTCCGCGGTCGGAGAGGTACATCGCGGTCGCCATAAATGCGTGAGAGGGATTCCAAGGATCAGGCATACTGGAGATGCCGAGCGCGCCGGCCAGCCGGTCCTTCAAGATGACCCAGGTCGAGGCGATGAATTGAGCCGGACCCATGGCCCCGCCCCAGCCGATCGACTGCGGACACGAGACCAACGTCTTCGACGAGTCGCCGCCGAGCTCATTCAGGATTTGCAAAAACGGCGGAATGTCGCGAGTCGGGTTCATGACATCTTCGACCGGACTGCCGGTCTTGGCATAGACGCCGCTGCCCGTACCGTTGTCGGTCACGTAGCAGGACCCGACATTCTTGCCGAGCGCCGACTCCTGCGTCATGATGGCGAGGATCAAAGCCGGGCGAACGCCGGTCTTTTGCGAAGCGGCCTGCGCATACTGGAGAGCCTGCCCGAACGGTATGGCCGCTGCGTCACGGAGCGAGAAGAGCGCGGCCCGGATCTGGGCGGCGCGGGCCTGCTTCTGTGCCAGAAGCGAACTGTATGACTTTTCATTGCCCTTGCTCACCGTAAGGAGCTGCTGTTTGGAGGCTTGATTTGACTTGATGCTCTGTTCTTGGACTTCTATTTCGTGGCGCGCGTCCAATTCGGCGTTGCGGCGGTTATCGAGAGAGTCCTTTTCGGCGGCCGTGGCGGCCTGATCGGCGCGCAGCTGTTCAAAAGTCGATTTGAGCCCGCTTTCCACGGACTGAAACGTGTCAATGTCCTTAAAAAACCCCGCCACCGTCGTCTGCGAGAGCATGACTTCGGGCAGAGAATATGAATCTATCTCATTGGTCTTCCGGAGGACGACGGCCAGTGTTGCCTTGCCTTTTTCGATACGGGCATCGAGCTCCTCGATATGGTTCTCTTTCTGGTTAATATCATTTCCGAGTGTCTGGATCTGGAGATTCTTGGCCTTGATATCGAGCTGGGCGGCCTTGATCTTGGCGTTCAAAACGGCAATGTCGCGGGCCAGGGAGGAGCTCTCGGCTTGGGCGGCGGAGAGATCTTTGGCGGCTTGTTTCTGCTCGGCCTCAACCTGTGCCAGTTCCTGCTCTAAAGCCGCTCGCTGTTCGGCAGTGAGCGCTTGGGCGTAGAGATCCCGGGGCGCAGCGCCAAGCACGGCCAATCCGACTATAGCTGCGAGGAGCCATACTGATTTCATATATTGATTATAGCAGACTATTTTTTAGCTTCAGGTTTCTTCGTTTCGGCCGCTTTTTTGTCCTTGTCTTTCTGCTTGTCCGCCGACGCGGCATCGGCCGCCGGAGCCGTTTCGCCTTCTTTTATCTCCTTGCCCTTGGTTTCGACTTCAATGGCCGACATGTCGATAGCCGCCGGCGCCTCTTCGACTTCTTCTTTGGCCAGAGAGACCGAGGCCACGACTTCGTCAGAACCGATCTTCAACTGAACGCCTGCCGGTATGATGAGGTCCTTAGCCAGAATGACGTCTGAAAGCTCGGCCAATGACGAAATATCCACTCTGATGTCGCGGGGCAAGTCCCGCGGCGCGGCCTCGACTTCGATTTCGCGGCGCACCTTTATCAATATCCCCCCTTTCTCTTTGACGGCCGGAGAAACGCCGCCAAAAATGAGCGGTATGGAAACTTTGACTTTTTTACCCTTCTCTATCACATAGAAATCCGCGTGGCGCGGCTCGCCCGAAAGCGGATGGACATCGATATCGTGTATGAGGACCTCGTGCTCGTTTCCGGCTACATCGGTAAGCATGATGACCGACGATTCGCCGGCCTGTTTCCAGACTTTCTTAAATTCAACGCTGGGTACGACGACGGGCGTAGAGTCCTCTTTCGGTCCATAGTAAACTGCCGGAATCTTTCCTGCTTTCCGCAGAGTTGCGGGCTTGATCGCGAGATCGCGTTTTTCCATGCGAAGCGTGAGCATGCGCACTATTATACATGCCTGTCGAGCTCTGGCAACCGCTTTTTCTAAAGGATTCTAAAGGATATAGCGGAGTATGAAGAAAATGAGGATGATATTGACGATGAAAACGCCGATCAGGATCATTTGGGCCGAATTGGCGGATTTCGCCAGACCGTGCCGCATCAGCCATTTGACCATCTTCGGTTCATTGTCCGAGCCGGGCATACCTCCCCCCTGGCCGCCCGACGATGTTCCCACCCGCGGCTTATCGCCGTAACTGAGCTTGTCTTCTTCGAATTCTACGCCTGTGGTCATATTTTTTGAGTTTATACTATTATATACTACATCCCTGAAATTATCCGCAGCTTCTCTTCGACGACTTTCTGCATGGCCAGTTTGGCCGGCTTGAGGTATTTATACGGGGCCACCTCGTCGGGATTGTCCGAAAGCGATCTGACTAAGCCGCTCCTATATGCCACGCGCAGTTCGGTATTCACATGGACGATGGCCACGCCGGAGGCCACTGTCTTCTTTATGTCATCGGCCGTATTGCCGGAAGCGCCATGAAGAACAAGCGGCAGTTTGACGGCTTCGCTGATCTCCTTGACGCGTTTCCAATTAAGGGCCGGATCGCCGCCGCGCACCATGCCGTGAATGTTGCCGACAGCCGGCGCCAGCATGTCGACGCCGGTCTCGCGGGCAAAACGGGCGGCGACTTCCGGTTTAGTCATTTGCGCCTCGCCGACGACGGCGCCTGCCGGAATGGCGTCCAGAACTTTTGACGAAGTGCCGATAAAGCCGAGCTCGCCTTCGATGATCACGCCCATCCCGGATTTCTTGGCATACTCGACGCATTTTTTTGCCGTGGCGGCATTCTCCTCGTAAGGCAGGGCCGAGCCGTCATAGATGACCGCGTCATATCCGGCGTCAACAGCTTCTTTAACTCTTTCGAAGGAATAGGTGTGGTCGGCATTGAGAAAAATGGGCTGTTTCCTTTCTTCACGGATGCTCTTCACGATGGCCGCGGCCTCCCGTACGCCCACATAATCCCGTTCTCCTTCCGAGACGCCGATCAGCACCGGAAGTTTCAGAGCCGCGGCCGCGTCAACAACCGCCCAAATGCCGTCAAGCGTGGATATATTGAAATGCCCGATGGCGCGTTTATGTGTCAGGGCTTCGGATATATGCTCGCGGAGAGTCATGAATGTTACTGTATTTTAACATATCCGCGTGGAGCAATGCTATAATATTCAAATGCTTGGCAAACAAATCGATGTCCTGTCTGTCGGCGACATTACCACCGACGCCTTCATCCGTCTCAAGGACGCGCACGTCACTTGCAAAGTCAACACTCAAGACTGCGAAATCTGTATGCGGTTCGGAGATAAGATCCCTTTTGAATACGTAAAAGTCGTACGAGCCGTGGGCAATGCGGCCAATGTAGCGGTGGCCGCCGCTCGCCTCGGACTCAAAGCGGCTTTAGTCGCCAATATCGGCGACGACCAGAACGGCCGCGAATGCGTCGTCTCGTTACGCAAGGACAACGTCGTCACTTCATACATTCGCACTCACAAAAACAAGCCGACCAATTATCATTTCGTGCTGTGGTATGAGGTTGACCGCACCATTCTGGTCAATCACACCGATTTCGATTATCGATTACCGAAAATTCCGCCGCCCAAGTGGATATATCTGACATCGCTCGGCGGTAACACGCGCGAGTATCATCAGATGATCGCGGACTATCTCGAGACCAACTCCAGCGTCAAACTGGCTTTTCAGCCCGGAACATATCAGATGAAATTGGGCTTTGATGAATTGAAGCGCATATATGACCGCACAGATCTATTGGTCGTCAACGTTGAAGAAGCCCAGCGTATGTTGAATAGCGATTCGCGCGATATCAAGGATTTGATAAAAAAACTGGCGGCACAGGGTCCGAAACTCGTCGCCGTCACCGACAACACCGACGGAGCGTATCTTTTCGACGGCGACCACTTCTATCACATTCCCATGTATCCGGATCCGCGCCCGGCCTTTGAACGCACCGGCTGCGGCGACGCTTGGGCGGCGACGTTCGTCTCGGCACTGGCCATGGGCAAGCCGCCTCTCGAAGCTTTGATCTGGGCGCCGATCAATCCCATGTCGGTCGCCCAGTTCATCGGCGCACAGGAGGGACTCCTTTCATTCGATCAATTGCAATGGTGGCTTCACCGCGCGCCGGCGGAATTCAAGCCGAAGGAGATTTAATATTTAGTCTCGGACTTTCCCCCTCTCTCTTTCTCACACCACGAACTTCCTCTTGATGATGCCCCCTTTCGCATTGATGACGGGCGTCTTCATGACCTCGCTGTAGGAGCCGTCGGGGTTCTTGCGGTCGATGGTAAAGACGTAC
>JAXDMJ010000005.1:0-14765 GCA_034666165.1 Candidatus Parcubacteria bacterium
GCGGGAGAGTTCAATTGATTTATCATCAATTGATGATCCTCATAAAAACCGGCGAGTGCCGGTTTTTGGCTTTTAAACACCGGGGCTTTGGCATATACTGACGTCATGAGCCTCCTCGCCAACGTCGTGACCCGTTTTGCGCCTTCGCCCACGGGCCTCTTACATGCCGGCAATTACCGCACCGCGCTTTTCTCGTACGTCTATGCCGCGCAGAACAAGGGAAAATTCATCCTGCGGATCGAAGACAGCGACCGGGCACGTTCAAAAAAGGAATACGAAGACAATATCGTCGAAAGCCTGAAGTGGCTCGGCCTGCCGTACGATGAATTCTACCGCCAGTCCGACCGCCTCGGCATATACCGGTCCTATCTGGCGAAACTCATAGAGTCCGGACAAGCCTTCGTCTCCAAAGAAACGCCGGTCGAATCGGGCGGGCGCACCGAAGTCATCCGTTTCAAGAATCCGAACGCGAAGATACGTTTCGCCGATCTCGTCAGGGGGGATATCGAATTCGACACGACCGAACTCGGAGATTTCGTGGTGGCGCGCAGCTTGGACGAGCCGCTCTTTCACCTGGCCGTGGTCGTAGACGATCATGAGATGGAGGTGACCCATGTCATCCGCGGCGAGGATCATATCTCGAATACCGCGCGGCAGATCCTGATCGCTCGGGCGCTCGGCTTCGATTTGCCCGCTTACGCGCACGTCCCGCTCCTCTTGTCACCCGGCCGCGGAAAACTTTCTAAGCGCGGCGGCGCCCCGTCGATCACGGCGTATCGCGACCGGGGATATCTGGCCGAGGCGCTGGTGAATTACATGATCCTGCTCGGTTGGAATCCGGGCGATGAGCAGGAAATATTGTCGCGTGAAGAGATCGTCGCCAAGTTCAGTCTGGGAAAGATCCAGAAAGGCGGCGCGATATTCGATGAGGAGAAATTAAAATGGTTTAACCGGCAATATCTGAGACGACTGTCTGACGGCGATTTTGCCCTGCACGCCAGCCCCTTCGTCCCGGAATGGCTCGGAACCGGCAGTCCGGCCTTTAAAAGGCTCTTGCCGCTGCTTAAAGAAAAGATTTCGACCTTCGGCGAAATCGCAGAGGTTTTCGATAAAAATGGCGAATTGGATTTTGTCCGAGGATTGCTTCCTTATGCGGCCGACCTCTTGCTCTGGAAGAAAAAACCGGAGAGGGAAGGCGCACGGGCGCATCTCGCCGAGGCGCGAAAGCTCCTCGCTGCCGTTTCTGCCGATCATTTTACGGCTGAGCGGATCAAAGACACCCTATGGCCGTATGCCGAAGAACATGGCAAGGGCGACGTGCTTTGGCCGCTCCGTGTGGCCTTGACGGGCAAGGAAAAATCGCCCGACCCGTTCACGGCTGCCGCCCTCGTCGGTCGGGAGGAAGCTTTGAAGCGGATCGATCATGCGATAAAATACTTAGCATGACGCGGACGCCGAAGACGAACGAAGGGCTGATCAAATTGATAGTGATAATCGTCATCGCGCTCTTACTGCTGGCTTTTTTGGGCTTGAATCTCCGCTCGATCGTCAATTCGCCGACGTTCCAGGATAACTGGCAGTTCATCAAAGGCATTGTTCTTCAGATCTGGACGAGGTTTTTGAAGCTGCCGGTTTTATTCATCTGGAATCAAGGATTCGTCCGGTTCATTTGGAATCCGATTTTCCAAAATCTCTTGCATATGAATTTCGGCAGTGCAGGAGGTACGCCGGACACGTCGACCGGCCTGTTCGCTTCGACCAGCTCGATTTGATTTAGCGTATCTACTGAAAAGATATATTGTGCGACATGACAATCTTAATTCTTGGCCAGATCTCCCGCCCAGCACTTGGCTGACGATATCCATGGGGCCGTGCCTTCTTTCTTATATAGATGCTTGGCGTAGGTCACGTTGCCTTCGACGCTATAGATGTCGAGGCCGAGCGCTTTGGCCTGCGGACCCTGAAACTTCTCATTGATCTGCATTACGCCGACGTCCCGTTTGTTGACCGTTCCGCGGATGGCTTTGCCATCGGTGCCATACTGGCGAAAGTTGGACTCACAGCGGGCAATATCCACCAGAATCGGCTCATCGGCATAGGCCTTGCGGAGATATGCTTCAATGGCCGCAGATTGACTGCCGGGGTCAACGCTCGCGATCATTGGCGTGCTCGTCGACGGGCTCGGACCGGTTTCGATGGTTTGCGCCTGCGCTGCTCGAACCACCACCAGATTTGAGATCTGAGCCAAAATCATGGGCGCCGTCGGTCCGGCGGCATACTGAGATGAAATCAGGAAGGCCGCCCCAGTTGTAAGTTCGATGATCATTTTTTTGTTTTGTATTAATTCAAAAATGAGCTCGCGAGATGTTATTCCCACTAGCTCATTTTGAGCCCATAACCTAGCACCCCACCTCGTCCACGTCAAGACCATAATGACAAAACTATGGCTCAACAGAGCCATAGTTTTCACGCAAAATACCCATATTTAGAGCCGTTTTTTTGGCTTTCGGGCAAAAATGAGCCAAAAGAGGCCGAGAATGCGGTATTCCTTTACAGTTGACATCTGTATGTAATCATTACTTAATCTATTCACCTTATTCTTGTACTCTCACATTCTCCGTGTTAGACTGCGGCATGGCTCATAAAAAGGCCGCTGGCACAACCAAGAACGGGCGTGATTCAAACCCCAAATATCTGGGGGTTAAGATTAATCACGGCCAAATGATCTCAGTGGGCGAGATTATCGTCCGTCAGCGCGGCACGACGGTCCTTCCCGGCAGAAACGTCGGCGTCGGCAAGGACTATACCCTGTTCGCTCTGACAAATGGCAAAGTTTCTTTTGGCTCAAAAAGAAAGACCAGTTTCAACCGTAATATCGAAAGAAAAAAGATCGTTCATGTGATTTAGATCCGAGCAATTTAGGCATCCCAGCGGATGCCTTTAAGCCGCTTTTATGATGAGCTTGAATGTCGCTGACTTCCCTTTTCCGGCTGCCTCAATCATATATTCGCCGATCTCTTTTATGGGGTGCTCGAGTTTGATGAACGAGGGATCGAGTTCGAGACGCGTCTGCTTCGTCAATTCGGCGACGATCTCTTCGCGGTGCAATCCGGCAAACAGATGGCCTTTTTCATTGGCCTTGCCGATGATGGTCAAAGTCAGATCCTTGAGATCATCGATATTCTTGGCTAGCAGGTCCTCGTGGACTTTCCTCTCCCCTTCCGTCCTGGCTTTCTCGGCCGCAGAGCGGGCGACGGCCGCAGGCGTGGCGCTTACGGCCAATCCTTGGGGAATGAGAAGATTAAGTGCGTGGCCGCTCGCCACGTCTTTGATATCGTATCGCCGGCCAAGTTTGGGCACGTCTTTTAGGAGGATGATTTTCATATCAAACGCTTTAATAGCGAACGCGCTGTGCGGCTCGCCTTGTGCGGCTATTGTATTCTCTACGGCTCGTTCGTCAAGAGCTCGACGGCCTTATCCATCTGCGGGTCTTTGGCGGCCGTCGCGTCTTTTTCGGTGATCGGCACATCATAGTCGGGATCAAGACCGTCGTGGGAGAGATTGTGGCCGTCGGGGGTGAGCCAGCGCGCGATCGTCACCTTGAGCGACGTTTCGGGCGTGACCGGCACCAGCTCCTGGACAGAACCTTTTCCAAAGGTCTTGACTCCGACTAATTTGGCCACACCCTGCTCTTTCAAAGCGCCGGCCAGGATTTCGGAGGCCGAAGCCGAGCCGTTGTCGACCAAGACGATCATCTTGAGCTTGCCGTCGGCGAAGACATCATAGCCCTTGCTGCGATAGATATTGGGCTGGCCGTTTTTTCCGAAATCTTCGGTGACCACGACCTTGCCCGCCGGCAAGAACCATGAAGCCATATCCCAGGCGGCGTCCAGATAGCCGCCGGGATTGCCGCGAAGATCGAGGATCAGTTTATGATCGCCCGAGAGGACGAACGCCCGCAGGGCTTGCCTGAAGAGATCCGGAGACTGGGACGTAAAGCTGTAGAGGCGGATGACGAACATGCCTCCGGGCTTGGCGCTCTGGTCCAAAGTCGGGATGTCGATGACGTCGCGAGTGATAGTCTTTTCGATCGGCTTGGCGACTCCTTGCTTGAAGAACAGTATCTTGACATCCGTACCCTTCGGTCCGCGGATCAATTTGACAGCCTCGTCCACGCTCATATTCGAGGTCGAAGTCCCATTGATCGAAAGAATGAAATCGCCCGTCTTGACGCCGGCCTTGTCCGCCGGGCTGCCTTTGATGGGCGCCACGACCGTGAGCTGTTTGTTCTTGATGCCTATCTCCATGCCGACGCCCTCGAAATTGCCGGAAATATCCTCCTGAAACATCTTCGACTCGGCCGGCGGGAAAAAGACCGTATAGGGATCGCCATAAGAATCGGCCAGACCTTTGATGGCGCCCCAGATCTTTGTTTCGGCCGTAGTGCTTGCGGCGGCGACATATTTTTCGTCAAGAATGTCCCAGGCTTTCCAAAATGGCGCGAACTGCGTATCCGATACGTTCTGGCTGTCTACCGTTGCGGGCGCATTTCGGCCGGGAGCATTTTTCTCGCCGATATAGATGCCGATGAAAAGCCCGACGATGACTGCAGGCAGACCGACAAGAATGTATATGACCTTCCGATCCTGCATGTCCATAGTGGAGGTATTATAGTATCATTTGCCCTATATGGCAAAAGGGATAGTCAGCGGCATCCGAACATGGGTTTTAGGCGTGCTTGTCCTCGTCGCCGTGACCGTCATTTACAGCTATCGCGCGAAGATCGAGCTTGTCATTAAACCGATCTTGCGGGTCTTCGGCGCGAGTGCGCCCTGCACCAAGCCGATCAGTTATGCTCTCGGCGCCTTCGATCCGAAGTTCGGCTTAAGCAAGGAGCAATTCCTCAAGGACGTCGCTCTGGCAGCAGGCATCTGGGGCTCCCCCATCGATCGGACGCTCTTTATCTATGGCGATTCGGCCGGATCCGCCGAGCTCAAGATCAATCTGATATATGATTACCGTCAAAAGGCTACAGCCGACATGCGCTCGCTCGGCCTCACCATATCGGATGACGAGACCTCTTATGATGCATTGAAAGCCAAATACGACTCGCTCAAGAGCGCGTATAGCGAAGAGCGGAAGCAATTAGACTTGGATATCGCCGCTTATGCGGCAGCCAAGAAAAGCTACGAACAGGATGCCGCCTATTGGAATAGCCGCGGCGGCGCGCCCAAAAAGGAATATGGTGAGCTTGAGGCGCGACGCCAGGCCCTGAACGTCGAAGTCGAAACCATCAATGGCGGCACCGTTGCCATAAACAGCCTGACGGAGAACATAAACTCCGCGGCGACGATCTTGAATCATTTGGCAAGCACGCTCAATCTCAATGTCAAAAACTATAATACGATCGGCGCCTCGACCGGCGTGGAATTCGATGAGGGACAGTATGTGCGCGACAAGGACGGAGAACGCATAGACATCTATCAATATGAAAACAATGATCAACTTATCCGCATATTGGCCCATGAACTGGGGCATGCCCTCGGTCTTCCCCATTCCGACGATCCAAAAGCCATCATGTACCGCCTCAATCAAAGCACGAACAACCAGCCGACAACTGCCGACATCAATGAGCTCAAAAGCGCCTGCCGGCTCCAATGATCATAGACTATTCAAATATAGAGCGCTGCGCGCGGCGTCTTGGCGCTCGATACGCCAAGGTCATAAAAGACAGGCGGTTCATGATCTCGTTCGGCATCAGCCTCGTTTTTTTGATCCTTTCCCTGGCTGCCAACCTGCTCTCCGGCTATTACGCCACCGAACGGGCGAGCAATGCCGTTTCCGACATCGTCCTCTCCAACATTCCCGTTTTCGACGTTGACGGCATTTTCGTCACCGGCCCCATCATCTTCTGGCTGATCATTATTTTGATCTGTCTCAACGACCCGAAAAAGATCCCCTTTTGGCTGAAGTCGGTGGCGTTGTTCGTATTCATCCGCTCCGCCTTCGTCAGTCTGACGCATATCGGGCCTTTTCCCGACCATGTGCTCGTGGACTCATTCAGCCTGATAAAAAGCATCAATTTCTATATTTTCAGCTCGGGCGCCGACCTGTTCTTCTCGGCGCATACCGGTCTTCCCTACTTGATGGCGTTGCTCTTTTGGGATAATGCGCCAGTCCGCATGTTTTGCCTGGCAAGCTCGATATTTTTTGGCATCGTGGTCTTGCTCGGCCACCTGCATTATTCGATCGACGTCATCTCGGCCTATTTCATCACTTATACCATCTACCACATCGCCCGAGACGTCTTTCCCGAAGATTTAAGGCGTTTTCTAGGCGAGGGATAACTCTCCGGCTGATCAGACTTATACACAGTTATTCTGCCCTATTTCGAGGGCGGTTTTCATTATATAATTGAGCCAAAATACAGCCCATGCAATCCCCTAAACCTTATCGGGAACAGCGGCCCTGGGGGGAGGAATTGTGGATCACTAATGAAAAGCCTTCTATGGTGAAGGTCCTTGTCGTTAAACCCGGAGAAGCTCTGAGTCTGCAGTATCATCATCACCGAGACGAATACTGGCATGTCCTTTCCGGCGACGGCTCGGCGGTCATTGGTGAAAAAGAATTTCCCCTCGCTGCCGGCGACGATCACTTCATTCCGCGGGAGACACGGCATCGGTTGCTGGGCGGCACCAAGGCCGGCGCCCGTCCATTGAATATTCTGGAACTATCCTTCGGCGACGTAGACGAAAAAGACATCGTGCGCCTCGAAGACAAGTATGGGCGTATAGGAGGTATCCAGGGGGCGGAGGGAGCTGTACCAACTAAAACATGAACAATTTAGCGTCTATCATCTCTTTTTTCGCTTTTTGCCTTGCCCTTCTCATCTGTTTCTATGCCTACATAGTCTGCCGGAAATACATCCGCGGGCGTTCTTCGCAGTTCCGTTTGACGCGCCTCGCCGATAATCCCGTCATCTCCCCCCTGCCCTTCCGCGAATGGGAGATGAGAGGGACGTTCAATCCGGCCGCTATCCAAGATGATGAGGGACACGTTCATCTGTTCTACCGAGCCATCGGCGACGACGGCATATCGCGTATCGGCCATGCGGAGAGCGCCGACGGTTTGCACTTCGAAGAGCGTTCCATGTATCCGGTCTACGAGCCGGAGCCGGGTTACGGCCTTCCCGATGCCGCTCGAGCGAGCGGTCCCAAAGTCTATAATCCGGCATACTACACTTCCGGCGGCGGCTGGGGCGGCGCCGAGGATCCGCGTGCTGTCCGGCTCGAAGACAGAGTCTATATGACCTATACCGCTTTTGAGGGCTGGGACTCCGTGCGCATGGCCTTGACCTCGATCGGACTCGGCGACCTCAAGCGCGGATTGTGGCGCTGGCGCCTGGCGGCTCTCATCTCGCCGCCGGGGCACGTGGCCAAAAATTGGGTGCTGTTTCCGGAAAAGATACACGGAAAATATGCCGTATTGCATGGCATCGCTCCGAGGATACTGATAGACTATGTTGATAGCCTCGATGCGCTCGGCAGTCACGGCATGTATATCCGAAGTCAGGCGCCGAACGGAGGACGAAAAGATTTTTGGGACAATTGGGTCAGGGGCGCCGGCCCCCCGCCCTTGCGGACGTCGATCGGCTGGCTGCTCTTGTATCATGCCATGGATAAAAACGACCCGAACAAATACAAACTGGGAGCCATGGTCCTCGACCTCGAGGATCCGACGAAAGTGCTCTATCGCTCGCCCCAGCCGATCCTCACGCCCGAAATGTCCTATGAAAACGACGGCAAGCCGGGCGTGGTCTACGCTTCGGGGGCAGTCATCATGAGACATGCGACCGAGGACGCTTTGATCGTCTATTACGGCGGCGGGGACCGGCACGTCTGCATCGCCCAAACGCCCTTAGAGCCCCTCCTTGACTGGCTGGTCAAGAACGGCAGGCAATGACTTCTTCATATGTTCACCTTAAACCGATCGGAACATAATCCCATTCTTTCTCCCATGCGCGAGCATCCGTGGGAAGCGGCAGCCGCCTTTAACGGCTGTCCGGTTATCGACGGCGAGAAGACCTATATGGTCTATCGCGCCATGTCGGAACCCGATCTCTTGCGCGAACCGCACATCCGCATGTCGGTCATTGCCCGCGGAGTCTCGACTGACGGACTACACTACCGCGACCGCCATGTCCTCATCTCTCCCGACCGCGAATTCGATTATTTCGGCTGCGAGGACCCGCGCGTCACCAAATTCGAGGGAACATATTATATTTTCTACACCGCTCTCGGCGGCTGGCCGCTTTCTCCCGACAACATCAGGGTGGCGGTGGCTTTAAGCAAAGATATCGAGACCATCACGGAAAAGCATCTGGTCACTCCTTTCAACGCCAAGGCCATGGCTCTATTTCCTGAAAGGATCAACGGCAAAATGGCAGCGATCGTCACCGTGAATACGGACCGCGCGCCGTCGGATATCTGCTATGTCGAATTCGATAAGCCCGAAGATATGTGGTCGCCTGAATTCTGGGCAAATTGGCAGCAGAATCTCGACGCTCATAAAATACACATACGCCGCCTGCCCGGCGATCATCTCGAAGCCGGAGCCGCGCCGGTCAAAACCGATAAAGGTTGGCTGCTCATCTATTCCCATATCCAGCGCTACGGCCACGGCGACCAGGTATTCGGCATCGAAGCAGTCCTCCTTGAAGAAAAGAATCCGCGCAATGTCATCGGCCGCACCAAAGGACCATTTATGGTGCCCGATGAATACTATGAGAATATGGGCCAAGTCGCGCACATCATTTTCCCCTCCGGCGCTTTGATCCGCGGCGGGCGGCTGGAGATCTACTATGGCGCCGCCGATACGCATTGCGCCATGGCCACGATCCCGCTTAACAATCTGCTGTCAAGCATTACCGACACGGAGAAGCCCATCATCAAGCGTTTCCCGGGAAATCCCATCATAACGCCGCGGCCGGGAATACTCTGGGAGTCTAAAGGCACGCTCAATCCCGGAGCAATAGACCTTGGCGGCAAGATCCATCTCCTCTACCGGGCCGTTTCCGCGGACAACATTTCGACCATCGGCTACGCCGTCTCTTCCGACGGCTTATCCATCGACGAACGGCCGGAAAAGCCCATATATTTTCCTCGGGCCGATTTTGAATCGAAGGGCTGCGAGGACCCGCGCCTGGTGCTCATCAACGACCGCGTCTACATGGCCTACAGCGGATTCGACGGCGGAACACCGCGGGTGGCGGTCAGCTCCATTTCCTCTAAGGATTTCCTAGCGCGTAAATGGGGTTCGTGGACGGCGCCCGAAGTCATCACCCCCCCTTCGGTTCCCAACAAAGACGCGGCCATTTTGCCCGAGCCAATGATGGGCGGCTACATGGTCTTTCACCGCGTGCGCGAGAGCGTCTGCGCCGACTATGTCGCCTCTCTCGATTTCTCCCGTTACAAGGTCACGCAATGCATCGAGATCATAACGCCGCGGCGCGGCATGTGGGACGGCGGCAAGGTCGGTATTTCCGCTCCGCCGGTCAAAACCAAGCACGGCTGGCTCCTTCTGTATCACGGCGTTTCCTGGAGCACCACTTATCGCGTCGGCGCCGTCCTTCTCGACCTCAAGGATCCGACAATCGTCAAGGCGCGGACGGCCATTCCACTTTTCGAGCCGCAGGAACAATACGAGAACAAAGGGACTGTGAACAACGTGGTCTTCCCCTGCGGCCTGGTGGTGCGCGGCACGACGGCCTATATGTATTACGGCGCGGCCGACGATGTCGTCGGCGTAGCCACCATGAAGATGGCCACTTTGCTGCGGACATTGGAGGTCTGAGCATATGGAGACGCATAAAATAGCACCATGACCGTAGACGAAGCCCCGGCTGCCAGATCGAAAAATCTGATCATGTTCGACTTGGACGGGACGCTGACCAAAAGCAAGGCGCCGATCGAGCCTCCGATCGCCGATCTCATCGTCCGCCTGCTCGAACACAAGAAAGTGGCGGTCATTTCCGGCGGCGGATATCCGCAATTTCAAATACAATTCCTGGCTAACCTGCCCGGCACGGTGGACAATTTCAGCAATCTATACCTCATGCCCACTTCCGGCACCCGGCTCTACGTCTGGAAAGGCAATTGGATCGAGCAGTACGCCGAAAGCCTCCTCCCCAAAGAAAAAGAACGGATCATGACGGCGCTTGATTCCGCCTTGCGCGCCATTCACTACGAGAAGCCCGAGAAGCAATACGGCCCCCTGATCGAGGATCGCGGCTCGCAGATCACTTTTTCCGGCTTGGGCCAGAGCGCTCCGGCCGAGGAGAAATACGCTTGGGACCCCACGCGCGCCAAGCGAGAGGAGATCGCGGCGTTTTTGAAGCAAAAGATCCCCGAATTTGACGTGCGCATCGGCGGCGCCACGTCTGTGGATATCACCCGGCGCGGCATCAACAAAGCTTACGGTATCCGCCGCCTTGAGAAATTCCTGAAGATCTCGCCGGACGATATCCTCTTCGTCGGCGACGCGCTGTTTTACGGCGGCAACGATTACCCCGCCCGAGCGACCGGCGTCGATTGCATCCAAGTCTCCGGCCCCGAAGAGACAAGAAAGGTCATCGAGGCTCTGCTCGCCTGAACTTGCCCGAGACTTGCTTTTTTTCATTTTATAGCTAGAATACGGCCAGAACATCTCGCCGTTAAAGCGACGCAATCTGGTCGCCTACGGGAGGGTTCGTCTCACACAACGCCCGAAAGATCGGGAGAAAGGCCTCTATGATCGCCAATAACAACCACCACGGCCTCGGGCCGCACATTGTTCAAAGGATCATCGGAGGGGACGACGTAAAACTCATAATCGAAGGTGACGGGGGCAGAGAACATGAAAAAATGCTCGAAGACCTGAGACTGTGGTTGGCCCAAATACAAGGCGTTCAGATCCACTGTCTGACCACCAGACGGTGCGACAATCAAATGGAGCTTGTGGTTGGGATAAGCGCCCGCGAAATGAAAATCGACAGGCGCATGGCCATTGCCGGCCGATTAGTCGCCGTACCTCTAATGATCATCGAAAAGACCAACGGAAAATGAACCACTTTGATCGAATACTCGCGTTTAGTCCGCATGGTGACCAAATACTACCCGAACGCCGGCGAAGACAACAAGCTTCTCCGGCGCCTTTTTATGCCAACCTGATGACATCTTTATTTCAGCGCTCCGCGACAGTCGCCCTGATCCGGTCCAAGAGCAATTTAGTGTCGGCCTTGCGGTTTTCCGACGCGAGCACGACGACCGCGATCGGCTGACCGTTGATCTTCATGATCGTGAGCATCGTATCCCCGGCCGCGACCGTATGCCCGGTCTTGCCTCCAAGAAAATTCGGATCGGTCACGAAGGGGTGGATATTCACGAAATCGTGGGCGCCGTGCTCCGAGGTTGTCCCGGTATCTGCCCGGATGGTCCGGGTCAGCGCCAAAATATCCGGTTTGGATCTGTAGAGATATTTCGCCAGATTGAAGAAGTCCCGAGCCGTCGAGATGTTGCGCGGATTTATGCCCGAGGGGTCGGCAAAAAATGTCGAGGGCATGCCGACTTCCCAGGCATAGCTCGACATTAATTCCAAGAATTTGACTCGATCAGAACTTGAGGCCAGCGCTTCGGCCGCCACATTCGAAGAGTCGAGGAGCAGAGGATAGAGGAGTTCTCGGACCGTGAACGTTTCGCCAGCGGAGAGACGGGCGGTATCCGATGCCACGTCGGTTTCTTCCGCAGTGATCCCGACCTCGGCTCCGGGCTCCATGGTATCGGTCGCGGCGATGGCGGTGATGAGCTTCGACATCGAAGCCACGGGGAGCGCCGCCGCACTGTTCTGTTCAATGTAAACTTTACCGCTGGCGATGTTTCCCACCAGATAGGCTTTGGCCGTGATCGTCGGGCCGGCTGACTTGGGGGCGGGCTTGACTTTATCAGGCGCATAAAAATTGGCGTCGGGAAACAGCGCCTTCCATGCATTATATGCTTGGTGTCTAGGATCAGAGAAAGGAAGCGCGCGGGAAATCCTGACCGCTAGTGCCAGGACAATAATCCCCAGGCATAGACAATTTATGATGATTAGACTGCGACGGCGCATATGTGTTGCATATATATCCTACCATGAGTGCGATATGCCCGGTGCAGAGCAGTCATTAGCGCGTGACGGATATGGTCGCGGTCAATTCGCCCGATGAACTGGCGGTTATCCGCCCGGCACTGTCCCGAAAGATCTCGTAGCCGGTGTTGTAACTGGATGTACTTTCGAAGAACGTGTCGGGTTTGGATGGATCGAATGGTAAGTAGGCAATGTAATCGGGTACGAGACAGGCCGCGATGTCTCCGGCATAGCCCAGACTAACACTGCTGTCTCTGACGACGGTCGGAACTACCGGAATATCTCGAGCCGAACCGCCGCACGTAAAAATCCCCCGGTGTTCGGCCATATTCTCTTCTACGGCATTAAGCAGCGCGTTAACGTTGCTGACGCGTTGCGAATCCCGCGCCAACTTGAATTGGCGGGCAGGATTCACAGCCGCCAAGACGACCGCCGCTAAAATCGCGATGATGCCGATCACCACCAAGACTTCGATCAGCGTAAAACCTTTGCGATTCATGCCGCGGAGCATATCAGGACATAATAAAATTCTGATTAAAAATCGCTAAAATTTTCATGAATTATGGCCAGCCGCCCCGAAGCATTTTTTCCATAGCCCATTTCCATGGCCGCGAGCTTGTTTTTCCGCCGCCTTGAATCGTTTTTGCAGCGAATACGCGCTGCCATAAGTATATTCACGGGCAAAGCCGTTCACGATCAGATATTCGTTTACGAACAGGCCGTCGTCACGATAGACATAGGCGAGATAACGGGCATATTTGTCAGTAACTTCCCTTTCAGGATTGAGCTCCAATCGAACGTTCCGGCCTCGGAGGATATCCTTAAGCTCTTTCGACGCCTCATTCCCGAAACAGCCGACCGGTTTCCGCGGATCGACGGTTTCCGGCGCATCGATGCCGAGCAATCTGACCGTAATCTCTTTTTTCCCATATATCGCCCTTATAGTGTCGCCGTCGATAACTCGGCTCACGGTAAAGAGAGATGCCGGATCTATAGTAACTGCTGTGTTTGCCGGGTGAAGATTATCGAGCGCATATGCGACCAGACAGCCCAAAATAAAGACCGGCAAGATCGAATTGACCAGCTGTTTTCTCATCTCTCTCATGGTAGATATCCGCGCGCCTTCCCCACGGCAAATATGGGACAATGAAATCCAAGTGTCAACTTTACAGACGGCAGAATAGGCGGTACCTTGCGGGAAGGAAACATAAAAAATAATGAGACCTGTCGCCAGTTACATGGAATTAGGGGGAATCAGGAAGCATCTGCTTAGGCAATTCGGAATATACATCGAATGTCCCTGTCGTTGCGGATTGCGCGAGAGCCCGTGCCGTTTCTTGACGCCGCCGCCGGAAAGACCCTTCCAAGTCATGGAGCCGATCCAAACCGAGCCGCGGAGCTTTAACCCGGAACAGTGGTCAGAATACGGATTGACGCCCGACGGCTGCATCCCCGTCGGCAGATATGAGGGTATCCTTCGGCGCCAAGAGTTCAACCACGACAGAACCATCATGATGGTGGCGGGAGAACATCATTTCAGCATCCAAGCGTCGTGTCACTCGAGAACAAAGGACATTCGCGTGGCTAGCCACGTGGTCCGGTTCATCGATTGGCGCGCCGTCACAGCTCTTAGCTAGGGGAGATGGCATGGCGCGGAGGCATACAGGGACTATTCCCTGTTTTTTTATGATAAGAAAAATGCCGCGCGGCTTGTCGCGGCCCTATCATCAATATCTTTTTCGCCTGCACGTGCCGGAATACGAAAATCCCTTTGACGTTTCGACCCTAAGCTCGATCCGCAGACTTTCGGCCATGTCCAGGATCGCCCGCAGTCCCTTCCCGTAATTGATGCCATTGCCGGCCAAGGCGGAATGCTTGAGACAGTGCTCAAAATCGTGCGCGCCATCGCCATCGTCTTTGATAACGAACTTAAAGGAGTCTCCGCGAGCCCGAATCGCGAGCGAACCCCTGCCGCGCGCGTGGTCAAAGATATTTTTGGCGATCTCATTTATCAAAGCGTCCAGAAACAGCTGCTCGCCAGTAAATTTCGTCACGGCGTCCCGTATGCGCAAGAGAAACGTCTGACGATCTCGGATTCCGCCGCGAAATCGCAGCTCCAGAGTTCTTCTTTTTCTTTTCACCAGGCACCTCCTTAAAAGCCAGTTCTTTCTGCTCTCAAAAATCTAACACCACACCATGAATAAAATCAAGATGTTTTATTCCTTGACCGCAGATTCCTTTCATCATTTAAGCAATGACCTGGCGGAGTGTCTCGAGTTAGGACCTTTCGGTTCATTGCACCACATGGCTTTTCGGACGCTTTTTATGATGTAACATCAACGCGTGTCGAGCGTATCGTTTTTTAATCTCTACTCTCGCAATCATTTTTAAACCACGGATTTTTATTAGAAACCATACTACATACTGATGCTCCATCTTGAGGGGAAGTCCCCTGCGATTGCATTATAGAGGCGAAACAATAATCAGCTTCTATTCCACTAAATGTTTTACAGAAATCTACTTTTTGAGATATAGGAGTAGCAAACGGCATAACAATGTTCTGTATGTGATAAGGTGGAGATGGATCTACTATATTACCCACACAT
>JAXDMJ010000006.1:0-5717 GCA_034666165.1 Candidatus Parcubacteria bacterium
TGCGCCGGGCAGGATTCGAACCTGCGTAGACCATAGGTCGCTTGATTTACAGTCAAGTGCGATTGACCGCTCCGCCACCGACGCGCGTGTGCGTTTTCCGCTTGAAACTAGTCTACCAGCTTTACGATTTCTAACAAGAGATTTTCAACTGCAGGCAGAGCGGAAGTTTACTTTTACTTGATCATGGACCTGACTTCGGCGACGATCTGGTCAAGCGAGGTCGCGGCCTTGACCAGGAATTTCTGGGCGCCCAAAGAGCGCGCCTTTTCGATATCGGCTGGCTTGCTCAAGTTCGACAGGACCATCTTCGGTATTTTTCGGATGCGCTCATCCAAGTTCATCTGCGTCAGGATCTCAAAGCCGCTCATGCCGGGCAAGATGAGATCGACGGCGATGACGTCAGGTATGGATGTTTTCAAGGCTTCCAGCGCCTCTTCGCCGTTCTTGGCGTGGAAAAGGTCGAAGCCGGATGTCAGGAATTTTTTTGAAAGGATAGTGCCGATCAGTTTGTCATCCTCGATCCAGAGCAGCTTTTTCTTGGCGCCGCCGGCGGCGGCCGGAGCCGCTTGCGGGCTCTCCGCGCTCGAAGCTTCGTGGCTGAAATGACGGTCGACTTTGGTGACGATCTCTGCCGGATCGGCATGGAGGGCCATGATGAATTCGACCACGCTGCCGGTCGGCACTTTCTGCATGTTTATGGGCACGCCCTCGGTCGAGAGCAGGAAGATCGGGATCTTGGCCAAGAGCTTCTCTGCCATCTTTTTCTCCAAAATCTGATAACCGTCAAGCCCGGGCAGGGTGACATCGAGGAGGATAAGATGCGGCAGGATATCGTACATGCTTTTCAAGCCCTCCGCGCCGTGGCTGACGACGAAAACATTCTCATAATCGTCCTTCTTGAGCGCCGCGGCCATGGCCTCGCCGAAGCCGGCATTGTTGACGATAATCATGACTTTCTCTTTCTTTTTCCCTGAAGCTGCCGCCATATGGTTATGCGGGGAAGTATATCACAGATGGCCGCTCGTCAAGCATCCAATTATCAACATTCTACTTATAGCCGCGTAAGGCGCTCTGGATCATGTTGACGGGTATTGAAAAGCTGATGTTGCTTGATCCGTAGACGGTGGCGACATTGATGCCGACGACGTTGCCGTCAAGATCGACCAGCGGACCGCCAGAATTGCCGGGATTGATGGCGGCGTCCGTCTGGAAGACGCCCGCGAGTTCCTCGGGGTTGCCCGAAGGGTCGCTCGCATTGATCGTGCGATTCAAGCCGGAGATGATGCCGACCGAAACGGAGTTGCCGTACTCGCCCAAGGCATTGCCGATGGCGAGGACGGTCTGACCGAGCTTGACGCTCGATGAATCGCCGAATAGAGCGATGGTCGGGTAGGTGCCGTCGATATGCAGGATCGCGACATCGTTATTCGGGTCGCGAGAGACGACCGTCGCGGTCTTCTGCGCGCCGTTCGATAAGAGAACGGTGTATTCGGCTGAGGCATCCTCGACCACGTGCTTATTGGTCAAAATATAGCCGTCATGAGAGATCAGGAATCCGCTGCCCGCCCCCACTTTCTGATGCGTCGTCCCCTTCTCCTCATAGACCGGTACGGCGAAGCCGAAATCCTGGTACATCGGATCATCGCCGAAAGGATTGACATAGGAGACGACCAAATTGGGCACGTCGCGCGAAATGACGATCGAGACGACCGCCGGCGCGGTTTTGGCCACGACCGCCGTCAAGATCTGGTCTTGCGACTTCAAAACGGAGGCCGGCCGCGTCGCCAGCTCCTGTTCGGCGGCTTTGACCTTGCGGGATGTCGAAGCTTGGTTCTCGTTGAGCGAGGCGATCGAGGATTGCAGATTCCCGATGTCTTTTCTGAGCGAAAGAGTCTGATCGAAATTAAAGAGTCCGACGCCCAAAGCTGCCAGGAAGGCGACGATCACGAGCAATTTGGTTGCTATTTCAGCATTCATGCGTTGGGATTATAACATGCACCACTGACAGAGTCAACGATTGCGGGAGCGCCCGCTCACGCGGCGCCCGGCCTTCAGAGCCCGCAAGGGCCCGGCCGTATAGGAGACGCCGAATTTTTTCTCCAGAGCGAACAGTTCGTCCCTGACCAGCGCGGCCGACTCGAAATCGAGTGACTTGACGGCTTCGGCCATGGCCTCGGCTTTCTGTCTCATAAGCAGTTTGGGATTTGTCGCCGCCAGCTCTGCGTCCAGTTTCACCAGTTCGCCGACTGCTTTGTCATGGTCGCTCCGGAGCTGGTCAGTTATGTCGTGAATCAGCTTCTTAATAGTCTGGGGCGTGATGCCGTGCTCCGTGTTGTGCGCTATCTGGATCGAACGGCGACGGTCGGTCTCGCTGATGGCGTTCTTCATCGATTTGGTCGTTTGGTCCGCATAGAGGATGACGCGGCCGGCGGCATTGCGGGCAGCCCGGCCGATGGTCTGGATCAAGGACGTTTCCGAACGCAAGAATCCCTCTTTGTCGGCGTCCAGGATCCCGATCAGGGCCACTTCCGGCAGATCCAGTCCCTCGCGGAGGAGGTTGACCCCGACCAGACAGTCATAAGTCCCTTTACGGAATTCGGTCAGAATAGTGATGCGTTCGATGGTCTTCACATCGCTGTGCAGATAGGCGGCCTTCATGCCCTTTTCTTTCAAGAATTCCGAAAGGTCTTCGGCCATTTTCTTGGTGAGCGTGGTGGCGAGCACGCGATCGCCGTTTTTGATGGCCGCCACAGCCTCGTCGATAAAATCAAATATCTGGCCCTTGTATTCCCCTTTATCTTCTTGACCGCCGGCACTCGCTTTTTTGGACATGATCGGCCGGATCTCGATCTTCGGATCGACCAGGCCCGTCGGCCGGATGACCTGCTCGGCGATCCGCTCGCTCGACTTCCTTTCATAGTCTGACGGCGTGGCCGAAGTATATATCATCGGACCGATGCGCTCGAGGAACTCGGGGAATTTGAGCGGCCGGTTGTCCTTGGCCGACGGCAGCCTGAAGCCGTGCTCGACCAACGTCTGCTTCCGTGATGCGTCGCCCGCATACATGCCGTTCAGTTGAGGGATTGTCACATGCGATTCGTCGACGATCGTCAGGAAATCGGCCGAGCCGTCCGCCTGATGCGGAAAATATGAAAGCAGGGTATCGGGCGGATCGCCCGGCATTTTGCCGGAAAAATGCCGAGAATAGTTTTCGATGCCGTTGGTATAGCCGATCTCGCGGATCATCGACAGGTCGTATTTGACCCGCCGCTTCAGGCGCTCGGCTTCCAAGAGCTTGCCTTCCTTGTCGAGGATCTTCAGCCGGTCGGCCAATTCGGCCTGAATAGTATCGAGAGCGCGCTTGCCCTGTTCATCGCTCGTCATGAAATGCTTGGCCGGATATATGTAAATGACTTCATGATTCGCGCGCACGCTGCGGGAAATCGGGTCCAGTTCGATGATATCCATGACTTTCCCGGCATCATATTCGATCCGGTATATGGTCTTGTCGTTGACCGGCATGATCTCGAGCGTATTGCCCAAAGCGCGGAACTGGCCGGAATTGATATCGGCCGTCGTTCGCGCGAAATGGATGCCGACGAGTTTCCTTATAAGCTCTGCGCGCGAGATCTCCATGCCGGCGGAAACTTTGACATTGACTTTTTCATATTCAGCCGGACTGCCGAGGCCGTATATGCAAGAAACCGAGGCTACGATGATGACGTCCTTCCTCGTGAGGAGCGCTTGAGTCGAAGCATGCCGCAACCTTTCGATCTCTTCATTTATCATCGCCTCTTTTTCAATATACGTGTCCGTGGCCGGCATATAGGCCTCCGGCTGGTAGAAATCATAGTAGGAGACGAAATAATGAACCGCATTGTGCGGAAAAAATTCGCGGTATTCCTGCGCCAGTTGAGCGGCCAAAGTCTTGTTATGGGCGATGACCAGCGTCGGTTTGCCATAAGCGGCGATGACATTGGCCATCGTAAAGGTCTTGCCCGAGCCGGTCACCCCGAGGAGCGTCTGCCGCCCCAGGCCTTTCACCAGGCCGTCGACCAGCGCTTCGATTGCTTTGGGCTGATCCCCCGCCGGCTGGTACGGCGTGGCCAGCCTGAAAGGCGATCTTTCGTCCGATTTTTTTGCCATGAAAGTACTATAGCGTATTTCGCGTAATTGTATACAAAAGCATCATAAAAAGCGGTCAGAAACGGCGAGATCCCACATGCGGTGGGATCGTGTGATGCTTTTCGTGTCAGGTTTTTGTACGTGGCAGTGGTCGCTAGCTGTCGTCGTCGGTCGCTTCAGGCGGCTCGTCGGCAAGAGCTATGACCCTTTCTGCCAAATTCAAGAGCTTGAACGAACGTTTTCTTGAACCATCAGTGCTCGGCGCTGACGCACTCGCGGACAGATATATTCCCGGTCTGCCCCTTCCGTCACTCGGTCTGCGTACTGAACCATTTGCCCTTTGGCCGATATACGCTTCGAAGTGTCTCATATTTCGTATTTAGAACTGCATCAACCGCTGAATTACTGCCGACATAATCCTAGCACGGCGGAAAAAAGATTCAAGCTGATCTTCGGATGAGTACCTTATGTGCGGCTTTATATATGTGAGACTCGCCCATCTCGTAGAGTTCGATAAGCTCGTCGGGCTTGCCCGACTGGCCGAAAACGTCTTTGACTCCGATGAATTCGATCGGTACCGGAAAATGGGCCGCCAGGCATTCGGCCACGGCCGATCCCATACCTCCGGCGATCTGATGCTCCTCGACGGTTACCAATGCCCTCGTTTCCTGTGCCAATTTGACGACCGCATCAGAGTCAAGCGGTTTGACTGTTGCAAGATTCATGACCGTCACTTGCTTGCCCTCATCTTCCAGTTTTTTTGCGGCCATAAGGGCTTTGTGAAGAAGAGCGCCGGTGGCGATGATCCCGACCTGGGCCTTTTTGCCGATCTTGGGCTTAAAAACGATCGTCGCTTTTCCTATTTGAAATGGAGTGTTTTCGGTCGTCATAATCGGCGTTTTCTCGCGAGCCAGCCTGATATAAGTAGGATCTTTCGTCTTAGCAGCCGCCAGAGTGGCCTTCTTGGCTTCGATCGCATCGCAGGGCGAAATGACCACCATGCGGGGCAAAACGCGCGTGATCGCTATATCCTCGATCATCTGGTGCGTCCCGCCATCAGGGCCGACCGAGACGCCGGCATGCGAACCGGCGATCTTCACCGGCACATTATTGTAGGTGATCGTCGTTCTGATCTGTTCCCAGTTCCGTCCGGGACTGAAGGTCGCATAGGAAGTCATAAACGGGATCTTGCCAAAGGCCGCCAGGCCGCTCGCCACCGTGGCCAGATTCTGCTCGGCCACGCCGATTTCAATGAACCTGTCGGGGAATTTCTGCTTGAAAGCGAGCATCTGGGTCGATTCGGTCAAGTCGGCGCAGAGGCCGACGACGCGCTTGTCTGCTTCGGCCGCCAGTAACAGGCCTTCTCCATAGCCCTTGCGGATGGGGACCTGCTCGACATCTGCGTCGAAAAGTTTTGGATTCAGTTTGAGATCGGGATTAAGCATGGATATGGATATGCCATCAACTATGATCCGGCGACTCAACTTTTCCGCCCATTGTTCGAACGGCCCGTAGAGCGATCTCGATCTCCTCTGGCGTGCCCGGCGGCTTGCCATGCCACTCGAACTTACGCTCGAATTCGGGAATGCCTT
>JAXDMJ010000007.1:0-11027 GCA_034666165.1 Candidatus Parcubacteria bacterium
TTTGAGCGAAGGATATATGGAGTGGACAGCTTCGTACATTTTCCGGCGCATTTTATTTCTCGCGACGGCTGTGGGCGCGACTCTTTGAGGCGCCACGGCGGAGAGGCGCGCCCCGCTGTCTACCGCTTCCGCCCGCAAGGTCCTCGCGACGAAAAGGGAAGAATGCGCGATCCTGCCTTTCTCCATGATCTCTTTGAATTGTCCGACAGAGAGCCTCTGGCTGCGGCGGAGCATGTTAAACGGCGATGCGTTTGCGGCCTTTGCGGCGGCGGCGCGAGAGGACATTGCGTCCGGACTTCGTCCGACTGCGCATTCTGAATCCATGCGATCGTGCGCGTTTGCGTTTCTTCGGTTTGTAGGTGAACGACATGAGTAAACTATTACATTATTAAAAAAAAATTACAATCTCGCGATCAAAGTGCTTTTCCAAGCGTTCGCGTCCGCTCCGCCAGACCATTTGAGAGTTGTCCTCTCTTGTCCCCACCTTATGAACATATTTCATGATTCTCCACAAGTTTGCATAATTATAAACAGGTATATACTTAGTAACACTTTCTCACCTATGAACGACTACGCGAAAATGTGGCAGACAGCTCTGATTGAAATCGAGTCGGCTGTCTCCCAAGCAAATTTTTCCACCTGGTTCAAGGAGACGAGCATTATCCGCGAAGAAGAGGGTATCGTCTATCTGGGAGTGCCGAACTCTTTCACGCAGGAATGGCTCTTCAAGAAGTTCCACAACGCCATCTTGCGCATCCTCCGCCAGATGAATGAGCGGGTCAGGGCGCTTGAATACGTGATCGTCAACGAAAGTGACGCCAAGAAGGGCGAAACCAAGCGAAAACCGATCATGGCATCGACTATGTCCATGCCGCTCCAGGATTTTTACATCAACAAGGACGATAACTTGAATCCGCGCTACACCTTTGACAACTTCGTAGTCGGTCCCTTCAATGAGGTGGCCCATGCCGCCTCACAGACCGTCATCAAGACCCCCGGCCAGATCTATAATCCGCTTTTTGTTTACGGCAATACAGGCCGCGGCAAGACCCACCTCATTCAGGCAGTGGGGAATCAGATAAAGAAGGTCCACGCCAATAAAAAAGTATATTATCTGACCTCGGAGCGCTTCGGCTCGGAGTTTTTTGTGGCCATCAGGGAGGGCCAAGTCCAGCAATTCAAGGATCGTTACCGCAAATATGACGTAGTCATCATGGACGACGTGCAATTTTTCTCCAATAAGGACAAATTTCAGGAAGAATTGTTCCATTTCTTCAACACTTTCCACGATACCGGCCGGCAACTGGTCTTTTCCTCGGACCGCCATCCCAACATCATTCCCGGGATCGAGGACCGCCTGCGGGGGCGCTTCAGCGTCGGCATGATCGTCGATATTCCCGAGCCGGACCATGAGTCGCGCATGGCCATCGTACGGACGAAGTGCGGTTTCCACACGATCACGCTCTCGGACGACATCGTCGAGTACCTGGCGGCCTCGATCGAGGACAATATCCGCGAGATCGAAGGCATCATCAACGTCATCGCCTGCCAAACCCAGCTTCGGAACCGCCAATTGACTTTGAATGAGATAAAGAATATCGTCAAAAACGGCACAAAACCGAAGAAAACCATCGCCATCAAGGACATCGTCAAGATCGTCTCGGAATTCTATAACATCGATGAGGACAGTATATACAATAAGACGCGCCGCAAGGAAGTCGTGCGTCCGCGCCAGGTCCTCATGTACCTACTGCGCGAGGATTTCAGCATCTCTTTTCCTTCGATCGGCGAGAAGCTCGGCGGCCGTGACCACACTACGGTCATCCACTCTTATGAAAAAGTCAAAGAGGAGGTGAAAGGGGATATGGTCCTTTCGCAGGAGATCAACCAGATCCGTTCGATGCTCTAGATTTGCTTGTGGAAAAATTGTGCAGAACCGCGCGACAAGAAGGGAGTAGGAACAGGGTAAGGACGGGATAAGAAACGGAGAGGAGGGTCAAGAAAAAAATTATTTGACGGCCGTCAGACGACTATCAACAGCATTCCTGAAACGGTTACCGAGAAAAACACGGGCGCAGGGCGGAGAAATAGAGTTATCAACATATCCACCTCCCTAATAACAGCAATAAGTTTTATATAGATAAATATATTTATTATGAAGTTGGAGATCAATTTTCAGAAGTTGAGGACTGCAGTGCAGTTGGTCGAAAGAGTGGCGGGAAAACATATGACGCTCCAGGTTCTCTCGTGCATCCTGATCGATGTCCATAAGAACACCGCCGTTTTTAAGTCAACCAATCTTGATATCGGCGTTGAGATCACCGTACCGATCAAATCCACCGAAGAAGGGACGGCCGCCATTCCGGCACATATTATTTCCTCATTCGTTTCGCAGATCTTCGACCAAAACCAGACGATAAAGATGGAAACCGTGGCCGGCAACCTGACTATCTTGGCGTCAAAATCGAAAGGCGTGATCAAGACCGTCCCCTCCGAAGATTTTCCCAATATCCCAAAAGTCACCGGCTCGGATGAAATATCCCTGCCATCGGATCTCTTCATCAAAGGCTTAAGGTCGGTCTCATACAGCTCATCGGTTTCAAGCGTCAAACCGGAACTGTCGAGCGTCTACGCCTATAAAGACGGAGATTTTGCCGTATTTGCCGCCACTGACTCGTTCCGGCTGGCCGAAAAGAAGATTAAAACGCCGGGTGCCGCGAAAATCGCCGACGTTTTGATCCCTTTCAAGAATATCGCCGACATCCTGCGTTTACTCGAACATATGGGGCCGACTGTGCGCGTGAAGATGAATAAGAACCTTGTTTCGTTCGAGGCCAATGACATGTACATCGTTTCGCGCGTGATCGACGGAGTTTTTCCGGATTATCGCCAGATCATCCCCAAGGGATACGCGACCGAAGCAGTTCTCCTGAAGCAGGACCTTTTGAACGCCCTGAAGATCTCGAATATATTCTCGGATAAATTCAATCAGGTCCACATGGTCATCGATCCCAAGGAGAAGAAGTTCGAAATAGAGACGAGGAACAGCGACGTTGGAGAGAATACGACCGGCGTGGATGCCGCGCTCTCGGGCGACCGGGTCGAGATAAACTTTAACTACAAATACATCATCGACTGCTTCCAATCGATCGATGCGGACAGCGTTTCTCTTCAATTAGGCGGACTGAACCGCCCGATGGTCATCCGGCCGGTTTCCGGTGACCAGACTTTCATGTATCTGGTCATGCCGATGAACAGGTAGATCATATGATCGGTATTCGCGAATTCTTCAAGAAGATAAGTGATGCCCGCGCCAGAGAAGTCATGGTGAGGACGGCTGTCCGGGACGCCATTAAAAAACACGCCGCCGCCGAAGTGCCGGTCGAACATATTTCTTTCAGGGCCGGTATAGCGATCCTCGGCGGCGTCAGTCAGGCGGCGCGTTCGACGATCTTTGTAAAAAAGCCCGCGATTCTCGAGGAAATCGCGCAGCTGCAAGGCATCCGAGCCGTCACGGACATCCGCTGATGCCCGCTATATGCCGCTCGCCGCCACCGCAAAGTTGACCGAAGCCTCGCCCTTGTTAAAGACTTTGTCATAGACCACGACCGAAAGAGTATTGCTGGCCGAGAGGCTGCTTATGTCCGCCGGGACGAATGAAATATTGAGAGGATTTGCTTCAGCCGTAAGGACGTACTTGTTGTTGAGATAGACTTCGGTTTTCTGGGGCGGATAGGCGCCGGACGATGAAAGCTCGATGGCCATGCGGCTGTTGGGATCTATTACGCCGTTCTCTGTCGGCGCGATGATGCCGATCTTCGGTGCTTTGTCCGGCAGATGGACGTCGTCGGTGGCCGTCGGAATGGCGATTGCGGCCGTTTCCCTGAAATCCGGATGGCTTTTCTGCCATTCCGTGAACCAATTACGGACGCTATATTCCCAATACTCATATTGTGTGTCGGCGGCCGGATCGGCGGGGGCGGGTCCGAGCGGATCGTCCTTATTGACCCAGTTCAGTATCGTGTGAACATTGTCGAAAACGATCTCTTTTGTCGTCTCCGGAGGCGTGTAGGCCGTGGCCAATTTACCCGAAACCGTGTCTATCTTGTACGAGACGCCGCCTTGCCAGATGCCGCGCATGACCGCTTTGCCGTCCGCTAAAGGCGGCGGCGGCTCCCCGAAATTCTCCGGGGGAAAATTTTTGGCCACTTGCGACATAAAAGCGCCCCAAAGAGGCGAAATGATCAGGCCAGCCACATTGTGCTCCATGGGCGTATTGTCGCTGTTGCCGGCCCAGGCGCCGACGACCAGGTTCGGCGTATAGCCGAGCGTCCAGACATCGCGGTAATCGTTGGTCGTGCCCGTTTTGATGGCGACCGGCCGTCCGACAGAGTCGGCGATCGGCTTCAGGCTTTGCATGCGGACATTATTGTCCGAAAGGATGCTCGAGATCTGGCGAGCGATCTCCGGCGGCAGGACCTGCGAAGGCGCGGTTCCGGTTTTTTCGAGGACATTGCCATGGTTATCTTCGACTTCAAGGATCGAGCGATATGGATCGCGCACGCCGTCATTGGCGAAAACGCCATAGGCGCTGGTCATATCGAGCAGACTGACCTCGCCGCCGCCCAGAACGAGCGTCAAGCCGTAGCGATTCGGGTCGGTGAGGGTCGTGATACCGAGATCTTCGGCCGTCCTGATGGAATCGGGAATGCCGGCGAGATAGAGGGCTTTGACCGCCGGAATGTTCCGGGACTGCGCCAAGGCTTGCCGGATAGTGAGGGGCCCCATGAAGGTGTCGTCGAATTCTCCCGGCATGTAGCAGACTTTCTTGGGATCATCGGAAGGATTCTTCGGTTTGCCGTCGGGCGTGCAGTAGGTCGAGAATTCGGTCTTGGTGTCGAAGAGGATCGTTTCCGGCGTATAGCCCTTTTTGAAGAGCGTGGAATATACGAAAGGCTTGAAAGTCGAGCCCGGCTGGCGATGCGCGATGGCCACGTTATAATTCCCGTCGATCTTCGGATCAAAATAGTCGCGCGAGCCGACCATCGTCAAGATATCGCCGGTTTTGGGATCGATGGCCACCAACGCCGCGTTGCTGGCGTTGAAATTCTTGGCCAGACTGTCGCCGAATTTCGAAACGACGCTCTCCGCCTTCTGTTGCATGTCATAGTCGAGGGTGGTGATGACTTTGAGGCCGTTATTGTCGACCATATCCTCCCCATATTTCTGAAGAAGATAATCTTTGACGAACATCACGAAATGCGGCGCGCGGATGCCCCCGGCCTCTTTCGCCAGAAATGTGACTTTTTCCGCCGCGGCTGCTTTGTATTCGGCGTCAGAAATGAGACCGAGCGTCTTCATCCGCGAAAGAACGATCTTCTCACGAGAGGTCAGGGCGTCCCGGTGCGTGCCGTAGGGGGAATAGTAGCTTGGGGCCTGAGGGATGGCGGCGAGATAGGCGGCCTCGGGCAAAGTGACGTCCTTGGCGGCTTTGCCGAAGAACTGCCGGCTGGCCTCTTCAGCGCCGTATATCGTTCCGCCGTAGGGAGTTTCATTCAAATAGGTCTCCAGGATATCGTCTTTGCTCATAGAGCGCGACAGCTTGACGGCCAGAACCCATTCCTTGATCTTCCGGGTGATGGTCTTGTCCTGCGTCAAGAGGGAATTCTTGACGACTTGCTGGGTAATGGTCGAAGCGCCCTGATTGAATCCGCCTGAAGCGAAGTCGGCGAGCACGGCGCGGACGATCGAGGTCGGCTCGATGCCGATGTTGCTGTAGAAGTTCGAATCTTCGATGGCGATCGAGGCCTTTTGGATGAACGGAGAGATCTCCGACAGCGGCACGACGGTCAGTTTGGCATCGGTACCGGTGTCATAGAGCAGAATTGTGCCGGTTCTGTCATATATTTTCGTGGACTCGACGATTTTCCTGTCCTTGAAAGAATTCAAGTCCGGCATTTTGAGCGTTGAGACCCAGATGGCGCCAATGCCGACGGCGACCAGACAGGCCGAAATACAGAGCAAAATCAGCGATTTCACAGCGCGAAAACGCGTTTTTCGGTGTCGGGACATGACATCGGCTATTATAGCTCACTTTTCCCATTTGTCGCCGAACGGATCGATTTCTTCCTCGATGCCGGTGTCGTCTACCCCGAGCTCCTCTAAGTCCGACTCGGGTGCCAACGGATCTTCCTCGGTCTTTTCGTCGAGCGCGGCTATTCTGTCTTGTTCTTCGATTTCGATCGGCAGAGCGAGGCGGCTTGCCCTGACCGGAACGGCATAATCCGCAGACGACGTCGCCTGCGAGGCCTGTGTCGGAATTTTTTTGCTACTGAATTTTTTCGAATGCGTATTATTCACTGTCATACGCGCGAAATTAAATTTTTAATAAACTGCGTGCATATGTTTTATCAAACTATATATTTTTTGCAATCGAGAAAAACTGTGGATAATCTAGCGGGGGACGTTTAAAGCTGATTGTGGAGCCGTGCTGCATGCGTCAGCGCGACGGCGATGGCGTCGTATTCGTCGTCAACGGCTTTTCGTTTAGGCAATTGGACCAAGAGGCCGATCATCTTGATCATCCGACCTTTATCGCTCGTGCCGTCTCCGGTAATGGCCATCTTGATTTCCATCGGCGCGTATTCGTGGACGGGAATGCCTCTTTTGACTGCCTCGTAAATGATAATGCCGCGGACTTCGGCCACGCGCATGGCCGTTTTTTGATTCTTGGTCAGGAAAAGATTTTCGATGGCCAGAGCGTCCGGGTTGTACAGGTCGATCAGATGGCAAATTTCAGCGCCGATCTTCTTGAATCGGGAATAGATATCGTCTTTAGCCGAGGTCTGCAGGCAAGCCGAATATTCGACCGACTCTTTGCCGTTACCCGGTTTATTCAAGATGGCAATGCCCAGACGATCATAGCCCGGATCAATTCCTAAAATTTTCATGACATTTACTCGGCATTGGTGAAGACATCCTGCACATCCTCGTTATTTTCGAGGGTCTCGACGAGCTTCGAAAGGGCTTCGATGTCGGCGTCCTCAAGCGGCACAGTCGTTGCCGCGTTCCAACCGTCGTGCGACTTTTGAAAAGCCCAGGCGGCGCTGCCGGGCGAGGCAAGTTCGAAGCCGTGCTCGGTCAAGATGTGCTTGATCTCCTGCGCCGCCTTGTTGCGGTTGTCGGTCAGGACGGAAATGAGCATGGCGGTACCGCCTGGTCCATAGGCCTCGTAGAGGATCGATTCCATGGCGGCGCTATTGTCGGTCGCGCCTTTTTTGACGGCACGGTCGATGGTGTCATTCGGCATATTTTCTTTGCGGGCTTTATCAATGGCGGCAGCCAAACCCGGGGAAGAGACATTACCTTTGGATTTCTTGGCTTCGACCGTGATCAATCGCACCAGCTTGCTGAAGTGCTGGCTCTTGGCTGCGTCATTCTTGGCCTTTAGGTGCTTTATTTTTGAAAATTTATTGTGTCCGGACATGAAATGTCTTTAAAAAATTTAGTTGACTTCGTTAAAGCAGATTGGCTGAATGTGCTCCGGCGATGCCAAGATGCGCATAGGCCTTGTCCGTAGCTTTTCGGCCGCGCGGTGTCCGCTCGAGGAGACCGAGCCGGATCAGGTATGGTTCATAGACTTCTTCGATCGTTGCCTGCTCTTCGGAAAGGGCGGCGGCAATGGTGTTCAGACCGACGGGGCCGCCGCCGAATTTGTTGATGACCGTTTTCAAAATGTCGCGGTCGGCGGAGGTGAGCCCGATCGTATCGACGCCGAGCATCGAAAGAGCTTTCTCGACGATCTCGCGGCTCAAGTCCGTCTTGTTGATCTGGGCATAATCGCGGGCACGTTTCAGGTGATAGTTGGCTGTGCGCGGCGTGAATCGCGAACGGACGGCGATTTCCTCGACGGCCTCGGGATCTATGGCGATACCTAATATTTTTGCCGAGCGCCGGACGATATCGCTCAACTCGCCATTCGAATAGAACTCCAGCTTGAAGACGCCACCTCCGAACCGCGACCTTAAGGGCGAGGAGAGCATGGCGATGCGCGTGGTGGCGGCGATCAAGGTGAAAGGCGGCAAGTCGAGCTGGATCGTCCGGGCCGAAGGGCCTTTGCCGATGATGATGTCGAGCGTGCCCGTTTCCATGGCGGGGTAGAGGACCTCCTCGATGGATTTGTTCAGGCGATGGATCTCATCGATAAAAAGGATGTCGCCGGAGGCCAGATTGGTGAGGACTGAAGCCAGATCCCCGACTTTAAGGATGGCCGGGCCGGAGGTGACTTTCATTTCGGCGCCCGTTTCCTTGGCGATCAGATAGGCGAGCGTGGTTTTGCCCAGACCTGGCGGGCCGTAGAAAAGGATGTGCTCGGGCGGGTGGCCGCGCTCCTTGGCGGCCGTGAGGAGGACGGTCAGATTGTCTTTGATGTTTTTCTGCCCGATATATTCGTCCCAAGCCAGAGGGCGCAGAGTCTGGTCGAGGAAGCCGGCCTCCTTCTCGTCGGCCGGCGGATTGTGGGGAGTTCTTGACATATGAATTATCGTATGCTAGTATGATCATGTAAACCGAAAAATAGAAATTTCCAGCATTTATATGCATCCATAAGCATACAGCGCAGGTCGGAAAACGCAAAACGCCCGCGATTCGAGCTCGTGAACCTCTAAGCAAGGGCCTTCACAGGTTTGGGCATGGTGCTAAGGACATTTTGGTTGCAATGTTTAGGCGTTGCGTACTCGAATTATCCTCGGGACCTCTGCCTTGCATGTCGCATCACGCAACATGATTTTGCTTAGAGATTCTCGAACTTGAACTCCTTTTCGTATCCTACTCTCGCGGCCGATGAAAAAGCAATGAAAAACTGGGGATTACCGACTTGATTTTGTCGTTTTATCGAATTCTCTCTGCATCTTCTGCAGAGAGTTGCTGTGAAGCTGATGATCCTGTCGCAGGCGGTTCACGTCCGTGCGCAACCGCGGAATGGCCCGAGAATATTCAGTGACCTTCAGCTTTTTGAGATCAAGCTGTTTCTGCATATCGGCGATCTCCTGCCGGAATTTGGTAAACTCCTGTTCTTTGGTACGAAGCTCGGTTTCTTTGGCCATGAGGAGGCGTGTTTCTTGCTCGAGATCCCGCCTCGATTTATCGACCGACTGTTTAAGCTGTTGCGGATTTGCCATATTTTGGATATTTAATGGGTAATCAATCGTCAAAGGCAATGACTCTCTGCAACTCTTCGAGCGAGGTCATGCCTTGAAGTATTTTGACGATGCCGTCCTGCTTCATAGTCAATATCCCCTGGCCCTTGGCCGCCGCCCAGATCTCGCGTTCGCTCGGGTTCATTTCGACGGCGTTCTCGACCTTCTCGTCCGTCAGGATGGCTTCATAGACGCCGACCCGTCCTCGGTAGCCGGTATGATTGCATTTATCGCAGCCGACGGCGACCCACATCTTGCCCCGCTCCGCCGGAATAAGCGACTTGTCCTCGATCTCGTTCAAGATGGCCTCGATGATCGCCTTGGTGGCGCCTTCAAGCACGACCTCTTTCTTGCAGTCCGGACAGAGACGGCGGGTCAGACGCTGGGCCATGGCCACACGGATGGCCGAGGTGATGACTTTTGAATTTACGCCGAGATCGATCAGGCGGGGAAAGGTGCCGGCCGCATCATTGGTATGCAATGTCGAGAAAACGAGGTGGCCGGTCAGGGCCGAATTGATGGCGATGTCGGCCGTCTCATGGTCGCGGATTTCGCCGACCATGATGATGTCGGGATCCTGCCTGACGGCGGCGCGCAGGCCCTCGGTAAAATTGTAACCTTTGTCGTTCGTCTGCGTCTGGACGATGCCGGGCAGATGGTACTCGATCGGGTCCTCGATAGTGATTATTTTGATGTCGGGCGTATGAATTTTTTTAATGAAAGCATAAAGCGTCGTCGTTTTGCCGGAGCCGGTCGGGCCGGTGGTCAAAATCATGCCGTCCGGCCGGTTCATTTCCTTGACCAGGATGGCCAGAAGTTTTTCGTTGATGCCGAGGCTTTCCAAGGCCACGTTGATGGCTTTGGGGTTGAGGAGCCGCATGACGATCGACTCGTTGTAGGCGCCCGGCAGGATAGAGACGCGGACTTCTATATCTCCCGTTGCCAGGCGGATACTGAATCGGCCGTCCTGCGAGTCCTTCTTGACGTTGAGCTTCATGCCGGAGATGAGCTTGATGCGCGACAAGACGAGGCCATAGGTTTCGGGGTCGAATTTGATGACGTCCTGAAGCACGCCGTCGAGACGATAGCGGAGGCGGATATACGTCTCTTCCGGCTCGAGGTGAATATCCGAAGCGTTGACGGCTAATGCGCCGGCCACGATCGTCTCTAGAATACGCGAAACGCGATAGCTTTTTTTGGCCGCCAACGTATTTTCGAGGATTGAAACGATGGTCGGCAGACTTTTGACTTTATCGATGAACGCTGCAATTTCTTCGCCCGAGATCTCAAGTGAGCCAGCCTTGCTTTCGAAAGCAAAAGACAGGTCTTTGTATGTTTTCCAAGCTTTTTCGAGGCTCTGGGTCGAAGCGATATAGAGCTCGGGGTTATATCCTTTGATCTTCAAGGTATCGGTCACGGCACGGACCTTTTCATCTTCCGGATTACGCGCGGCAATCTTGATTTTTTTATCGATGAGCGCGAAGGCGGCCACCTGCGCCGCCCGCGCCGTCGTTTCGTCTATGAGCCGCAAGGCGTCTGCATTGACTGACACGACCGTCAGATTCACATAATCGACGCCGTATTTCGTCGTCAGCAGTTGGACGAGGTCCTCCTCTTCTTTATGCAAAAGATCGCCAAGCTTGCGCTTCTGCTTGTCTTCGTCAAAGGTGATGGGCATTGTGCAATTATAGCGCATATCGGAGAAGGGCTCATAGAACGACGCGCTGTCCCTTGACTTTGTTGAATAATAATGTATTGTGTTTGAAACCCAGTACACTACAGAAAGAGAGGATTCAGTGAACTATAAGACGCGCACCAAGACGCTGGAGC
>JAXDMJ010000008.1:0-4736 GCA_034666165.1 Candidatus Parcubacteria bacterium
GCAAGAAATCAGCCAGGCAAAAGAGTATCAGGCGCAGGCCGACTCAGAAATTAAGTCCGGCCAATACGGCAAGGCTGTGATCCTATTAGGCAAGGCCCATCGGCGAGCCAAACAGACCCTGATCAAGACGGAAAGCGAAGACGCGCTGATCCAAGCGACGGCGCCGGAAAATACTGCCGCTGAACCGAAAATGGAAGACAATGGGCCGGATCAGAATGGCGCGCAAAGCGACGCGAGCACGACTGCAAGCTCTACAGGTAGAACGTCTCTGCCGACTCCGTCGCCGACAATCTCTCCGATGACTTCGCCTTTGCCGCAGATAACGCCACCTCCCGTACTTCAGTCGACTTCGACGGAAAGCACCACTACCGTAAGTGACTCCGGCGAGACAGAGTCTGAAGCAGGAACTTCAACCGCGGCTTTTGTCACGCTGGCCAGTTCGACGGAGACGTCAGGCGATCGTGCCGCAGCAAACAATACGGCCTCAGTGAGCAAAGCGACCGAGAAGATATCGAAGATTTCGGAGCCAGAACGCGGAGTCAAGAACAAGAAACAAAGAGGTCGCAAGCACGGAGAATAACAAACTCCAGGATCTAAGAAGCCGCTCTAGCGGGCAAGGGTCGTGAATGAACGGCCAGAGATTGCGTATGTGCCCGCGTCGTTCGTGGATGATACGGTGTAGAAATACACAGTCGAGGTCGCCAGTCCAAAGAGATCGATCTCATGATCCGTAGCTAGAGCCGAAGAACTGGCCGTGAGCGCCGTTATCGGATTTACCGGCGTAGTCGTGTCGTATAGTATCAGACTTGAGGCAGGCCAGGCCGTTTTCCAAGCGATCTTGGCCGTGGTTGATCCGGCAGTCGTGTCAATCACGGAGATCACTGGCGTCGTGGTCGTGGAAACTGGCGTAGTGGCGAAAGAGAGCGTCGAAGATGTGGCCACATTGCCGGAATTATCCGTCGATTCGACGACCAAATAATAAGTCGTTTGCGGCAGAAGGCCGGTCAGAACGAGCACGTGATTCTTGCTCGAAGTGGCATCGTCAAGAAATGGCGCCGTCACGATGTTCAAAGGCAGAGCCGTGCCGAAATAAACTCGTCCGGTGGCATCTTCATTCGTCTTCCAGCCGATTTGGATAGATGTCGTGCCAGCCAGGGTCACAACGGAGCTGATCATCGGGGGATTATTATCAGCCGAGGCGGACTTGGTCGTAAATGAGGCCTCGCTCGAGAAAGCGGCATTGCCCGCAACATCGCGGGAGCGGACAATGAAATAGTAAGTGGTGGTGGCAGTCAAGCGTTTGATGACGATCTGGTGGTCTCGAGTTGATTCGTTCCTGATCAAAACATGTACCGCGGCGCTCGAAGCGTCAACATTCGCGGTCGTGCTCCAAAATACCGCGCTGTCGGAGCGTTCGTCCGTCGTCCAGCGAATTTCAACCTGATCTTTGGCCGGCATGGCTCTGATGCCGCTTATGACCGGCGCGGTAACATCAGGCGTAGACGAGGCGTTGCTGCCGCTGATTTTCTTCGCGATGCCAAATGGCAAGTTACATTCAAGGCTGATATCGATCGGCCCATTGTGTCTTATCCAGCCGGGGGCAATCAAATGTCCGAAAGCGCGCCAACAGCTCTTCTCGTCGTCATGTATGCTCTGCATGTCTGCACTGATGCTTTCGCGATCACTTTTTCCTGTTATCTTATTTTCTTTATTCTGATTTTGAGCCACGTTCTTGTCCTCATTATTCGCTATATTTTGCGCCTTTTCGATATTTTTTTCCTCGGAATTGCCATTGCCGTGGCCATTTACACGGCCATTTCCGTGGCCGTTACCGTTATTTTTGGCAAAGCTCGTCATAGGCGCGGTCACTAGGAGGACGGCCACGAACAAGCTTATGAACAGACGTGTAGTGTGCGAATTCATGATTTGTATACCATGTGACGACAGACACGCGATAAAATTACGCATCAAACTCGATCATAAACCTTGCGTCAAGGAGACGATCTTATAGCCGCGCCCTTCTATTGAAGTCAACACCTCATCAAGAATCTCGCCGGTAATCTTCGTGCCGACGTGCATGAGATAGATAGTGCCCGGCGCGACATGGGAGAGGATATACTCTTTGACATCTTTGGCGGTCCGACCTTCGGTCTCCTGCCAATCGCGCGTATCTGCGCTCCAATAGACCGACTGATATCCCGCTTTAAAGGCGGCAGAGAGGACCCGCGAATTCCGGTCGCCGTAGGGCGGACGGAAGTACGGCTTGGCCGTGATGCCGGCGACTTGGAAAAGGCTCTGGTCCATTTTCTGCAATTGTTGCGAAATCTCATCGTCAGACAGTGCCGTAAAGAACGGATGGCTGAAGCTGTGATTAAAAATCTCATGGCCGCCGGCGACGATCTTCCGAACGACATCCGGAAAGGCATTGACGAATTTGCCGGTCAGGAAAAAAGTGGCCTTGACGTGATGTTTGGCCAAGATCTCTAACATGAGGTCGGCCGATTGACTGCTCTCGTTGCCGTCGAAAGTGAATATCACCTGCTGCTTGGAGCGATCGCCATGATCGATCTCAGAGGGCGTGATCGGCTGCGGCGGAACCGGAACCGGCAGGTTCGTGACAGGAGTCACGGGCAGATTTGCGGGCAGTCTCTCCGGCACAAAGATTTCACTGATACCGATAACCGCGAGCAGGATTATGGTAAAAAAAATACCGAGGCGCACGAGAATTTCCTCGGACAGCGGCGGTAGCGGCGGTACTGGCTGTAATGGCGGCAGCGCCTGAAATCGGGGATTTCTTTCCAGGACCATGGAAAAATTATATCATAGAAAATCGCCCTTCGGCAGCAGTGCCTTCATGCCCTCCGCCCGAAGGGTGTAAGCCCGGACGAACGAGTCGTCGACATGGGCGTAGAGAACACCCTCGCCTGTGCCCGTCTCCACGAACTGACTGGCGAACGTAATGGTCCGCGCCGCGCTGTCGCGGATCAGAGGCTCCGGCGAGACCCAATCGATTTTTCCGTTCTCGTAATCGTAGACGAATAATCCCACCGAAAACATGCCATAGAGAGTCCGTTTGCCGGATTCGATATTGGCCTCGCGCCCGTTCATCACTCCAAGACGTTTCCCCCTGCCGAGATCGAGAAAATTCTCCGAAAAGAGCGGGCCGGGAGATGCATGCCCTCCGATCCATGGAATCCCTTGATCATTCGGATTAAATGCGATGTCGCCGAAAGTCCACGGTTTTCCCATATCTCGGGCAACCGCCACGCAGACTACCGAATAGTCAGTGTCGCCTTCTCGCTTGCTTGACTCGAAGAGATTATTGCGGAATCCGCGCGAATTCTTCGGCGCCACGGACAGTTCCTTGGCGTCGCCGCCATGGCCGGCAATGAGCGACGAGACGGTCATTTCCAGAGAATCGAGATCACGGCCGACGGCATGGCCCAGGTGTATCCTGGACTTCCTTTCGTCATAGAGATCGATGAGAGGTAGGGTCACATACAGGTGCAAGAGGTCGGTCATTTCGTCTATCCAGATCTCCGGATCTTCGAGGCCGATGAACACCTGGCCCGATCGGATGATCTGTCGGATGATCTCATCTTGATTCTTTATGACGATTGCATCGCCGATCTCGAAATGTTCGAGGTCGGCGCCTTTGACCTTATGCAATTCGCTCCGATCGACGGAGCCTTTGACTGAAACATCTCCTTCGCGGCTCAAGATGCAACGGATCAAACCTTCCCCATAATTAGTCCGCGGATCGAGATTCAAAGCCATGACGTGCTTGAAGCGCCGTCCGGCTTCGACGACCTTTCCGGCATGTTCAGAATAGGCGGTGGCCGTGTTTGTCATGTCAAATACAGGAGCAGCGATGCCAAAACCGCCATGCCGAAATCTTCGACCAGAGTGATTTTCGTGAGCGGGATCTTGAGAAAAGTCCCGAGACAGACGCATTGGATCTCCTCGCGTTTCATGAACTTAAGCGCGACTCCGAAACCGCTGAACGCCATGACGGCGAATTCGATCCAGAGCAAAAGACGGTTTTGGCTGCCGTAGATCATTGTTAGACCGAATATGATCTCTATGAAAGGATACGCGTACGCATAGGCAGTGACGCGCCGCGCCAAAATATCATAAGTGGAATAGCCTTCGGCAAAGCCTTTCAAATCCAACAATTTGAAGCCGCCAAAGACGATGAAAAAGCCGGCCATGAAATGCATGATGGCTCCCGGCCAAGAGAAAGCGCCGGTCTGACTTTCTCCAAGAGAGGACGCGGCGATTGAAAGCAGGATCAGCCCGACAATGACTATGAGGGGCAGGTAATTTCTCCACGTCAAGACACCGAGGCCGCGGTCGTCACGAGGCAGGATCTTCGGTTTCACGCCATCACTTTGGGGCACAAGCGCCATGCCGCACTTCGGACACTTTCCCGGAGTTTCGGAAATGATTTCCGGATGCATGAGGCAAGTGTATTTCATAAAAAGTCTTATTGAAATTATAGCAAATCTGCCTCTAAAGGCCTCGATTCGCCGCGCCATACGATATAAAAAAGCCCTCGCCAATCTCTTGTTCAATAAGGGATGAGAAGCGAACTGGCTTTATTGATCCGCGGCCGTTCCATGTGGGTGGTCGGATGGCTTAAGACGCGGCCAATATCAGTGACGTCACAGACGATCGCCACCGGGATAAGGCTTTCACCGTGCGGCCACCGGTACGGAACGACTTCGATCCGGTTC
>JAXDMJ010000009.1:0-5373 GCA_034666165.1 Candidatus Parcubacteria bacterium
CAGCCATATCGTAGCATAATCTTTTCCCGTTTCGCCTTCGCCCATTTTCCCCTATACTTGTCCGTATGGCCGAACCGACCAGATGGAAATTATACGCTCAAAACGAAGAAGCCTGGCTGGCCATGCTCACCGATTGCGCGCGGGCGAGAAAGACGATCGTCCTCGAGCAATTTATTTTCGTCAAAGACGACTTCGGCCAAAAACTCATCAATATCTGCGCCGAGCGCGCCAAAGCCGGCGTCCGAGTCAGATTTCTCTGGGACGCGGCCGGCAGTTTCACATTTTTCGGCAGCAATATAGCCGACGAATTGAAAGGCAAAGGCATCGATCTTCTTTTCTGGCGAACGCTCATACCCGGCTATTTCAGGACGCCGAATTTTCGCTCATGGTTTTTACGCAATCACCGGCGCACGCTCGTCATCGACGACGCTGTCGGCTATACGGGCAGCATTTCCGTTCAGGACAGCATGCGAAACTGGCGCGACACCAATGTCCGCCTGGAGGGCAGCGTGGTTTTGGAGATGTCGAACGCCTTTGAACGCATGTGGGCGCGGGCCAAGAAAGTCAGGAAACTGCCCCCGCGTACATTTATGCGAGATCCCAAGTTCCGCTACATCACAAACAATCCCGCTCCGGGACAGCGGCACATTTACTCGAGCATTGTCGAGGCGTTGCGCGAGGCCAAGCGGTATGCGTACATCACGACGCCCTATTTCGTACCGACCGGCCGTTTGCTCCGGGCGATAAGAGCGGCGGCCAAGCGCGGCGTCGATGTGCGCATCATCATTCCCGAGCGGTCGGACCACTATCCATCGCTCGACCTCGGGGCCCGTTCCTTCTTCACCAGCCTGCTTGAAGCCGGCGTGCGTATCTTTCTTTACCCCAATATCGACGGCGCGATCATCCACAGCAAGACCATCGCGATCGACGACGGCTGGGGAACCGTCGGTTCGCTAAACCTTGATCATGTCAGCCTGCTCTATAACTTCGAAGCTAATATCATCTCGCTCGAGCCCAAGTTCGCCGATGAACTGGCTTCCCATTTCATATCTGACCTGGAGAAATCGAAAGAGATCTTGCTCGCCGAATGGAGATCGCGGTTTTTCATCGAGCGCATCCCGGAAATATTGATCCGGTTGGTGCGCCAGTTTCTATAGCCAAGTCTTTTGATGCCATGATATTCGCCAGATTGCCTTATGACGAGCCGTATGCTATAAATACCTCCTGTAACCGAATCACTTGGCTATCCGCGTCAAAATAAACCACCAAATCAAGGCGTCCGAACTGCGTGTCATCACCGGCGAAGGCGAGAATCTCGGCGTGATCAGACTTTCGACGGCTCTGGCCGAAGCCCAAAAACGTGATTTGGACCTGATCGAGGTCTCCCCCACGGCCGTGCCGCCGGTGGCCAAGATCATGGATTACGGCAAGTACCAGTACGATGAAAAGAAGAAGGTCAAGGTTTCCAAACAGCGGACAGCCACGAGCGAATTGAAGATCATCCAAGTCAAGATCGGCACCGGCGAGCGCGATCTCGAGCTCAAAGCCAAAAGAGTCGCAGAATGGCTCACTGAAGGCGACCGCGTAAAGATCGACCTCTTCCTCGTCGGCCGCTCCAAGTACATGGAGCTCAATTTCCTTAAAGAACGGCTGGAACGGATCCTGAAGCTGGTGACGGTCGAGTACAAAGTTGCGCAACCAGTCGTCAAAGGACCGAAAGGACTCACCATTATTATCGAGAAGAAGTGATCGCAAATCGACGTACCATGATCAAAACCACCAAATCCTACGCCAAACGATTCAAGATCACCCGCACGGGGAAGATCCTGTCGCGCAAAGCCGGCCAGAATCATTTCAATGCCAAGGAGCGCACGCGCGTGGCCGCGCGCAAAAAAGGCTACGTCCGCGTCCATATGGATAACAAAAGCCAGAGCCGTTTTTTAGCCAATCAGAAATAACCATCCGCGAAATAACCCTCTACCATGACCCGCGTCAAGAAAGCAGTTCACGCCCTGAAGTATCGCCGCTCGACGCTCCGCGCCGCCAAGGGATTCCGCCATCGCCGCTCCACGACCGAGCGCGCGGCGACTGAAGGACTCTTGCATGCCGGCGCCTATTCATTCGCCCATCGCCGCGACAAGAAAGGAGATTTCCGGCGGCTCTGGAACGTGAAGATCAACGCCGCGCTCCGTCCCCTCGGTTTTTCATATTCAAAATTCATGGGCCTGGCCAAAAAGAAAAAAATCGGCCTTGACCGCAAATCTTTGGCTCATCTCGCGGAATTTAAGCCGGGGGCTTTCAAAAAAATCGTGGACGTGGTACGGTAGCGCAGCACTGATTCCACGGTGCATCTGAAGCGAAGAAGTGCGTTCGTTTGCCCTGATTATCTTCAGGGAACCTCAATCGCGCGCGCTTCACCTGGGACCCCGGAAACTGTCCTTTTCGGGGTCCCTTTTCTTGCATGATCATCGTGCCGAACTCAAGCGACGATTAACATAAAGATCGCAAGGATGCTAGAATCATGCTGGATGCTGACACATTGCCCCGATCAAGCTGTGATCTGGGATTTCAATGCGACGCGTTTCATACAACGCCTCGGAGGGTCCCATTCTTTCTTAACCTTCCGAGGTTTTCTTATATCCTGTTTTTTAATCAGTCGTTATAAGGCGTATTTTTTTAAGCGCTCCGGCACGAGCGCTTTTTTACCCAGCTCGTCATTGATCCTTTGCGCCAGATGCATCGAGGCGGAAGGTTCGCCCATGACTGTGAATACCTGCTTCAGCCGGTCGGATGCGGTTGCGACGAACTCGACCAAGTGATCCCCGTCTTTGTGCGCCGAGTAGCCGTAGAGCGTCTCGATGCGGGCTCTGACTTTGATCGTCTCTCCGTGAATATGGACTTCCTTGGCACCTTCGGCCAAACGACGCCCGAGAGAGCCGGCGGCCTGATAACCGACCAAAAGAATCGTGCTTTTTGGATCGGGCAGATAATGGGCTTCGTGGCCGATGATCCGTCCGCCGACCGACATGCCTGATCCGGCCATGATTATCTTCGCCCCTTTCAAGCGCTCGATGTCGCCCGCCTCGCCTGCCGACATGGTGTATTCGAGATGCGGAAAGGCAAAAATATTGTCGCCGCGGGCGATCTGTTCGCGTACGCGCTCGTTGAACAGGTCCGTGTTGGCCTTATAGATCTCGGTGGCTTTGATTGCCATGGGCGAATCGACGAAGACCGGCACGGCAGGGATCTTTTTCTGTTCGACCATGTTATTCAATTCATAGAGCAGGACCTGTGTGCGGTCGATCGAAAATGCCGGAATGACCAGAGTGCCGCCGCGCGCCATGGTATCAATGATGATCTGTCGAAATTTGTTGGTGCGGCCTTCGAGCGACTCGTGATTGCGGTCGCCGTAGACGCTTTCCATGATGAGATAGTCCGCGTCCCCCACCGGCTCGGTGTCACGTAGGAGCGGCGCCGGCGAATTGCCGAGGTCGCCCGTAAAAAGGAATTTTTTGCCGTCCGCGCCCGCTTCGCCCCCATTGCCGGCGCCGCCGAGAGTAATTTCGATCATCGCCGAACCGAGAATGTGCCCCGCGTCTTTCAGTAAAATCGAAACATCCGCGGCCAGCTTGAATTTTTCATGATAGGCGATCGTCTGCCAGCGCGGAACAACCGCCTCGACGTCAGTAAGATCGTAGAGCGTCGTCGTCCCCTCTTGTTCGGCTTCAGACGCCAGGATCCTGACGGCATCGGTGAGCACCAGTTCGGCGAGCTCGCGGGTCTGCGGCGTCGAATAGATGGGACCCGCATAGCCGTCCTTGACCAATTTCGGGATGCGGCCGACATGGTCAAGGTGCGCGTGGCTGACGAGAAGAGCGGCGATCGACGAGGGGTCATAGGGAAACGGCTCGCGGTTTTCGTCGAGCGCCACTCTTTCTCCCTGGACCAGGCCGCAATCGACGAGCAGGCGCGTTCCCCCCGGCGATTCGAGCAAGAAATTCGCCCCGGTGACCGTGCCCACGCCTGAACAAAAGGTTAGGTTTGATTGACCATTCATGAATCTCCGTCAGGGTTCAAGACCGAGCGGTGCCGCGAAAGCCAGCCGATAAGCGTGCCGCCGATCAGGTCGTTCACCAGGTCTTTGGCGGTGTCGAGAAAGTAGGCGCTCGTCCACAATTTATATCCATTGATATCGAAATAGGCTTCGATGATCTCCCAGACTATGCCGGCCGCGAGCGCGCCGGCGATGATAGCGCGGCTTTTATTGCGCGGGCGAATCACCCCTGAATCGATGAGCGCCAGCATGAAGAGGCCGATGCCGATGCCGCCCAAGACATGCATGACAATGTCGAAGAACGGCGAGCTTGCATACATGCCGTGGACACTTTGGACCTGGGCGACGAGGACTATGGCTAGGATGATGAGTGCGGCGAGATAGGTCGGCATTGGCCAATTATAACAGAAAACGCCTGCCCACGGTCCCTGTAAATACCGCGATCAGACGTTCACTGTGGATTGCAAGAGTAGAATCCCTGTCGAGACAGGTGGGCGGCCGAGCTCCAAACGCCGCAATGGGTCGCAGAAGAAAAGGAACAGCTCTACCTGTTCTTAAGCCGAGCCCGCAAGATTCAACTTTGTGGAATTTACTCCTGCAATCTGCTCAGAGTCTATTCTTTTTTTATAAAAATGCAAGGTCAGGCCAAAATTCCGCCGAGCTCGATGTCGTAGAGCATCTGCTCGACCAGGAGTTTGTAGTCGATGACCTCATTTTTCTTGAACCAGTAGCCGATCTCGGCGCCGGCTTCTTCGACCGTGCCGGAGGCGTGCACGATGTTCCTAATGGCGCGGACATCGTCATCCGACATCTTGTAGGAATCGATGACATAATCGCCGCGGATCGTGCCGACGTCGGACATCAGGGGCTCGGTGCTGCCCGTTAATTTCCGCACGATGGCCACGGCGTGCGCGCCCTGCCAGACCATGGCGATGACCGGGCCGCTCGAAAGGTACTTCTTCAATTTTTTGAGGATCATATCCGATTGTTTGATCGGATCGTCGTGCGGCGGCTTGAGGCCTTTATCGCGATAAGCTTTGAGATTCTTTTCTCCGGTCTTCAGTTTCCATGCGGGATCGAGCGAATAGTGCTCTTCGACCATTTTCTCCGTCGGCACGAGCATTTTGAGGGCGACGAGCTTCAATCCGCTCTGTTCATAACGCCGGATGACTTCGCCGATCAATCCGCGCTGAATGCCGTCGGGTTTGATGATAACGAGAGTTCGCTCATGTTTGGGATGAGCCTTGGGCGCGGATACGATTTTTTTCATGGTACACGGATTATAGTCGAGCGCGGCCGGGCCGTCAAAAACGTCACGG
>JAXDMJ010000010.1:0-24751 GCA_034666165.1 Candidatus Parcubacteria bacterium
CTCATCTTTAAAAGTACTGCTATCGGTTTCAAGCTGCCGATCAGCACCGAACTTAAAGTGACCGAGGCACCGCCAAACCTGAAAGGCGACACCGCCACGGGCGGGCAGAAGACCGTCACGCTTGAAACGGGCGCCACGGTAAGCGTTCCTCTGTTCGTGAACGAGGGGGACATCATCCGCATCAACACCGCGACTGGAGAATACCGCGAGCGAGTGAATAAGTGACGCTATCGCGCAACGTAGGGCAGAAGACCCATGAACCGCGCGCGTTTGACGGCGACCGCGAGCTGGCGCTGATATTTTGCCGTAATGCCGCTCCGCTTGCGGCTCAAGATGCGGCCGTGCGGGTTGAGGAATTTTTTCAGGATCTCGGTATCTTTATAGTCGATCAGCCTGATATTGTGCTGGCTGAAATAGCATTGTTTTTTCATGGGATTTTAATGCTTTCGTCGCGAGTTTCTAAAATGGAATGTCGTCGGGGTTGATCTCTTCGCTCGGATATTCGATGTTCTCCGATCCGGCACCGTCCTTGCCTTTTTCGTCGACAGGACTTTCCTTGCCCGCGCCCCCGGCCCCACTTGCACCTGGAACACTTGCCGCGCTGCCGGCGCCGGCAGATTTAAAGCCGAACTGGATGTTTTCGGCGATGATCTCCGTGCGGTATTTTTTCTCGCCGTTCTGCGCGTCCCATGAGCGCGTCTGGATGCGTCCCTCGACCAGAGCCTGCTGTCCCTTTTTCAGATACTGCGCGCTAAGTTCGCCGAGCTTGGCGAAGGCCACGATATTGTGGAATTCGGTGGAATCCTTTCTTTGGCCGTCCTTGTCCTTATACGTGCGGTTGGTGGCCAATCCGAAACTGCAGACCTTGGTGCCGGAGGGCAGGGCCTTCAGCTCCGGGTCGCGCGTCAGATTGCCGATGATCAATGCTTTGTTCAGATACATGGTGATAAGTTAGATTAAATCAGATTTAGATAATCAAGTTCACTATACCGCTTTGACCATTTCGTCAATGCTCTTATCCATTTCTTCGATCGAAGCCGCTGAAGGCGGCGGCGCCTTCTCGTCAAGCGAAGGCAAGGGTTTCACCGTCAAAGCCGGCGCCCGCTTTCCCAGATAAGTATTCTCGCGCAGCGTCATGACCAGGATCATTCTGAGGATCGACGGCAGACCCTCTACCGTTTTTTTCACAGCTTCCACCTTGCTCGGGGAGAGTTCGAATTTGACCCAGCCGAAATAGGCCTCGTCATAATTTTTATACGAACCGGCCACGCTTTTCCTCCGCATGATGTAGGCCAAGCGTTCTTTGTGCGGGATCTCTTCAGCGATGATGACCGCGCCGGAATCGGCGATGATCTTCTTCAGCTTGTCGGCTTCATGAGGCGCTTCATCTTCCTTCACCGTGCTTAAGATGAGATACCCTATCTCATAGACCGTCTGGCGGTCATCGTGATTGTCTTCCATGGATTTTGCAGTCAGTGACCCGTTCTCGATCGAGCTCCGGGACCTTATTGCTTCCGCAGGCGGAAAAGCGCTAAGGACTTACTGCTATTATTCTTTGCATTTATTATTAATGTAGTACGAGCGTATCACGACGACCCTCTTCCCGCAAGCGGAAGACGTCCGGAATATAGCAGAGGGAGATAAAATCAATATCAAATTAGGTTCTGGTTTTGATAAAGATATGTCCGGATAAAAACGGGCCGCTGCGGTGAAGCACGGCCCGAATAGCCCCTCGGCTATACGATCTCGCTGAAACAGAGGAAGCCGCGGGACGCCGGCATGTCCTTGTCCAACCTGAAGAGGTAAAATCTGCAGACTCCGTTCCCGTAGACCTGCACCCCCGGCAGCCAATGGAAACCGTCGGCATCTTTCCAGAGGCGACTTTTATCGTCGTAAGAGCCCAGCCAGATGTCTTTCGGCAACTCGTTTCGCTTCTCTTCCCAGACCAGCGACGCTCCCTGCGCGCCGGGGTAGACGGCTTTCTTCAAGCCGAGAAACGTCATGCACTCTTTGAATGTCGCGACCCCCGGCAGCACCTGCCTAAAAACCTGGACGAGGAGTTTGTCGCCGGGTTTCAGGATCCTCGATGGGTTTGGGAAGTGGCGATCACTGATATTTGAATCGATGTGGTAGAACTTCCAGAGATTCGTCCGGACGAACGAGCCGAGCCGGCTCCCATGTTCGTAGTCGTCCGGCACGGTAACGACGCCGAGGTCCGCGAACATGGCGAACTTGGCTGCCACGTCGGCGGTATTGACACCAAAGCGAGTAGGCATTGTTTCCTCCTTTTTTCCCTAGATGTTTCCGGCGGCCAGCCGGATCAAAGCCGCTTTATCTTGCCGAAAGATAGCACAGCTGGTCGCGAGATGTCCATTCGACCCGCATATGCCGACCGAGCCCGTCAAGAGATGCCGAAGAAATCGCAGGCGTTCTTGATCAACTGCTGGCCCGCGCGCGTCTCATCCTCGCTTCTGATCTTGGCGATCATTCTTGCGACTTCGATCACATAGAGCGGTTCGTTCCTTTTGCCTCGGTGCGGTAGGGGCGTAACATAGGGACAATCGGTTTCCGACATGATGCGGTCAAGAGGCAGATATCGAATGACCTCATCATAATCTCTGGCAAAAGTGATGACGCCGGTAAAAGAAAATGTGTAGCCCAGATCGACGAAGGGCCGGGCTTCCTCGACGCTGCCCGCGAAGAAATGGAGGTTGCCGCGCACTTTTGCGCGCTGCTTCACGAGCCGATAGGCCTCACGATAGGCCGACGTGCCCGACCCGTTTCGGATATGAAGCATCAGCGGCTTCTTGACTTCGTTCGCCAGATCGATCATGGCCTCGAATGTTTTTTTCTGCAGAGCGAGAGTCGAATCGTCGAGACGGTAATAATCGAGGCCGCATTCGCCAATAGCTGCGACTTTTGGGTCCACGGCTAGTTTTCTATACGCCTCGACATCGACGCGTTCACCGCGCGAGGTGAATGCTTTACCTTCGGGTCCGAGTTCCTGCAGATCGTGATGGGAGGCATTGGTGTGAATGGGATGCAGGCCAACGGCGGCCCACATCCGCGGATGGGCGCGGGCCAATTCGAGCGCGGCGCGCGACGTGTCGATTTGCGTGCCTACCGTGATCATGCCGATATCGGCGGCGGCGGCACGCTTAATGACTTCTTCCCTGTCGTCTTTATAGGCCGCGAAATTTAAATGTCCGTGGACATCGATGTATTTCATAGTCACAAGTGGTCGCTCTCGGTCGCCGGCGTCACTTTCGCGCAAACAAAGGCGACGCCGGCATTTTATTTTTCTCGATCAAATCGATGATGGTCGCGGCGGTTTCGGGCATGATGGCCGAGAGCATGAGCCCGATCATCCGCAAGCGGGCTAAAAGTTCCCGGATATCATTCTCGGCTGCGGTCTTTTCCGTCTTGATCTTTTTGAATGGCTGGCGCTCTTCGACGATGCCGTCGGTAGCCGCGATCAAATCCCAGACGGCATTCGCGGCCTTTTGAAGATCGTAGGTCTCGAATCCGGCCGCTTGTCTCGCCTCGAGGCCTACTATTTCTTCCGATTGCCTGACTTTATCGAACACCGCCTGATCGAAAGAAACAGCATTCGTCTCAGACATTTTGATGATGCGTGAAACCAGATTTCCCAAGCCGTTGGCCAGATGGGCGTTATACGCTTCCTTGAACTGTTCCGGACTGAAAGGGCTGTCTTCAAAAGGCGACGCTTCCCTGATCACGTAGTACCGGAGCGCATCGGTGCCGTATTCCTTGACAATATCTAAGGGATCAACGGCATTGCCGAGAGACTTGGACATTTTTAAGCCGCCTTCGCCGGTAATGAAACCGTTCACGATTATCTGGTGCGTGCCCGGCAATCCCGCCGCCATGAGCATGGCTTGCCACATGGCTGACTGCTGACGGAGGTTATCCTTTCCGCAATATTGAACGGGCGTGCCGTTTTGCCAAAACTTTTCAAAGCTTTTGGCGTCATCCGGCCAGCCGAGCGTCGAAATATAGCTGACGAGCGCGTCGAACCAGACGTACATGACATGCAGCGGATCGCCGGGCACCGGAATTCCCCAGGACATCTTGCTCTTCAGGCGGGAAATGCTGAAATCTTCGAGGCCGCGCTCGACGAAAGCCTGGATCTCATTCAGACGGAAGCGCGGCAGAACGAAATCCGGTCTCTTCTCATAGAGATCGAGGAGCTGCTTCGTAAAAATGCTGAAGCGGAAAAAATAGTTCTCTTCTTCGATAATGACGAGGTCTATATTCGGATGAAGAAAGCAGTGGCCATTTTCGATCTCGCTGTCGGTCTTCTCGAGCTCGCAGCCCGGACAGTATTTGGCCTTGTATTGTTTCTTGTAAATGCAGCCGCGCGTGTCGCAGCGCTTCCAGAATTCCTGAGCCGCGCTGATATGCTCCGGGTCGGTAGTGCGAACGAAGTGGAGGTCGTTCGAGAGGCCGAGCAGGCCTTTGAGCCCGGTGTATTTTTTGACTAGCCGGTCGACGAACGTCTGCGGGAGCTCGTTCAGGCTGGATGCCTTTTCCAGGATCTTGAGGCCGTGCTCATCAGTGCCGGTATTGAAGAATACTTCGTAGCCGAGAGCGCTCTTGTGACGCGCGATCGCGTCGGCGCGGACGATCTCCATGGCATGACCGATATGGGGCTCGGAATTCACATACGGCAAAGTGGTCGTGATATAGAATGATTTTGGCTGCGGCATGGTGAGAGGAAAGACGATGCAGTACCGGCCGCTACTCCGAGGTCTGTTTCCCGAGGACCGCGCGTTCGGCGATCTCCGCTTTCTTGTACTTCTCGATGTCGCGGACGTATTCCATCAGGGCGCCGGAGAGCGGCACGGCCACGAGCGCGCCCAAGAGGCCGGCTAGTTTGGCGCCGACGACCAAGGCCAGGATGACTACGATCGGCGATATGCCGACGATCTTCTTCACCACCAGAGGGTAGAAGAGCTGGCTTTCGAACTGATAGATGATGACATAGAGGGCGACCAGAAGCACGCCGGTCCCGAATCCGCGGTCGGCAAAGGCCAGAAGAATTGCCGGGATCGAAGATATGATCGGGCCGAAGACGGGGATGATCTCGAAGATCCCGGCCAGCACGGCCAAAAGCAGTGCGTGCGGAATGCCGAGGAGCATCAGGACGACATAGACGAGGATGCCGACCACGATGCCCAAAATGATCTGTCCCTGAAGCCAGAGGCCGATTTTCCTCTGCGAGCGCTTCCAAAGGTCCATGATGTAATTGTGATGCTTGACCGGAGCGAGGATGCGGAGAAAATCCCCGACGCCTTCTTCCTGGACAGCCAGGTAGAAAGACAGGACGACAATGAGCAGGAACGAGAGCACGCCACCGAAGAGCACGGAGGCCGTATGGAAGGCCGAGGCGCTGGTACCGACGATGACCGCCTGCAAGCCGCTGATGAAATCGGAGACGGAAATAGTATGCTGCGAGAACGTCTGCGGAACCGATCCGAAGTTGAAGCCGATATTCGAGATGGGGCTCCAGAGCTCTTCGAGGGAGATATTTCGCGGAAGGTTATTGAGAAAACTGACGGCGTCATTGGCCACGACCGGCACGAAGAAGATCAGGATGGCGGAGACGATGGCGGTGACGACCACGTAGATGAGGATGACGGCCAGGACCCGATGGAACTTGTGCCGTTTCAGACGGCGGACGACCGGTTCGATGGCCGAGGCGATGACAATGGCGGCCAAGACGACGAGCACGATATCGGACATGTAGTAGAGAGCCAGCAGGAGGATGACGGCCAGAAAAAAGCGGATAATCGTTCCGGTGTTAATACGAACGACGATGTCTCGCGAGGATTCCGGCATATGAATAGTATAGCGGAAGCTAGGCCAATTTAAAATACGGCTTGAATGCCTCTCCGTCCTTGAAGCGCCCGATCAGCGCCATATTCAGCTTATCATCCGTGAATATCTGACTCGCCAGTTTCCTCACTTCCGCGGCGCTGACCTTATTGATTTTGGCGATCAGCTGATCTGGCCCCTCGATCATTTTTTTCAGGATCTCCTGATACCCGCAGAATTCCGCCCGCGCGTCGGAAGTCTCGAGCTCGAGCATGGTCGTGCCGGCAATATAGTCTTTGGCTTTCTTGAGCTCGACCTCGGGGACGGATTCATTCTTCAGATGCTTGCATTCTTCCAATATGCCTTTGATCCCTTCCTCGACGCGGGCATTGTCCACGCCGGCAGAGATCGAGAGGATGCCGTGATCGGTGAAGGGATCGTGATCGGTCTTCACGTAATAGCAGATGCCGAGCTCGTCGCGCATTTTCGAGAAGAGCCGCGAGCTCATGCCGCGGCCGAGAACGGTCGAAAGCACCGCCGCGGCGGGCATCCGTTCGTCGAGAACGGGAAATGTCCGCACGCCGATCACGAGATGAGTCTGGTCAGTCTCCTTGAAATCTGTCCGCACCCGCGGTTCCGTTTGAGCTTCCTTGACCGGGACCTTTCCCGCCTTCGCGCCGGCCGAAACACCGGCAAATGCTTTTTCCACGGCTTTCTCGGCCGCGCGCTCGTCAAAAGCGCCGGCGATGATCACAGTCGTGGCGCCGCTCACATAGTGCTCACTCCGGTATTTGAGGAAATGCTCGCGATTGAAGGAGCGCACGGTTTCCTCGGTGCCTGCTACGTTCCAGCCGGCCGGCTGGTCGCCGTAGAGCAACTGCATGAAAATGTCATGCACATGCCGCTGGGGCAAGTCCTGATACATACGGATCTCTTCGATGATCACGCCCTTTTCCTTGGTGATCTCTTTTTCATCGAATAGCGGGTGCAAGTACATATCGGAAACTACGTCGAGGATCTTGTCGAAATGGCGGGCATCAGCTTTGGCGTAATAGCCGGTGAATTCTTGCGCCGTAAAAGCGTTGTAGTGCGCGCCGATGGAATCGAGCTCGCGGGAAATGTCGATGGCCTTCGGCCGTTTGGGCGTACCTTTGAAGACCATGTGCTCCAGAAAATGCGAAAGGCCATTTAACTCCTTTGTCTCATATTTCGAACCGGCCTCGACCATGACGAGGACGGTTACGGACGGATTGTCTCTCATGGGCACGAGGACGAAGCGCAGTCCGCTGTCGAGGATCTTTTTGCTGAATTTCATAGGCCTACTCTAGCAAATTCGCCCGCGGCTGTCCCCTAGACCTCTATTTCGCCGCCTTCTTCCAGTTTGATGAATTCAATGCCGTTCGCCGACAAGACCTTTTCCGGTATGAGATGTTGCGACGGGATTCTCTGAGCGTCATGGACTGGAAAAGCCAGACGAGGCGTGAGGGAAAGGGCGTAATCGATTGATTCTGAAAGTTTTATCCACGGACCGGCGACCGGCAGAGCCAGGACATCGATCGTCTTCTTGGGATCGGTCAGCGCATCTCCGGGATAAAAGAAACCGGCTGGGCGCGACGGATTCTCTATGTAATAGCCGATGTTTGAAACCTGCGGGATAGTCCGGTAGATGACCGCGTGTTTTTCGCCGTGAGCCTCGATATGAATATCTTTTACTAATACCGCATCCCCCTGCTTCATGACGCGATGTTTGATGCCTTCCTTGGCGAGCATTTCACCGACAGCGTCATTGGTGATAACAACGACCTCTCGCTCCCGTTTGACCAGTTCTTTCAGAGATTCTATATGAAAATGATCCTGATGCTCGTGCGTGATGAGCACTATGTCGACATTTTTGACGGCCTGATGTTTTTCAACGCTAAAGTACCCCGGGTCAAGCAGTATCCGGACTTTTTTGAGGTCGATCACCAGGCAGCAGTGGGCCAGTTTCTTGATATGCATGCGATTTGATTGTTATCTGGATTTATCAGCCATTGCCGGTTCCTATCTTCTCCGCAATGTAGCTAGCCAGATCTTTTTCGGCGATCCGTTCCTGTTTGCCCGTATCTCGGTCGCGGACGGTGATTCCGGCGTCTTTTTCAATCGTTTCAAAATCTATTGTGACGCAATACGGCGTGCCGATCTCATCCTGCCGGCGGTAGCGTTTGCCGATATTGCCGTTATCGTCGAAAATCGCCGACGGAACCGTTTTCTTGAGCGATTTGAAAATTTCCTCGGCTCTTTTGACGAGCCCCGGTTTATTCCGGAGAAGCGGGAAGACAGCGACTTTAGAGGGCGCGACTGACGGGTTCAATTTCAGATAGGTTCTCTTTTCTCCCGCGAGCTCGTCTTCTCGATACGCGCTCAAAAGAACGGCTAAGACCGTCCGATCGACGCCCAGTGACGGCTCGATCACGTGAGGCACGAGCTTCTCTCCTGTCTCTTCATCCAAATAGGACAGATCGATGCCGCTCGCCGCCGCATGATTTTTCAGGTCATAATCGGTCCGATATGCCAATCCATAAAGCTCTTTCTTGCCAAAGGGAAATTCAAATTCAAAATCGATCGTGCGTTTCGAGTAGTGGGCGCGGTCGGCTTCGGCGACCTCAAGTTCCGAGACTTTTGCCGGATCGATGCCTACCGAAGCGATGAAAGCCCTCATCTCCCCCTGCCACAGAGCGAAGGCATCTTGCCATGATTCGGGTCTGATGAAATATTCGACCTCCATCTGCTCAATCTCGCGGAGACGGAAAAGAAAATCGCGCGGTGCGACCTCATTCCGAAAGGCCTTGCCGATCTGAGCGATGCCGAATGGCAGCTTCGGATGAAATGAATCGACGATATTCTTGAAATTCGTGAATATGCCCTGCGCCGTCTCGGGACGGAGATATGCCAGAGAGTCGTCGTTCTTCAAGACTCCGACATGCGTTTCAAGCATCATGTAAAAGTGCCTGGCTTCACCGAGCTTCCCTTCGCATTCCGGACATTGCCGTTTGTCAGTCAATTGCTCAACCCGAAAACGGCGTTTGCATTTCTCGCATTCCGTGACCATGTCAGCGAAACCCCGGGCATGCCCGCTCGCTTGCAAAACCTCTTTCTTTGTAACAATGACAGAGTCAATACCGTACGTATCATCGCGATCCGTGACGAACTGTTTCCACCAGATGTTCTTGATATTATTCTTAAGCGCCAACCCATAGGGGCCATAGTCAAAAAATCCTGCGAATCCTCCGTAGATCTCGAAGCTTGGATAAACAAAACCGCGCCGTTTAGCGAGCGAAATGACGAGGTCCATCAGGGCCGGCTCGGCGTTTTTTGCCATGGACGAATTGTATATCAAAAAAGCGGACTCGGAAAGAAGATGTCTTGATGCCTGAGTCCATAAAAAAGAGCCCTTCCCGCCGACGTTCATCCCTCGCACAGAGGAGGACTGTTGTGGATGACGGAACGGCAAGAAGGGTCTCCCTTCTCCTATCCCAAGGAGAAGGAAAATGTATGTCTTGTGCCACGTGCGGACTTGGCGGCAGTATAACTCTATCTATCGTGACTGTCAATACGCATCTCCGTTACTGTCCGACCACTTCATCCCCTTCCCTGTACGCCGGGTCGGTGCTAAAGCGCGTTGAGAGAGGATCCTGCTCGCTCATAAGCTCTGCTCCGGTAAAATTGTCCGTGGCATTGAGTACCGCCTTGTTGACCAGAAAAGGCGCCTGATTGACCTGATTGATGTTGGGCATAAATGAGATCTGGAAGGACATTTCGCGGCGCGAGGAACTGACCGTATGCGTGCCGACTGAACCGACGTTCCAGCTCACGGTTCCGCTGTTCTGGTCGTAGGTCACGTCCTCGCCCGGCGGGCTCGTGACGCCGAGCCACTTGACGTAGGGTGGAAGGCTGACGCTCGCCACAGCGCCGCCGACGGCATTCGAGGCATTGTCGACATCCCAGATGACCGTATAGGTCGTGGCCTGCTCCGCCTTGGGCGGCACTGGTCCGGAATTCGTGATCGGACCGACCGTGCGGACCAGGCGGCCGGAAAGCGAGACGCTCGAGGAGATCCTGGTCGTCCGCGCGGCGGCCGAACTGATCGTTTCCGGCACATCGGCTTCCTGTGCACGGTTTCCGCTGACGCTCGCATTAAAGACTAGCGTCGGATTAATGATCGGGGAGGCCGCCGTGCCCGTATCGCGCGGGGTCACCGTGAACGAGACCTTGCCGCTGTCCCCGGCCGCGGCCGCCCCCAATTCAGGGTTGGTTTGCTGGTTCCAAGTGATGAGATTTGCGGCGGAATCAAAATAGCCTTGGTCCGGCCGGACGGCGGTCTTGTCATAGGCCGAACCGGAGAGAGCGACAGAGATGGCCATGTTGGAAACCGCCACCGGCAGATTGTTGAACCAGTTCACTTCGATGCGCTCGCTTTGGCCGAATTTGCCGACATGATCCGCCGCCGTCTGGTCATTGTCTATCGAAATGTTGAGCGAAATGAACGGCTTTTGAATGGTGATGTCCTGCTCGACGGCCATATATTGGGTGCCGATATTTTTCGGGTCAGTCGGGCTTTGCGCCCCGACGGTAAAATGAAAAGCCCGCAAGTCGGTATTTTCGCCGGAGAGTTTGCCCGACAGAGTGATTATCCGTCGGCCGCCGGGCGGCAGATCGCCGACCTTCCAGACGCTCGAGCCGGAAAGCGGCGGCAGATCGGATGAGATGAAGACATAGCCAAAGGGATAGTCGGCTTTCATAATGACGTTCGGCAGAGTCTGCTGTGAATTTGACTTGATCTCGACCTTGATATTGAACGGCTGGCCGGAGGCTATTTCCTTGAATGAGGAGGCAGTCAGGCTGATCGGCGAGGACTTGATGAGGACGTCATAGGTCTGCTTTTTGGTAAAAACGGCGGACGAACCTTTGACGCTGTAGGTCAGCGTGACCGTGATCTGTTTTTGGATATTCTCTTCCCCGAAAATGACGGCCCGCACGGTCTGCCGGACCGAGCCGTCGGAGGGGATGTTTCCCAAGAGCTTGCGATAATTCTGGAGGATCACTCCGGGTTTGTCCGGATCCGTCGTGCCCGCCGGGAAATCGACCGACATGTCGACGAGTTCGAGCCCGATGGTGTTCTTATTGACGGCGCTCACGTCGAACGAGACCGGTTCGCCGCCGGAAATGGAGACCGGTCCGGCGATCGAGATCTCTATGTTATTGGCCGAGATCAAGTTGGCGCCATTATAAAACAGGTAAGCGCCGATACCGACGGCGACGATGCAGAAGAGGATCGAAGCGATCAGGAGCTTGGTGAAAAAAGACATGGAATGGTCTTCATAGGCCGTCGTCAGCACGACCGGCGGTTTCGACTCTTCTTCGCCGCCGCCCCAGTCGGTCTTGACAGCGCTCGATTGTTCTTGGAAACGGAGCTTCCGCTTGGTCCGCACGTCCGGAGCATTCCGGGAATACAGGGACTTTTTTAATTCCTCGATGTAGCTTTTGTCGCCGGGAGAAGGCACCGGGTCATTCTACTATAAAATGCTGATCTTTACAGCTGCGATTCTTTGAGGGCCTTGTTGATATGACGGTTCATGGCGGGTCTTTCCCCGGTAAGTTTGTCGAGAAAAGGAAGGGTGATATCGGACGAATGAATATCGTCAGGGAGGAGCGGATCGTCTCCGATATAGCCGAGCGCTCCGAGCATCCTTAGGACAGTCACCGATTCAAGCGTCTTTAACCGGTCACCTGTTAGACGCAGACTATCGCTTAGGATGCGGGCAGAGGACATCAGACGATCGAATAATGCCGGTTGCGCTTCTTCGCCGCGAAGCAGCCTTTTGAGGAGCGCCGCCAGGCGCGGCAACAGCCCGAAGTTTTCCGCCTGTCTCGAGCCGACCGGGGGCTCGATTTCGCGGGCGCTGACCAGCCGCCAGAATTCCCTGCCTCGGACGAGCGAAAACAAGCCGAACGAAGCAGCCGCGGCAAAATATCTCAACTTGGACTTTTCCAGCCGGATGCCTTTGGCCGTCGCTTCTATCAACCCGAGGTCCCGCGTAAAAATGTAAAGTATCCGGCCGGCTTCGCCGTAGGGCCGCGAGTCAATGATGAAACCGGGCGTGGTCTCGATGCTGTACATCAGATTTTGAGCGCGAGGGCATCGCCCATTTGAATGGCCGAGAGCCCGGTCAGATGTTTGATCGCCTCGCCGTGCTTTTCCACCAGGTTCTTCATTTCGTGCGGCACGATGAGCACGGCCGCGGTGCCGCGCGAGAGTCCCTTTTCTTTTCTCATGTCCTGAATGCTATGCACGAGCTCGCGGACCTCGCCCTCCTCTTTGAGCTCCGGAGTGATGGCCGTGTCGAGTTCGACTTCGTTCTCGAGCGGCGCGCCGAAGACAACCTCTTTGACGTTGACCTCGTCGCTGATCAATCGGACAAGCTGGTCCGTCTCGTTTTTCGCCGTCTTCCAATCGCCGGGATCTCTGACGCGCAATGTTCCGAGCGGCTGGCGCACATGGAGTTTGGCGGCCATGCGCGCTTCAAGGCCCTGTGAAGCGATCGTCCTTGCCTTCTGCATGTTCGCGAGAAGCTCCGCATCGAACGCGCCCGCCGCCGGCCAATCATTCAAATGCACGCTGTCAGTCTGGCGCGCCGGCTTCACATGATCCCGCTTCGTCACCCGTTCGAATATTTCTTCGGCCAGGAACGGCATGAACGGCGCCAGCAATTTGGAGAGCTGAATGAGCACGCGGCGCGTCGTCCTTAAAGCCGCTTTCCTGTCCGCCTGATCGTCGCTTTTGAAGCGGTCACGGGAACGCCGGATGTACCAGGTCGAAAGATCGTCGGTCAAATCGAGGAGCGGACGGGCGGCTCGATCGAGCTCGCCCGACTCGAGGCCGCCCGTGACCACGGCCGTCGTTTGATCGAGCCGGGCGTAAATCCAGCGGTCAAGCAGGTGATCGGAGATTCCGGTCGCCTCGACGCCCGTTCCGCCGGCAGCCGCGGGCTCGGCATAAAGCTCGTAGAATGCCACGACATTCAGGAGGCGATTGACGATTTTTTTCACGGCTTCGTCCACGCCCTTCACGCTGAAGCAAAATTCCTGTCCGCGGACTGCCGGCGAGGACAAGAGGTAGTATCGGAGAGCATCGGCTCCATAGGCGTCTACGACTTCCATCGGGTCGGGATAGTTGTTGTCGCGCTTGGACATCTTGCGCCCGTCTTCGGCCAGGATGAGACCGTTCACTATGGCTTTCTTGTAGGGGCTCCGGCCGAAAAGCGCCACGCCAAGGACCAGCATGGAATAGAACCATCCGCGCGTCTGATCGACGCCTTCGGCGATGAAGTCGGCCGGAAAACCGCGGGATTTTTTGAGCAATCCGGGATCGGGATCAAAGCCGGGATCGGCTCCTTTCCCGGCTTCATCTTTCGCAAACGGGTAGTGAACTTCGGCATACGGCATCGATCCCGACTCGAACCAGCAATCGAAAACGTCCGGCACGCGCCTCCACCGTCTGCCGGCGGTTGCTGTGAGCTCGAAATCGTCAATGAACGGCCGGTGGAGATCGAGCTCATATTCGGCATTATGCGGCAGGGGCGAGAATTCGATCTTGCGGACTTCGGCATTGCCGATGAATTCGCGGTCGCCGCGCAATTGAATGGACTGCGCGCGGTCGAGACTGTGGGCCGCGGCAACCAAGAGGAAAAGCGGCGTTTCGTGGGTAATGATGAGCACGGTCTTGCCGCGATATTTTTTTTCAAGATCATAAAGGAAATCTCCCATGCGCTTTTTAATGTCGGCATACGACTCGCCGCCCTCCGGAGCGCGCGCGAAGCGGGCGTCAAGGGGGAACTCGTGGATAAAATCCGCGACTTTTCGGCCGTGCCAGACGCCCGCGCCCAATTCGCGGATGCGCTCGTCGGAGATCACCTGCGCATCCTTCCAGCCGAGCTTTTCCTTGAGGATGGCCACGGTTTCTTGCGTGCGGACGAAGGGAGACGCGAAAATCAGGTCAAATTTTATTTTCTTCAGGGCATCGGCGGCTTTGGCGACTTGCTTGGCGCCGGCTGAAGTCAGATGGTGGGGGGCAGAGACGTCTCCGCTCAATACGCCTTCGATATTATTGGCCGCTTCGCCGTGGCGCATGACGTAGTAAGTGTTATGCGCCGCGCTCAATTTTTTGAGATCTTCGACTGAACCGATGATCTCTATCTTCCCGGGTTTCGCCGGCGCCGCATCGTGCAGGGCGGCCTCTTCCCTCCAGACCGGTATGGGCGCGCCCCAGAAACGGCTCCGCGAGATCGCCCAGTCGCGGGCGCCCTCGAGCCAGCGGCCGAAGCGGTTACGGCCGATCTCCGGCGGCACCCAAGCGATCTTTTCGTTCTCCTTGACCAGCGCGTCTCGAAAAGCCGTGACTTTAACGAACCATGAAGAGGCGGCATAATTCAAGAGCGGCGTCTCGCAGCGCCAGCAATGCGGATATGAATGCGTGATCTTTACCTTGTCGAAGAGGACATTGTGATGCGCCAACCATTTGATGATCTCGATATCTGTGGTCTGGTGAGCGGTCTTGTCTTCGGCCGTATCGATCGGCTTCACGGAGAGGCCGGCAAAATCAGAGACTTCCCTCTTGAAATGGCCGTCGAGAGCGACGTGCTGGATGAAAGGCAGCTCGCGCTCTAAGAAAAGCTCATAATCGTCCGCACCGAAAGCCGGCGCGACATGGACGACGCCCGTTCCTTCGTCAGTCGTCACAAAATCCGCGGCATAGATCTTCCAGCCGTTCGCCTTGTTCTTGAGCCCTTTGTCGTTCGCATAATAGCTGAAGAGCGGCTGATAGGCGCGGCCGACCAAGGCCGAGCCTTTGAGCGTTTGGATGATCTCGTATTTTATGTCCTTGAGAGCCGCCAATCTTTCCTTAGCCAAGATATACAGCCCCTTCTTTTCCTCCGGCCCTTCGGCGACTTTGATCTTCACGTATTCGATCTTAGGATTGACAGCTAGAGCCGCATTGCCAGGCAAGGTCCAAGGCGTGGTCGTCCAGACCAGCATATTCGTTGCCTCTACCGTCTTGTCGCTGCCCTCCGTCAGCCGGAACTTCACATAAACCGATATATCCGTGATGTCCTTATACCCCTGCGCCACTTCAAAGTTGGAAAGAGTAGTTTCGCAGCGCGGACAGATATACATGGACTTGAACCCTTCGTAGATGAGTCCTTTATCATGAAGCTTCTTAAAGATCCACCAGACGGTTTCCGTGTATGAGGCATCCATAGTGCGGTAGTCATCGTCCATATCCACCCATCGGCCTAGGCGCGGCACGATTTGCCGCCATTCATCCGCATAGCGCATGACGCTCTCGCGCGCAGCCTCGTTGAATTTGCCGACACCGTAGTTCAGGATATCCTTTTTGACGGCAAGTTTGAGCTCCTTTTCGATCAGGTTCTCGACCGGCAGTCCGTGGCAATCCCAGCCCCAACGCCGGCGGACACGATATCCTTGCATCGTTTTGAAGCGGGGGATGACATCCTTGATCGTCCCCGCCAGTATATGGCCGTAATGGGGCGAACCGTTGGCAAACGGCGGCCCGTCATAGAAAGTGAAGTCGCCGCGGGGGGCCTCTTTTTCCAGGGATTTTTCGAAAATCCTTTCTTCCTTCCAGAAGCCTAAAATGCGCTCTTCTCGCAAGGCATGAGAACTTTTCGAATTCATAGCGCCATTCTAGCATTTTTGGACGATTTGATAATCAAAAAAGGGCCCGCGTAACAGGCCCTCGGGCGAGCGGAGATGAGGCCGACAACTTAATATCGTCAGCTCAAAGCCGGCTCGAGACGGTATGCGTATGGCACATAAAGAGTCGCTGTGGCGGCGGGAGCATGTTCGAAAGCCCTCGTCACGAATTCTTCTTCAGCCAGCATGTGCAGTATGAGATTGCCGATCTCTTGGGAGACAACGTACCAAGGCTCTTCGATATCGTTGATCAAGGGATCGGCGTATGGCATTGAAATGCCGATTTTCGGCTTCCGCTCAGAATCTGACGCCGAGTACTTAACATACTCATGTCTTCTCTTAGAGAATCCGTTTGAGCCGAGATCGTCAGCAGGAGGCCGGAACACCAGAAGCACGGCTGCACTGATCGCTTCGAAGGAAACACCATATTGAAATTCTGCGAACAGTCCGTGACTGCCCGCCGGCACAACAATAGGCTTCACCGTGGGGGTAGGAGCCTTGATTGACATGGAGGCCCCGGTCGGATGCATCTCTATTTCCGGCCGCGGCTGACGTTCACAACACGTAATCAGGCAAAAAATTGCCTCCAGGATCTCAACTCGGGTTGGCATGTTTTCTTCAGTGGTTTCGGGTTTTGGTTTTTGGTTTTTCGGCGTACCGGCATGTTCTGGTTGAAATATACTACCGACTGACAAAAAAGCAACTACATTTTTTTCGGGACTCCGATGCCGAGCAGCCACAGGCCATTTCTCATGGCCGCCAGGAACGTTTTGGTCACGAGTAAATAGTAAGGTGACAATTTATTCTGCCCATCAACGATGACCTGCGAGGCGTAAAAGCTGTTGAACTTCCCGGCCAAGACCGTCAAATAATTGGCCATGATCTGCGGAGCATATTCGCTTCTGGCGCGCATGACCAGGTCCGGGAAGCGGCTTAAGAGTTTTTCGAGAGGACTGACCGTGTTGGGAAATTCAAGCCCGCCTTCCGGGCCAACAGTAATGCCTTCAGCCGCTGCCTTTTCGAGGACCGAATTGGCTCGCACGGCCGCATACTGCAGATATGGTCCCGAATCACCTTCGAAGGAGATCGAAGTGGCGGAGTCGAAGATGACGTCGCTGCCGATTGCCTGGCGCAGGATAGCGTACTTGATCGCGCCCACGGCGATGCTGTCGACGATTTCTGCGGCCTCTGCCTGCTTAAATGCGCGGCCGGCGGTCTTTTTTTCGACGAGGCTTTTGATTTCATCGATCAGCGTCTCGGCGGCGATGACATTGCCCGCGCGCGAAGACATCTTTCCTGAAGCGAACCGCAGGATGCCATGCGCGATGTGCTTGGTCTTTTCGGTGATTTTAGGATATATGAGTTCCATGACCTTTAACAGGACTTTGAAATAATCGCTTTGCTCGTTTCCCGTCACGATGATCGATTGAGCGAGGTCGGGATAGAGCTTGAATTTTTCCCTATTGAGGCCGAGCTCCTTCGTCTCATAGGTCGGCAGACCGGCTGAGGTGATGAAAACGCGAGTATGCAGGCCGAATCGCTCTCCCTTGAAGACTATGGCGCCTTCGCTTTTTTCGAAAATTCCCCCGTCGAGATGCGCTCGTACGATCTCTTCGCCTTCGCGGCCCTCGGCGCCTTCAAAAAAATAATGGTCGAATTTCGTGCCCAGCCGTTTATACATGCCTTCAAAAGCATCCAGGCTTGTTTGGCGGCCCTGGTCGTACAGAGCATTGATCGCGGGATCGCTGCGGTCATATATCTTCCGGTTGATCTCCTCGATCTCCGCCTTCGCAGTCGTATCGGTCTCATAGGCCCGCGCGCCGGCCGCATAGGCCTTGCCCCACAGTGCGGCGTCTAAATTCCGGCCGTCCGAACGGTCTTTGACGAGCCGGGCGGCCCAGACGGCTTTGGCCACGTGCGGTCCGACATCGCCCTGCCAGTTGGCTCGCAGGACGTTCGCGCCAGAGAATTCAACCAGGCGAGAAATCGATTCGCCGATGGCATTAGCCATTAAGTGGCCGATATGGAAGACCTTGAAAGGATTGGGGTCCGTATATTCGACCATGATCTTGCGGCCGGCCTCGCCGCCGGAGCGGCCGAGGTCTGCCCCTAATCTCGCGAGACGCACGATTTCCTCAGATAGCGCCCGGTCTTTGATCTTGAAATTGATGAAACCGGGACCGGCGATCTCGACCGATGCGACGAACTCGGGTATGTTCTTCTTGAATTCAGTGACAATTCTTTCAGCTAGCTCGTGCGGCCGCAGGCCAGACTTTTTAGCATTGGCCAGAGCGATGTTCGAGGAAAATTCTCCGTGTTCGTGGTTTTCCGGATATGTCAATCTGACAGTCTCGCGGTCAAGGCCAAGCATGTCCGCAATGTGAACCAGTTTCTCGACAAGCGTATCTTTCATCGTTGAATTGTATCAAAATCGGCGCGGGCTTCCTAAAAATTGACAAATCCCAGGACTTGTTTATACTGACGCCAGCTTGTGTCCATCCCTGGCGGGGTACGGTTAATGAGACGAGGAAGAGGTTTGGTTCCGTGCATGTTCGCCAAAACTCCTCCCTAGCCCTCCATCTGTCCGAGATTTTACTCTGTGGGTGTTATCTGGTTTATCATCCGCAGAACGGCACACTGCAGGTTCAAAGATGGTAAAAAGTAGGACAGCAAAGGATCTTCATGGAGCCTGCGCGATGGCTTTGCGAAGTTCTAGGCCTCTAGGCACTCGCCCTGCGCAGCAATGCGTATCGCCTTAGACGGCCGATCGTCTCGCTTTGGGTGCAACCGTTTGGGTGCTTCGCGCCCGAAGTCCCTTCAGATACGCGCCGGCTGGCATCTTGTCGGCGCGTTTTTTATTGGCTATTTCGCCCGGAGGATCGTATCGATCCTGCCAGCGATCAGCTTGAAATCTTTCTCCTTTTTCCCCCGAGTTGTTTCGGCGGCCGTGCCCAGACGGATGCCTGACGGATCAAGAGGCGGCCGCGCGTCGAAAGGAATGGCATTCTTATTGACGATGATCCCTTTTCTTTCCAGCCGTTCCTCCGCCTCTTTGCCGGAAAGCGCGCCGGCGTCGCGTTCATTTTTCTGTCCGTCGTTCCAAGTATCGACGAGCACCAAATGCGAATCGGTTCCGCCGGAAATCAGGCGCCAGCCTTTCTTGTGCAGTTCTTCAGCCAGAACCTTGGCATTTTTTACAACTTGTGCGGCATATTTCTTGAACGACGGACTGGCTGCCTCTTTTAAAGCCACTGCCACGGCGGCTATCTGATTTATATGAGGCCCGCCCTGAAGTCCTGGGAAGACGGCCTTGTCGATCTTTTTGTCGAGCCCGCGGCCGTCTTTCCGCGAAAAGATCAGAGCTGAGCGCGGCCCCCGCAAAGTCTTGTGCGTGGTCGTCGTCACGATATCGGCGTAGGCGAACGGAGTCGGGTACACGCCACCGGCGACCAGTCCGGCGATGTGCGACATGTCCACCATCATTAACGACTCGGCCGAGTCAACGACCTCCCGCAAACGCTGCCAGTCGATGATGCGCGGGTAGGCGGTATAGCCGCTCACAATGATGAGTGGACGCTCCTTCATGGCGATCTCCCGCAAAAGATCGTAATTCAGGACTTCTGTGGTCTGATCAAGGCCGTAGGGGATCTGCGTCCAGAATTTGCCGCTGGCCGAAACTTTGTGCCCGTGCGTCAGATGGCCGCCCTGGTCAAGGGCCATGCCCATGACCTTCCCGCCTTGCGGCACCAGCGCCAGATAGACTGCCATATTGGCCGGCGAGCCCGACAGCGGCTGGACATTGACATGCCATTCGCTTTCCTTCAGCCCAAAAAGCTTCAGGGCGCGTTCCCTGCAAAGCGTTTCTATTTTGTCCACGACCTCATTGCCTCCGTAGTAGCGCCGGCCGGGATATCCTTCAGCATACTTGTTGGTCAATTCAGAGCCAAGCGCTTCCAAAACGTCGTCTGAAACATAGTTTTCTGAAGCGATCAGGTTCACGACCTTCTTCTGGCGAGCTCGCTCGGCGGCTATCAATTTTTTGATCTGCAGGTCTTTCATGGGCACAATCGTACCACAGGTGCGCGTGCTCTAACAAAATTGTAAAAAATCCGTAAAAAAGCGGGCTCCAGCGGAGGAGCCCGCGAACTAACCACCTGTCAACTATGAACCCATGGCAGCCGCACTCTCACATGTGGCCTTACGGGAACATGGGTATTGTATCATGAAATAGCCGGAAGTCATCCACAGCATTTGCACAGGAAATCAACAGTTTTCCAATTATTTGGCTTTGGCCGAGAAAGTTTTCCTGTCTTTCTCATCGAATCCGCCGGCCACGGTCATCTTGGCCTTAAGAACCGGATGCGGATCATATCCTTCGATCGTGACCATTTCCGGCCGGAAACTTTCAAGGTCTTTGACCAGATCGCTCACGACCAGACGCGGAAAAGTTTTTGGCCGGCGCTTCAACTGCTCCTTGACCTGATCGACGTGGTCGGCATAAATATGAGCGTCACCCAAAGTGTGAACGAACTCTCCCGGCTCGTAACCGGCGATCTTGGCCATGATGATGGTCAGGGCGGAATAGCTTGCGATATTGAATGGAACGCCCAAGAACATGTCGCAGCTTCGTTGATACAAGAGGCAGGACAGCTTATTGCCGGAGACATTGAAATGAAAAAGGATATGGCAGAGCGGGAATGAGAGCGCTTCGCCTGGCCGCGCCATGGCATAGAGGAATTGCGGATTCCAGGCGGAGAGGATGGCATGCTTGCGCTCGGGAAAATTCTTGATCGTATCTATGACCCAAGCGAGCTGGTCGATCTTCCGCCCGTCGGCCGCCTGCCATGCTCTCCACTGTTCCCCGTAAATGTGCGGGAGCTCTCCGTGCGCTTTGGCGAAGCTATCGTCCGCCCTGATCTTCTCGGAGAATTCCTCGAGCGTCAGCGCCGGCAGCTCTTTCTTCTCGCTTTTCTTCTTATATATCTTATACGGATACTCCGTCCAAATCGGCACTTTGTGGTCGACGAGATACTTTATGTTGGTCTGGCCGGACATGAACCAATACAATTCATGCATGATGCTGTTCCACGGGACTTTTTTGGTCGTGAGGAGAGGAAAGCCCTTGGACAGGTCGAAGCGCATGACCCGTCCGAAGACGCTTGTTAAAGCGATGCCGGTATTGTGGTCATGCTTGGTCACGCCGTGATCCAAAATATCCTGAAGCACGTCCAAATACTGGTATTCGGGGTGCCGCGGTTCCTGGTGATGGTTCGGGGAATGCATTTTAAACTGTTCAGTCAACGCCTCTTTTTCCCCTTGCCGCTGGCCGATTTGATCTCTTCTTCTTTAGGATCGACGAAATGCTGCCAATCGCGGTTGTGATAGCGCCCGGTAGACTTATAATCCTTTGACGGCTTGCTGGAGAGCTCCGAAAATAGGATCTGGCCGATACGCATGCCGGGCCGCAAAATGATGGGGATATGATTGAGGTTGGCGAGTTCGAAAGTGATGTTGAGGAAGTGGCCCGGATTGATGATGCCGGCCGTGTTATGGATGATGAGGCCCAATCGTGCCAGACTGCTCTTGCCCGAAAGCTGGATCAGATATTTCTCCGAACCGAAATAATCTACCGATGTGCCTAGAATGCTGACGCCGGGATGGAGGACGAAAAGGCCGCTGTCGGGAATGATCAGGTCTTTGGTTTCCGGAAAGATCTTTTTGACCGGGTCGATTGCCATAGTCGACTCGATGTTGCTCACAATGAATCTGTTGCCGAGGAGGATGTCGTAGCTCGCCGGCTGAAGGCGCTCCTCATCAAATCCCTGGATGATGATATCGCCTTTCGCCACCGCTTTCCTGATTTCCCTGTCGGCAAGATACATGTAAGGTATAAATTATTCGATGACGAACATCTTATCAGACCCGTAATATTCAGCCCAGTGGGCGTTATAGTGCTCGAACATCCTTTCGAGCCGGTCCTGCGGCAGCTCGGCGAAGCCGAGCTCATCCATCACGGAAAGCAGCTCTTCCCTCGCGGTCTCAAGGGCGTCCTCGTCCGAGACGATCTTTTCGAATTCGGCCATATAGCCGTAACCCGGGGTCCAATCGATGCAAACCTTGAGGTCGCCCGTGCCGTATTCCTGCCGCTCTCGACACCATTTGGCCTGATAGGTGAAGCCCGAATCGAGGAGGAGCCCGTCGAGTTCTGCAAGCTTTAGAGGAACCACGCATTCGAATTCGACCCGCTTCACGCCGTTCGCGCTGGTATCGTCGCCCACTGACGCCTTGATGACGAGGATGACGACGCTGTTCGATTCACGCGTGCGGACGGACATCTTCTTTGCGTATTCGAGGATCCGCTTAAAAGCCTCACCTTTTTTCTCGGGCATGATCGGCGCCAGATTTTGCACAAGCGCGCCGAGATCGGATGGAGAATTGAAATAGTGGTTGAGCTGCTTTTCCTCGGCGATAAGCTTGGCGTCGGCATATGCCTCCGCCAGCGATCGCCTGAGCTTGTCCGCATTCTCCTCGGATCCGAGCAGGCTTTTTATCTCTACTTCATAGCGCGTCATGTTGGTAGTATTTAATGGTATATGAAGTATAATCCTTGTACAAGGGATTTGATAGATGACAAATAATCTTTCCATTATCTATGATCTGTTTCATCATCGCCGCTCTCTCTGCCGACGGTTTTATCGCCAAAAACGACCGGCACCCGGCTTTTTGGACGAGCAAGGAGGATAAGAAACGGTTCGTCGACCTGACGAAACGCGCCGGCGTGGTGGTCATGGGCGCGAAGACCTTCGCCACCCTGCCCCGCCCGCTCAAAGAACGCGTCAATATCGTCTATTCGCGGACAAAAAAATACGAAGGAGCGGAAACGATGGACAAAAGCCCGGAAGAATTGCTCAAAGAATTGGACAGCCGCGGCGTCAAGGAGGTCGCGATCTGCGGCGGCTCCGAGATCTACACGATGTTCATGAAAGCGGCCGTGGTTGACACGCTGTACCTCACGATCGAGCCAATCCTTTTCGGAACAGGCATCAAGCTCTTCAACGAAGACATGCTCTATCATTTGAAACTGATTTCCTCAATGCAAGCGGGGAACGGAGCCCTGCTGCTCGAATACAAAGTCGATTATGCCGGCGCGGCGCGGCCGGCGATTACGGACCTCAGGGTCTAAGGCCTGCAAGTCGTTTTTAGATTTATTTAACATCGACGCCCATTGACCGGGCGGTGCCAGCGATGATCTTCATCGCGGCCTCGACCGTGCTCGCGTTCAGATCTGCCATCTTCTTTTCGGCGATCTCGCTGAGCTGGCTCTTGGACAACGATCCGATTTTCTTCGTATTCGGTTTGCCGGAGCCTTTTTCCTGTTTCAGAGCCTCTAAGATCAAACCCGAGGCCCGCGGGGATTTCAGGACAAATGTGTACGAGCGATCGTCGAAGACTGTAATGACCACGGGAATCATCTCTCCCATCTTGTTTTTCGTGGCCTCATTGAACTTCTTGGTGAAATCGCCGATATTGATGCCGGCCTGGCCGAGCGTGGGACCGAGGGGCGGAGCCGGCGTAGCCCGCCCGCCCGGGGCGATGACTTTGACTTTTCTTAAGATTTTTTTGGCCATGTGTTTGCGTTGTTGCGCGCGCTCGAAAGTTATACCTTTTTGACCTGCAAGAAATCAAGCTCGACCGGCGTCTCGCGGCCGAACATCGAGACCAAGACCTTGATCTTGCCGCGCTGAGTGTCCACTTCGGCGACTTTTCCCTCAAAATCCTTGAAGGGACCGTCGGCCACCTTGATCAAATCGCCGGGCACGAGGTCGATGGCATGCTCGGTCTCCCCCTTCTGCATTCGCGCGAAGAGCGTCTCGACTTCCTTGGCGTCCAGAGGCACCGGCGAGACGCCGGCCCCCACAAAGCCGGTGACCCGCGGCGTATTCCTGACCACGTACCAGGAATCGTCGGTCACGATCATGTCCACGAGCACGTAGCCGGGATATATCTTCTCCTCTTCCTCGACGCGCTTGCCACCCTTGACCTTGATCTTCTTTTCGGTGGGCACGATCACCGCAAAGATCTTATCCTCCATGCCCAAGGACTCGATGCGCTGCTTCAGGTTGCGCGCGACCGCGTTCTCATAACCCGCGTAGGTGTGTATCGCGTACCAATTGCGCTCGCCGGTTGTGTGCTGTTTTGTCATAAACGTAAGAAGGAAAAAATGGCTCCGCGGACCTTCAGAACAACAGGGTCAGCAGTTTTGAGAAAACAAAATCCGCCAAGCCGAGAAGAGCCGCCGTAAACAAAGAAACCAAGATCACCATCACGGTATATCTGATGGTCTGCTCGCGGCTCGGCCAATTCACATGGTTCATTTCCGCGCGCGTTTCCTTGATATAGTTGCCCAAATTCATATTCTCGGATAAAAAAACCCCGCTGGGGATTACCTGTTGATAATATACCCATAACTTTTCCGCGTCAATATTTTACTTTGCTTACTGTATCTCGTATGTGATCTCCACGTTGCTCGTGGTCTTTTGTTCGCCCACCGGTACTTCAGGCATAGCTTGGGCCGAGTCCGCAGTCATGGCCTTGGCACTCATCATATATGGGATCGGGGGGCGTCCGCCGCCAGATTCGGAGAAGCTGACTATGCGCACCAGCCGGATGCCGAGCTGTTTAGCCAGTTCATCGGCCTTTGACTGGGCATCGCTAATTGCTTTGCCACGAGCTTCGGCATTGACGGAATCAGGATCATCAACGGAGAAATCCAGGCCGTTTACATTCTGGACGCCGAGCGAACCGATGGTCGAGAACAAGGCGCCGGCCTTTGTGAGATCGCGTACCTTTACCTGAATAGTCTGGCTGACGTCATAGCCCGTCAGGATCGAGCGCGAGGGCGGACAGATGCCGGCCGACGTGCAGACGCTGTTCTGATAGTCGTAGTGCGGGCTGATGTTGTACGAAATCGTCTTGATATCTTTGTCAGCCACGCCGCCGTCGCGCACCGCTTTCAAAGCGGCATTGGTCTTGGCCGTCGCCTGATTCTGCGCGTCAACCACGGCCTTGGCGGTTTCGGTCACGGTAAACGAGAAGACGGCCACGTCCGGAATGGCGACCGCATCGCCTGTGCCTGTGACATTGACGGTATGGGTTATATTTT
>JAXDMJ010000011.1:0-17836 GCA_034666165.1 Candidatus Parcubacteria bacterium
CTCGAGCTTCAGTTATTCATGCGCGCCGTTCGACAGCGGCAGGGTTATATCCGCGCGGATGGGATTGCCGGTATAGGCGATGCGTTCCCGATGTTTGAAATATGGCGCGGCATCGGGATATGAGAGAGCGATCTTTTTGGCGAACTTCCCCGCCCACAAATTGACCCTGCCCGGCTTGCTGTCCGATTCGTGGATGACGACCGGAATCCGCAGGAGGCGGGCGGCGAGCATCGCCGGAAAACTGCCGTAGCCGCCTTTGCCGAAGACGACGTCCGGAAAGATCGAATACATGCGCGTCAAAGCCGCCAAACAGCCGGCGGCGGTTTTGAACAGGTCGACGACGTTCAAGAGCGAAAAATAGCGCCTGACCTTCCCTGCCGGCACCAAGACGAATTCTATATTATTGTCAAATAAAGCGCGCGGATTATATTTCGACGGCGCCATGTAATAGAGCTGCGGCGGGATGATCTTCCTCGCTTTGACGCGCTCATGGATGGCTTCGGCGACGGCGATGATCGGATAGAAATGGCCGCCGCTGCCGGCGCCGCAAAAGAGAATTTTCATATTTCCGTATTCTACCACACTTAGGCTCAAGAATTGGCTACGATGCTCTGGCGTATTTAGAGATGTTGGCGACGATGCCGGCCGTGCTTAATGCGATGATAAGCGCCGTGCCGCCGTGGCTGACGAATAGGAGCGGAATGCCCGAGAGCGGCACCAGTCCGAGCATGGCGGCGATGTTCATGAACGATTCAGTGATGACCAGAATGGCGATGCCGATGGCTAAAAGCCCGCCGAAGGCGTCGGTCGCCCGCGTGCCGATCCGAAAGACGCTGGCGGCGAAAAGCACATAAATGAGGATGAGGGCGACGCTGCCGATGAAGCCGAATTCCTCCGCCGCCACGGCGAAGATCGAATCGTCGGTCGGCTGCGGCAAATAACCGAATTTCTCGATGCTTTGCCCGAAACCGCGTCCCATGACCCGCCCCGAACCGATCGCTATCAAGGACTGGTTGATCTGGTAGCCGGCGCCCTGCGCATCGGCATTGCGGTTCAGGTATGTTTTGACCCGCTCGAGCGCGTACGGCCGCACCAGGATGACTCCGCCTAAAAGGGTGCACATCAGGAGGACAGCCACGGCCACGTGTTTAAGCGGCATGCCGGCGATGACGAACATGATGAGGCCGGTGCCGGCGATGATGACCAGCGTGTCGGTATCGCGCTGAGCGAGGAGCAAGACGCTCAAAATGCCGACAATGACGATATATGGCAGGAGCCCGTACTTTATGGTCTTGATCCGGTCCCTGGCAAAATGAGCCCAGCCGGCCAGATATATTATAAAGGCGACCTTAAGCAACTCCGAAGGCTGGAACGTCAAAGGCCCGATATTGATCCAGCGCGAGGCGCCGTTCACGTGCAGGGCCAAGCTTGGAATGAATAGGAGCAGGTTGACGATGACCGCAGAGATCAATATAAACAGCGCGGTTTTCTTGAGCCATGAATAATTGAGGCGGGAAAACAGGAAAAACGCGGCCAGGCCGATTACCAGACTGACAGCTTGTTTGAGAGCGACCGTCTGAAAATTGGCCCCATTTTGTGCCAAAAGTCCGAGTGATGCCGAGAGAAATATGACGAATCCGAACAAAGTCAGGACGCAGACTGAAACGAGAAAAAATCGGTCGATTTTGCGCGTTGAAGCAGGCATTACTCTTCAATTGTAACATCCGCCGCCTCGTTTTGTTTCATCTCGTCAGTCATGGATCGCCTGAAGGTATCGATATTTTTTCTAACCTGTTCGTATCCGGGTAAATCGCCGACTTTCTTCAGGCCAAGATGAGACAATAGGTCCAAAGTCGTCTTGTACAGATAACTCCGGGCATCAGCCGGATTTAGAACGCGTTCGATCAATCCTCTGACGAGCAGGTTTCTTAAAATGAACTGCGAATTGACGCCGCGGATGTATTCGATATCGGTCCGGCCGATCGGCCCCCGATACAAAATAATGGAAATAGTTTCAAGCCCGGCCTTGCCCAGATCTCTGCTAACCTCTTCCTTGGTCAGGCGTTCGATGAGAGATGACGCGGCGGAGGCCGTACCGAGCATGACTTCGTCGTCAGTCTGGACAATGGACAGTCCCCTGCCCCTTAAATCGTGTTCGAGACGGTCGATTCCCTGGCGGAGGTTGTCGAGGTCGGTCTCCAAGAGGGAGGCCAGTTTGGCGAGCGAAACCGGTTCGGCCTTCCAGAACAAAATAGCTTCAATTTTGGCGCTCAAGTCCATGCTAGTAGCGAGGTACCCCGACCTCGTTCGTCTCCATGATGATCTCGCCGAATGAGGCGTTCTGAGTGGCGAACAGACTCCCCTTTTTGACCAGTTCAAGCATGGCTAGAAAACCGACAATGATATTGACACGGTCCTTCTTGTGTTCCTTCGTGAATTCTTTGAAACTCATCTCTAAGTGGCTCTCGATGCGGTGAGAGAGCTTGACGATCATCTCTTCGAGCGTGATGACTTTGCGGACGATGTGTTTTGGCAGAGTCTCTTTTTTCGGCAACCGATCAGCGATCTCCTTGAGGACGAGGACGGCCTTTTCGAGCGAGAATGCCGGATCGGGAGCAAAAACGGGCTTGATCGCTCTCCGCTCTGACCGTGGAAAGATCATTGCTCCGCCGAAAAGCTTCTCTACCTCGCGCCCCGCATCCCTGATTTCCTTGTAGATCTTGAGACGCGTTTCGAGGCCGCGGATATCGCCTTGCTCTTCTTCGGTCAAGGCGAGCCCGGGCAGAAGAGATTTGGATTTGATCAGAAGCAGGGTCGAAGCCACCAAAATGAAATGCGCCGATTCGGCCATCGGCATTGTCTCGAGTGCGCTCGCATGGGCGATGAAATCGTCGGTGACCTTAGCGAGCGATATGTCATTTATGAATAGCTGGCGCTTTTCGACAAGGTCGAGCAGCAGGTCGAGCGGGCCTTCGAACGATTCGGTTTTGATGCTGAATGCCATGTCGTTGAATGAATCAGGCGGCGCCTACATGACGCCGATCTTTTCTTTGACCTCGGCCAATTTTTTTGCGGCTTGTCGATCGGCGGCGGCGGCGCCCTTTTCAAGAATCGCTGTAATTTTATTTTGATCGTGGGCCAATTCTGCCCGCCGGTCGCGCAGCGGCTTTATAAAGGCATCGAGGTCGTCGATCAGGGCTTCTTTCAGGACTTTGTATTTACCGGCGTTCTTTTCATAGAAATCCTTGAGCTCCGCCTCGGTCTTGAGCAGTTTATGGATCGAGTGCACATTTTTCGGGATACCGGCGCCCGAATCAGTCACGATACCGAGGACCGCCTCGGTGATCTCCGCGCGCGTGGCAAAAAGCGGGATGGTATTGCTGTAGCTTTTGGACATCTTGCGGCCGTCGGTGCCGGGCACGACGGCCACGGCCTCATGAATGACCGGCTCGGGCAATTTGAAGGTCGCGCCGAAAACATGGTTGAATTTTTCGGCAATGTCGCGGGCGTATTCGATATGCTGTTTCTGATCCTGGCCGACCGGCACGCTGTCCGTCTCGTAGAGGAGGATGTCAGCGGCCATGAGCACGGGATAACTGAATGTGCCGGCATTGACTTCCCTGTTCTTGGCGGCGGCGTCTTTGTAAGCATGGGAGCGCATGAGATATGGCACGCTCGTGATCGTGTCGAAGATCCAAGCGAGCTCGGTATGCGCCGGCACGTCCGATTGTTTGAAAATGACCGACTTCGCCGGATCCAAGCCGATCGTGAAATAGTCGAGCGCGAGGTCCATGACGAGCCGCTTCATCTCCGCCTTATTATGAATGAAATTGAGCGCGTGGTAGTCGGCGATCATGAAATAGCAGAGGTAATCTCCGCTGCTCTGCAGATCGACGAATTGCTTCATGGCGCCGAAATAGTTGCCGATATGGACCTGTCCGGTCGACTGGACGCCTGAAAGCAGGATTTTCTGTGCTTGCGCCGATTTTGCCATAGTATTAGGCATCATATCAAAGAAAATGACAAAAAAACAGCCGGGCAAAAAGCCAGGCTGGCGACAGATCCGATCGCAGGTCTACAGGCCTCTGAAAAGATTGTGTAAACTGGTGCCCTCGTCGATCTCGGAGTTATCCCAGCGTGTCGTAAAGAGCCTGCCATTCTCACGGTGCTCGATCCGGATCACACCCTGTTTGGCCAGAATGATCACTGCGTCGCCCCAGGTCGAAGGCACATGCATCCCTTCTCCAAAGAAATCAAACTGATCCAACTGAGGAGTGTAATTGACCTCCAAGCTGTCCTTTTGGACCCTGGACTTATTCTGGTGATAGATGACGGCCACGAACGGATTGTCCTCCCCCAACAATAGGTATTCGGGACGGAAGGTGCGATACGCAGGGAAAGGCTGATCGTTCGCTGTATTTCCGTGGCCCTTGTATCCCTGGTTTTGGCATATCGTGATCACAGCGCTATGAAGCTCTTCCATCTCATACCAACTCCAATCGCGGAAATCGATTCCGCTCGACTCGGGAATATCCGGGAACTTATAAACATGCGGCGACCAGATGCGCCGCGCATTTGGGACGTTGATTAACTTATTCATGCATTCTCCTCACCGCTCGCGCAGTTTTTCTTTTTTGTGTTCGTTCGGTCTTTGCTGGAAGCAGTCTACGCTGGTCGGTTTTCTTTGACAAGCATCAAATAGAAAGCCGGCACCAAAAAGAGAGTTAAGAACGAGGACAGCGCCAGACCGAAGATGATAGCGCTGCCCAAAGCCCGCCAGAATTCGTTCGAGAGCGTCACCGGCAAAATGCCGACGATCGTGCAGATCGAGGTGATAAAAATGGCCTCAAGGCGCGATTTGCCGGCGTCGGCGACTGCATCCTCGAAGCCGATGCCGCTCTTGATGTTGAGGTTGATCTTGTCCACGAGGATGATCGAATTTTTAACGACGATGCCGAAAAGGGCCACGATGCCGATCAGTGCCGGAAAGCTCAAAGGCAGGCCGAAGACGGCCAGGCCGAGAAGAACGCCGATCAGAGCGAGCGGGATGGGCACGAGCACGATCAGGGCTTTTCTGAAGGAATTGAACTGAATGATCAGAGTCGCGACGATGAGGGCCAGGGCGATGGCCATGGCGCGGATGATCGAGGCGACGGATTCGGCATTCTGCTCGTTCTCGCCGCCGTAGACGATCTGGTAGCCCGAAGGCAAGTTGTAATCAGCCGTGTTTTTTTGGAATTGAGCCAAAACGGCTTGTCCGTTGGTCGTGGCGTCCACTCCGGCGGACAAGAGGATCGTTCTTTTTTGGTCGATCCTCGTGACGACGTCAACGGCCGGTTTAAGTTCGATAGTCGCCACGTCTTTCAAATAAACCGGCTGCTTTCGGCTATTCAAGATGACCAGATTCTGGATCGAAGCCAGATCGGGAATCGAAGCCGGGTCGAAGGTGGCCATGAGCTTGACCTCCTTTTCATCTTTGATGATCTTGGTGAGCTCGACGCCGGCCACGGCCGTGCGTAAAACCGAGCCGACATAGGCGGCATTGAGGTAATTCTGTTCGAGGCGGACTGGATCCAGGGTAAAAGTGTATTCGGGCACCGAATCCTTCTGCGAGACGTCGACGTTGACGACGCCCGGGATCGACGAGAGCTTAGGCCTCAGATCAGAGACGATCCTAGTCAAGATATCCCGGTCGTCGCCGGATACGCGGGCTTCAAAGGCGGCGCCGGCAGGCGGCCCTCCGCGCTGCGACGAGACGTCGATCGTCAGTTGCGGGATTTCTGCCGCCGCCAGATCGGCTCGGATGCGGTCAGCCAATTCGTACGATTTCATCGAGCGGACACCCTTTTTCTTCAAAGTAATGGTGATAGATGAAAGATTGGACGAGCCGACGCCGGCCGTGCCGAATGAAGTTGAATTCGGACTAGCGCGGCCGATAATAGTGGCAAAATTGGCTATGTCTTTATATCCGAGCAGTCTCTCTTCGACCGGCCTCGTCAGAGCGTCGGTTTGCGAGAGTTGCGTGCCGACGGGAGCGCGCATGTCGACATAGTCGTAGTCTTCGTCGGTCAAGGGAAAGAATTCGGTACGGACGATGCCGGTCGCGACCAGGCTGACCGAAACGATCAAGAGTGCCAGGACGGAGAGCATGACCCAGCGCCGCCTTTTTTTATTGAGGATGTAATGGCGGAAATATCTCTCGTAGACCGGCAGGAAGAGGTGAAAATCGATGATGCCGTGGATCAGTCTGCCGGCAAAATTCTCATGCTCGCGGCTGCCCTGCTGCTTTAATTTTTGTTTGATGAGATCATCGTCTTGCCACTCTCGGTCCATGAGTTCGGCGTTTTCGACGAGCACCGGCTTGCCGCCCTTTTCATACCACCAAATGAGCCAGATTTCGATCACGAGGGCGATGCTGCCGAGGATGAGAGGGATCAGTCCGCCCAGATAGAAAAAATAGAAAAAACCGGCGGCCGCGGTGATCAAAACCGCTTCGATGATGAAAAAGACTCTCCGCGTCAGGCGGATGCGCTCGAGCACGGCCGCGAGCGGGTGGTTCACCATGAGGGCGATCAGAAGCGAAGCGACAAGAGTGATGGAAACCGTGACTGGTATGGATTTCAGATATTGGCCGATGATGCCGGTCGCGAATAAAAGCGGCAGGAAGGCCCAGACGGTCGCGAGCGTGGTCGTCGTCAAGACCCATTTGAAATCGTTCAAGACGAGGAGCACTGCTTCTTCCGGCGTGAACTTGCCCGTGTTCAAGTACTGTTTGGTTGCCGAGACGACCACGATGGCGTCATCGACCAGAAGACCCAGAGCCAGAATGAGAGAGAACAGCGACAAAAAGTTCAGCGTCATGCCGAGCGATAGAAGCACGCCGAAACTGACGAAAAAGACGAGAGGGATAGCGAGGCCGGCGACGAAAGCTTCTTTGAGCCCGACGATCAAAAACAGGATCACGGCCACAAAAAGCACGGTCAGCATGAAGTCGTGGCTCAATTGGGTAAAATCTTCGCGGACGCGCTCTGCCAGATTCAGCGATACGTCGTAAGTTATGCCGGGCGGAAATGAAGCGATGGATTTTTCGACTGTGGCCTTGGCAGTATCGACCGTGTCCAAGACCGAAGCTCCCTGTCGTTTGATCAAGGCCAAACTAACCGAACTCTTCGGCTCTTTGCCGCCGATCGACAATCTTGAATAGGTCGTCTTCTTCAGGGCCTTCTCGCTGACGCGCGCTATATCTTTCAAAAAAACCGTGCCGCCATCGTCGGTGTGCGAGACTGGGATGTTTCCCATATCAAGCGCCGTGAACACGCGGGCGTCGGACCGCACGGGCACGATATACGTGCCTGTCTCAAAATTTCCCGCCGGAATGGCGATATTAGAAGCCAGGACCGCCTGGTTGGCGTCGGCTGAACTGACGCCGTAGAACAGCAGGCGTTCGGGGATATAGGCGATCTCAAATTCCTTTTCGTCTCCGCCGGAAATCTGGATCTCTCGGACGCCCGATATCTTCTCCAGCTCGTCCTTGACGTCCTCGGCGTACTTGCGGAGCGTAAAACCGTCGTAGGGGCCGGTGATGAGGATCGTCCAGATGGGCGTGTCGTCAAGGGAAATCTCAAGGACCTCCGGGTCTTCGGCTTCCGAGGAGATCTTCGGCTTGATGCCGGTGATCTTATCGCGCAGGCGCCGGATCGAGTCCTCGACGTCTTGATTGGCATCGAACTCCACTTGGATCGAAGAGAGCGAGTTGTAGGAGTTCGAGGTCAGCTTTTTCAGGCCTTTCAATCCGGACAGTTCCGTTTCGATTTTTTTAGTGACGAATTCTTCGACATCGGACGGCGAAGCGCCGGGATAGACGGTCGAGACAACGGCGATCGGGATCTTTATCTCCGGATTAGATTCGCGCGGTAACTGAAAAAAGGAGAAAAGGCCGCAGGCAGTGATCATGATGATGAGCAGGATGACTACGCGGAAATTCTTGACGAAGAAATTGAGCCACATGTGCCGAAGCTCCGGCCGGAAGACCAGCCGGTCAAGATACCGGTTGTCCGATGAATGTCCGTTGCCGGATGGTTTTTCGCGGTTAGATTTTTCCATGGCGCTCAGGTGTTCGACGCTTATTCAGAAACGCGCACCTCCTGCCCATCTTCAAGTTCATAGACCGGCGAAGCGATCTTCAGGTCGGGCGAAAGTCCGCTTTTAACTTCTAGGAAGTCACCTTCCACGGCTCCGAGTGTGACCGGAATGCGTTTGATCTTCGAATTTTGGTCGACGGTATAGACGTAAGCATTGCCCGGTTCGATCTTGACGTCCTGGATCGGCAGACGGTACGCCTGATCCGAATCAGAGGCAATTGAAGTTTTCGGAGCCTCGATCGAAACCACCACGTTCTGTCCGATGACCAGGTTGGCGCTATCGGCATCGCTGACGCTCACTATGACCTCGACTTTTTTATTGGTCTCACTCACGCTCGGCGCGACACTTGACACGTTTCCTCTCAAGCTGCCCTGAATAGCGGCCGGGGCGCCGACGGCGATTCGGGAAAAATCTTCGCCGCTGGCGTACGCTTTGACGTGAAGACCGCCCTCGCCGACCACAGTGGCGACTAAGGCTCCTGCCGAAGCCAGTTCACCGGGCTCGAGCGGCAGAGCGGCGATCTTTCCGGCGATCGGCGAACGGATGATGGTCTTCGCCAGCTGGGCTTCAAGATTGTTGACCCCGGCTCTGGCTACGTTTATTTGCGCTTCGCCGGTAGACTGATGTGTGGCGCCGGCGCCGGAAAGAGTCGACTCTGCCGCGACGAGGTCGCTTTCGGCGCCGCTCACCGCGGCTAAAGCTCCTGAAACCATGCCTTTCCAGAGAGTGAGCTTGTCCGCCCCGAAAGCCGGCGACTGGGATTGCGAAGCATCGGTCAAAGCTTGCGACACGTCGCCGAGGAATGCGTCGATCTTGCCCAAATTCGCCTGCGACGACGACAAAGCGGCTTCAATGGTCTCCGTTGTCGATGAAGCCGTAAGTGAGTTCACCATCCCTTTCCAATCAATGAACATGGCGTTAAAATCATTGCGGGTTTCGACGAGCCGGCACTGAGTCCGTCTTTGTTGACAGAGAGCGGAGAGCTGCCAGCCCGTGCCGCTCACGTCAAAGAGCAGCGGATCGATCTGGCTGCTCAAGGCATCATTGCTTTTCGTATAGCTGTCGCGTATTTTGTTAACGGCATTTTTTTCGGCTGAGCCCACAGATACGCCGCCTGTATAATATTGGCCTTCAGCCAGCGCTAGCGAAGCTTTTGACTGGGCCAGTTGGGCTTTGACGTCAGAGTTCTCGAGTTCGATGATGACGTCCCCTGCATTGACGATGCCGCCGATCGCGCCATGAACAGCGGCGACCGGCGCCGATATCTGGCTTTTGAGATCGGCCTGACCCTCCGATTCGACCACGCCATTGGCGGCGACATTGGCGTAGCCGGTGCGGAACGTTTCGACGCTGACCAGATCAACTTTTTTCAAGGCGGATGAAGAGACGGCGCCCTCTTTCTCGTTGGCCTGCCGGCCGGCGATGATCATGACGATGACCGCGAGTACGGCGATCACCGAGGCAACGAACGAATGTCTGCGGACGTATGAAAGTATGGTCATATGTGTCGGTTCGATGATTCGCCCATAGGGCTTTTTTATAATCCCTCACCGCGAAGCCCTTCTATCGTCCTCCTGGCATCCCTGGAGAGCTTTTTCGGTATATCGATCGAGAGACGGATCAAGAAGTCTCCTCGTTTGCCGCGTTCGTTCGGCACTCCCCTGCCCTTGACCCGAAGGACGTCTCCGCTAGCGCTGCCTTCAGGGATCTTTACGGCCAAGTCACCGTCAACGGTCTTCAAATTGATCTCTCCGCCGAGCAGAGCCTGTGTCAATCTGATCGGCAGATCCGTTACCAGATTACTGCCCTCTTTGCGGATCTGTGGATGCGGCCGGACGTGGACTCGGACGTACATGTCGCCGGCCGCTCCACCGGCCACCGCCTCGCCCATGCCGGAAAGCCGGATCATCTGGCCGTCCTCGATGCCAGCCGGGATCTTGACTGAAATCTCCTGTGTGCGTTCGACTACGCCCTCTCCGCGGCAGGTCTGGCACTTCTCTTTCGGAACTTGTCCTTTGCCATGGCAGGCCTCGCAGACCCTCGAGGTGTTGAAGACGCCGATGAATGAACGCCGAGATTCGATGATCTGTCCTTTGCCGTTGCAAGTCCGGCAGGATTCCAAGCCCGAACCCGGCGCGGCGCCGCTGCCGTGGCAAGTCAGGCAGGGCGATGATTTTGTGACCAGCAGGTCTTTCTCCACGCCGAAGACGGATTCCTCGAATGAGACAGTGACGTCAACCGAGATGTCGCGGCCTCTCTTCTGTTCGCGTTGTCGGCGACTGCCGCCGCCGAAGAATTCGCCGAAGATGTCACCCAGATCGAATTCGACTCCCCCGCTTCCCTGCTGGAAGCCGGAAAAGTCAAAGCCGCCGAAATCATTCGGATTGAATCCGCCGGAACCACTCGCGCCGCCGGAACTGCCGCTTCCGGCGCCGACGCCCGCCGAACCGAAGGTATCGTAGCGTTTACGCTTATCTTCATCGGACAGGATGGAATAGGCCTCGCTGGCCTCTTTGAATTTCTGGCCCGAAGCCGGATCATTCTTCGTCTTGTCGGGGTGATACTGGTGCGCCATTTTCCTGAACGCTTTTTTGATCTCGTCGTTTGAAGCGCTTTTATCGACCCCGAGGATTTTATAATAATCTTTCATTACTTCTTCTCCTTAAACTCGGCGTCCTTCACGTTGCCGCCGCCTTCCTGGCCGCCGGATGAATTGCCTCCCGCTTGGCTATGATCTGGGCCGGTCTTCTGGCTCATATACTGCCCGATCTTCTGGATCTCGCCCGACAATGCTTCTGTCGCCGTCCTCACGGCCGCTGGGTCAGGAGTCGGCGCGTCCTTGGCACGCTTCAGATCCTCGATCTTGTCTTCGATCCCCTTGCGCAATTCAGCAGGCACCTTATCACCGGCATCTTTCAGCGCCTTTTCCGAAGTGTAGACAAGCTGCTCGGCGATGTTCTTCATTTCAACGCCCTCGCGCTTTGTTTTGTCCTCAGTTTCGTGCTTGGCCGCTTCCTGTTTCAGCTTCTCGACTTCTTCTTTCGACAGGCCGGAGCTCGCCGTGATCCTGATGGAGTTGGCCTTGCCGGTCGTTTTATCCTTAGCCGTGACGTTCAAGATGCCGTTGGCATCGACATCAAAGGTGACCTCGACTTGCGGCAGGCCGCGCGGAGCGGGCGGGATGCCGTCGAGCATGAACCGGCCGAGCGATTTATTATCGGCGGCCATAGCCCGTTCTCCCTGCGTGATGTGGATCTCGACCGACGTCTGATTGTCGGATGCCGTCGAGAAGACCTGCGAGCGTTGGGTCGGCACGGTCGTATTCTTTTCGATGAGCTTGGTGGCCACGCCGCCGAGAGTCTCGATGCCGAGCGAGAGCGGGATGACGTCCAGAAGGAGGACATCACGGACCTCGCCGCCTAATATTCCGCCTTGAATGGCGGCGCCCACCGCAACCACCTCGTCGGGATTCACTCCCATGTGAGGATCTTTTCCGAAGAACTGTTTGACCGCATTTTGCAGGGCCGGCATGCGTGTTTGGCCGCCGACCAGGATGACTTCATGGATATCTTTGACTTTGAACGGCGAGGCGTCCATGGCGCGCTTGGTTATCTCCATGGCGCGGTCGATGAACTCGCGGGTGAGTTCCTCGAGCTTGGAGCGAGTCATGGTGACGAGGAGGTGTTTGGGACCGTCGGCGCCCGAGGTTACGAACGGGATGTTTATCTCCGTCTGAACGGCGGTTGAGAGCTCTATCTTGGCTTTCTCCGCCGCTTCATCAAGGCGCTGAAGCGCCAATGGATCTTTGCGCAAATCGATGCCGTTCTCCTTGATGAAGCTTTCGGCCAGCCAATTGACGATCTTGGCGTCGATATCGCGGCCTCCGAGATGCGAGTCGCCGTCGGTCGATTTGACTTCAATGACATCATCCCCCACTTCAAGGACGGAAATATCGAATGTCCCACCGCCAAAGTCGAAGACGGCGATCTTCTCGTCTTTCTTTTTATTGAAGCCGTAGGCCAAGGCCGCAGCCGTCGGCTCGTTTATTATGCGCTTGACGTCGAGGCCGGCGATCTTGCCGGCATCGCGCGTGGCTGCTCGCTGGGAGTCGTTGAAATAGGCCGGCACGGTAATGACCGCTTCGGTTATCTTCTCTCCCAGGCGCTTTTCGGCGTCATTCTTGAGCTTCGTCAGGATCATGGCCGAGATCTCCTCGGGGCGGTGCCATGAGCCGCCCAGAGCGACTTCGATGCCGCCATTCCCCGATTTCCTGACTTCGAACGAAACATTCTTGATATCTTTCTGCACCCCGGGCTCGTCAAAAGTGTGGCCCATGAAGCGCTTGATCTGGAAGATAGTATTCTTGGGATTGGTCACTGCTTGCCTTTTGGCCAAAAGGCCGACCAGCCGCTCCCCTGTTTTCGATTGGGCGACGATCGAGGGCGTGGTGCGCTGGCCTTCGGCGTTTTCGAGCACGCGGGGCGTGCCGGCTTCCATGACGGCTACGGCCGAAAACGTCGTTCCCAGGTCGATTCCGATGATTTTAGACATATTTGGATTGAATAATGATAATGCAGACGGCGAACATTAATAATGGATAAAAACTCACGACAAAAGACGCTTACGAAAGTAATACCTTATGCGATCCTTTAAAGGATCCGGACCTAAGGTATTACGATTATTTACCTGAAGGCGCCCGAGTTGGCTGGCTTATGGAGTAGATGAGCGAAGTATATGGAGAAACGACTGGCACATAGGCCGAAACATATTCAGTTGACGCCTTTTTTAAATCGAAAGAAATGGGAAGGCAGCTGCATTCCGAATGCTCTCCTCTGATGAAAAGCTGTACGCTGCGCTTAAGAGGCTCGGCCGAAACTAGGCGGCCTTTGACCTGGCCATCCACAACCGAAACGAAAAAAGTCAGGCGAAAATTGCGGCCGTATCGGTCTGTAAAAACGCGGGAAATGAATTGGGGGCGGTTGATCGTGGCTAGCATGATATATGTTTGTATACTTGGATTATAACTGAAATGGTGCAGGATTTCAAGCCAGCGTACAGATGAGTTCATCCATAATTAGTCCTGCTTTCCATAGGCGATTTCATGAGAATTTGAAGATAATTTTATCTAGAATATATCCCAATTTGGTAATGATAAACTGCTGATGAGCAAGGATCATTGGAGCTGGTTCGAAAAAAAAGTTTCCGTTGATAATCGGGTTGTCCGCGTCTTTTTCCATGAGCGGGATGTCTGGTTCTGTCATCTGGGTATCAATGTCGGTTCGGAACAGGACGGAAAGGGCAAAAAAGTTCTCAGGCCGATCGTCGTCATGAAAAAATTTAACAACGGAATATTCTGGGGAATTCCGACTACAAAACGTCGTCGAACCGGGAAATACTATTTCGCTTTTGCGTACAGAAATACGATGTCGAGCACGGCGATACTTTCACAGATCCGACTATTGGATAGCAAGAGATTGGAAAACCGCATAGGCAGGATGGGTCGAACTGATTTCTCGGAAATGAAAAAGCGCCTCGTTTCCATTTTAACGGAAGGCGCTCCTTCGTGACCCCATAGGGGGAGCTGGGCCATGGTCCTCATTCGAGGTTAGGCCGAAGCCGTTGTGTGGGATGAGCATAGCAGGTGCCAATTTCAAAGTCAAGCTTATGCCATGGTTCATAAAAATACCCCGCAAATTGCAGGGTTTTGAAGGATTTCGTGATTGATTTAGAGGTTATTTCCACCACTCGTATATCCAATCAGCGGCCGCGCAGACCGGGCGCATGAACGGAAAGTACACGATAGCGACGATGCAGCCGGTCAAGTACATCTTGATCGAGATCTCCGAATTGCTGAATCCCAATTGCCTGAGCATGAACAAGGGCAGGCTCGCAAGCGACGCCGCCTGGAGGAAGTAAAGGAACATGGGGCGAAAGGCCCTATTATCCCAGAGCTTCTCTATCAAAGGCACCATCGTGTTCGGCGACGGTGCGAGAAATGAACCGGCGAGCGGTGCAAGCAGATGGTGGCGGTTCAGAAACGATACGATCTCATCGCTATAGACGCGCGACAGGATCCCGCCTACACCCATCACTAGACAAAGCAGGATGATCAAGGGCAGAAACCTTCCGGCAAGGCCGAGCGTGACGGTGCTCCATTCGGCGATCGAGCCCTCTGGCCGCGCGCGGCCGAGGAAGAAGATGGCGCAGGCGAGGGCGAGAATCGCAGCCAAGGGGCCGTTCTGAAGATAGAAGTACCGGTCGAATTTAAGCGGCACGGTTCGGTACAGGCCGATGGCGAGGAGGACCGTGCCGCCGACGATCAGGGCCACATTTCCGAGTGATATGGTTTTCAAACTTTTCCTTTTGTACGAGGTTTCTTGACATCATAGGCATTTTCAATGGATTGTCAATGAATTTATTTAAATTCGCCTACGATGACACGAGGCGCTTTAAGAGTTTTTCCATTCAATGAATAGCCTTTTTGAACGACTTTGAGAATAACGTGATCATGTTCGGTGTCGGTAACCGGCTCGTACGAAACCGCTTCATGATGTGCGTGATCGTATTTTTCGCCAATCGGGTCGATCTCTGCGAGACCGTTAGCGGCAAGCGTATTTTTGAGCTGAGAAAAAATATGCTCGATGCCGGTCCGCCAATTCTTGTCAGTCTTTTCCCACGCTTCTTTATCGGCCCTGGCCAAGTCGATGCTTTCCAAGACCGGCACCATCTGCGCGATCAGATTTTCATTCGCAAATTTTACGAAGTCCGCTTTATCGGTCTCATCGCGCTTGCGGGCGTTGATCATGTCCGCTTTGGCTCTCTGCCAGCCCGTCAAGTATTCTTGTTTTTCAGCTTCGGCTTTCTTGAACTTTCCCCTTAATTTTTTGATGACCTGCGCGGCATTTTCCTCTGCCATCACCGAATCGTCAAGCGCTTCGCCCTCGCTTTCGGGCACTATGGAATTGTCCTCTGTCTCCTTGTGCATATCCTTAACGCTTGCTCCACTGCGGCGCCTTGCGGGCCTTCTTCAGGCCGAACTTGCGGCGCTCTTTGGCCCGCGGGTCGCGCTTCAGATAGCCGAGCTTTTTCAAGCGTCCGCGGATTTCAGCGTCGTAGATTATGAGGGCGCGGGCTATGCCGTGCCGCACGGCATCGGATTGGGCGGCGATGCCGCCGCCTTTGACCTTGGCCACGATCTGGAATTTCTCCGCGGCCTTGGCATTGTTCACGGCTTCGGTGACAGTCGCCTGCATTTCCTTAACCGGAAAATACGATTCAAGCGTGCGGCCGTTTATCTCATATCCGACCTTGCTTCCAGGAAAAAGGCGGACGCGGGCAATGGCGGTCTTCCTGCGCCCGACCGCTTCAAAGTATTTTCCTAAATTCGTTTTCGTTGCCATGATATGTTTCGAAAATCAGAGGTGTTAGTCGATTTGCTGATTATTCCGTGACAAGCAGATTCTTCATCCGGCGGTCGCGCAGCTTATTATTCGGCAACATGCGGTAAACGGCGCGGCGGTAGACTTCTTTCATGCCTCGGCGGTCGATCAAATGTCCGAGCGTTTCCTTGTTCAAACCGCCGCGAAAGCCCGTATAGGTCACGTAAACATCGCGCCTCTTTTTCAAGGCCGTCATGTCGGTCCGGCCGGCATTGGTGATGAGGACGGTCATGGCCGCGACCTTATTCTTGGCAAAAGCCGGCGAATTCTTGCCCATCAAAACCGATGCCGCTTCGGAGGCGACTCTGCCGATCTTCTTTCCCTGTGCGTCAATGGTGTATTTCATGCTGATTCGGCGGATGCGCCTTAGACGAATTCGATCAGACTCATCGGGCTGCCGTCAAGCTCGCGGTTGGCCAGGCGGATAATGCGCGTATAGCCGCCGTGCCGGTCTTTGTATTTGGGAGCGATGGTGTCGACCAACTTCTTCGTTTGAGCGGCATCATGAAGCCGCGAACTGATCAGGCGGCGGCAAGCAACCGTTCCGGACTTGGCTGTAGTCACCAATTTTTCGACGAACGGACGCAGTTCCTTGGCTTTGGCCGTGGTGGTGCGGATACGCGAATCACGGATCAAGTTCCGCGCCAATGATTGCATCAAGGCATGCCTCTGGTTCTTTTCACGGCCGAATTTCCGGATATTAGAATGATGCCTCATGGTCTATCTTGGATGTTACTGTTTCAAGGTAATGCCATGCTCGGCCAAGAGCTTCTTGATCTCCTGCATGCCTTTGGCGCCAAGACCGTCGACGTCCATGATGTCGGACTCTTTTTTGCGTGCTAGCCCGCCGAGCGTGCGGATATTGCCGTTGGAGAGCGCCTTCGCGGTCCGTGCCGAGAGACCGAGCGAGTCGATGCGCGTCTTCAGGAGCTCGGTGTCCATCTCCCGTTCCATCTTCTCTTTGCCCTCAGCCGCGTCGGCCCCCGCTTCCATTTTTTTCTCCATTGTCGGCTCTTCTTCCTTGAACCCGACGACGGCCTTGAGCTGATTGATCATGAGGGCGATCGACTTTTCCAAGGCGTCGCGCGGCGTGATGGTGCCGTCGGTCTCGATCGTCAGGCGCAGACGGTTGAAATCAGTACGGTCCCCGATGCGCATGTTCTCGATCTCGTAATTGGCCTTGCGGATCGGCGTAAAGGCGGCGTCGAGCGTGATGGCGCCTATATCGACGCGCTCCTTTTGCAGAGTCTCCTTCGAAACGTAACCGAGGCCCTTTTCGACCGAAAGCTCGATGTCGAGCTCGGCGTTCTTGTCAGTAAGAGAGGCGATATGCAGGTCGGGGTTCAGGATCTCGGCTTGGCCGGGCACCTCGATATCTTTGGCCGTGACGTCCTTGACGCCTTTCTCATGAAGCCTCAAGGTCTGCGGCTCGTCGGTATCGAGACGGATGCGGAGTTTTTTGAGCGCGAGCAGGATGTTGATGACGTCTTCCTTGACGCCGTCGATTGTCGAAAATTCGTGCTCGACGCCGGCGATCTTGACCTTGGTGACGGCCGCGCCCGGCAGGGACGACAGGATGATGCGCCGGAGAGAGTTGCCGAGAGTGTGGCCGTAGCCGGGATAGAGGCCGTCAATTTCGTATATGCCGAGCGGCCCTTCCTCGCGGATGACTTTTGGCTTAGATGGCAGAATAACGTCGTATGTCATGGTTATATGTTATAAAATAGATTTTTAATTATACATTAAAAAAAGTGATTGTCTAGCGCCGGCGATTGAAGCGTATTAGCGGGTATAGAACTCAAGCACCTGGCGGACGTCAAAGAGGAGCTCGGTCATATCGGTGACCGGCTCGGCCACGATTCTGATCTCCTTTTTAGCCGGGTCAACTGTGAGCCATATCGGCCATTTGAAATTCGCCAGCTCCTCGTCCAACTTCGAAAAAATGACCTTCTCTGTGCTGCCGGGCCTGATAGAAAGGATGTCGCCGACTTCGACTTCAAGCGAAGGAATGGTCACGGCTTTGCCGTTGACCATGATATGGCCATGCGAGACCATTTGCCGGGCAGCGGAGCGCGTCGGCGCGAAGCCGGCGCGGACCATGACATTGTCGAGGCGGCCCTCGAGGATGCGGAGCAGATTCTTGGCATTGTCGCCGGCCGTTTGCAGGGCCAGTTTGACATATTTCGTGAATTGTTTTCCGGAAACGCCGTAACTGAAGCGCGCCTTCTGTTTCTCGAGCAATTGGCGGCCGTATT
>JAXDMJ010000012.1:0-36013 GCA_034666165.1 Candidatus Parcubacteria bacterium
CTCTGGCCTCTGTTTAAAGCGATCTTCACCAAAGCGGACCACATCCAGACGATATCCACGTTTCTGGCGAAGTGGGCGAGGAAAATGGGAGCAACCTGTCCGATCACGGTCGTGCCGAATGCCGCCGATTTCGCGCTCTTTTCAAAACAAGTCTCCTGGGCAGATTCCGAGGCCTTGAGGCAGAAATTCGACAGGAAAGAAGGCGATGTCTTCCTGATCACTACTTCGCGCTTGGTCGTCAAGAATGCCGTCGGAGACGTCATCGAATCTCTCCGCCATCTTCCGCAGAACGTCAAATTCCTGATTCTCGGAGAGGGCTATGAAGAAGGCAAGCTCCGGGAAAAAGTCGCAGCGCTCGGACTTGCCGGCCGGGTCCATTTTGCCGGTCATGTCGCTCATAAGGACATGCCGGCGTTTCTGGGGATTTCCGATATCTTCGTGCGGCCGGCCCTCTCCGAGGGTCTGGGCAATTCATTCCTCGAGGCCATGGCCGCCGGCATTCCCGTCATCGCCACGCCGGTCGGCGGCATTCCCGACTTTTTGAAAGACGGGGAGACCGGACTTTTCTGCGAGGTCGGCAATCCGCGGAGCATCGCCCAGAAAGTGGAGAAGCTCGTCAAGGACCGCGAATCGCGGGACTACATCGTCCGAAACGCCCGCGCCATGGTCAAAGAGAAATATGAGTGGCGGCGCATCGCCGAGTCGATGAAAAAAATCTTCGACTCTCTGCCGTATAGGTTATAATAAGCTGTCATGAGAATTTTGATCGCTTCCGGCATTTATCCGCCCGATATCGGAGGGCCGGCGCAATACGCGCGCAATCTCTTCGAGACCTGGAAAGCGGCCGGTCACGACGTCAAAGTGGCGGCCTACCGCTGGGAACGGGCCTTTCCGCCGCTCGTCCGCCACTTTCTCTATTTCTTGAAGATCGTCCGCAAAGGCTTCAAGGCCGATCTCATCTTGGTGCTCGATACCTGGTCGGCGGCCGTGCCGACCATGTATGCCTGCTCGCTTTTGGGCAAGAAATATATCACCCGGACGGGAGGCGATTTTCTCTGGGAATCATACGTCGAACGCACCGGCGACCTCGTCTTGTTCAAAGATTTCTACCGGACGCGCTTGAACCGGCTCTCGGCCAAGGAAAAGATGGTCTTCAAGCTGGGCGGCGCATCCATGCGCAGGGCGGCGGCCGTGATCTTCAGCACGGAGTGGCAGAGAAAGATCTTTATCCCGGTCTACAAGCTCGACGGCAGACGCACCTTTATCGTGGAAAATTTCTGCGGCGCGCGCGAAGAGCCGGCCGAGCCGGAGAATCGCGCTTTTGTCGCCGGCACGCGCACGCTCAAATGGAAGAACGTCGACGTCCTCAAGATGTCATTCGAGCTGGCGCGCCAAAAAGCCAAGGCGCTCGGCTTGCCTGACATCGAGCTTGATTGCGGAAAAGCCGTCTATGACAGCTTCGTCGCCAAAGTCCGCCAATCATACGCGGTCGTCTTGGTTTCTCTGGGCGACATCAGCCCGAACATGATCTTCGACGCCATCCGCGTCGGTACGCCTTTCATTCTGACCAGAGAGACCGGCATTGGGGAGAGGGTCAAGACCTGCGCGATCTTCGTCGATCCCGAGGACCCGAATGATATTTCCGAGAAGATCGTCTGGCTCTCGGATGCCAAGAATCGCTCGCTCTTGGCCGACAAGGTCAGAAGATTCGGGTGGGTCCATACCTGGAGCGAGATCGGGGATGAGATCCTCCGCATATCGAAGAGAACATGAAGCCGAATATCCATGTGCTCTCGTTTTCCACTGACACCTCCATATTTGAGGAAGGCAGCGCCGTCCGGGCGCGGATGGAACACTTCGGATCTCTGGTCGCCGGCATGGATATCATTTCCTTCGGCACCCGCTATGGGCCGGTCACTCTCGCGCTCAAGAATAACGTCGTCGTCCACCGCGCTTGGGGCAGATCGAAGATCGGAGCGGCCGTCGGAGGCCTGCGCCTAGCCAGACGATTCGCCAAGCCCGAGACGGTCATCGTTTCGCAGGACCCCTTTGAGCTCGGGCTATTGGCCGTCCTCGCTTCGTGGCTCACTAAGCGTCCGCTCCATATCCAAGTGCATATCGATTTCATGAACCCATATTTCCGGCAGGAATCATGGCGGCGAAGGTTCCAGGCCGTTCTGGCTGTCTTCACTCTGGCTCGCGCCCGAAGCATCAGAGCCGTTTCGGCCAAGATCGCCGCCTATATCCGCGAAGAAATCGGCATCAGCGCCAAAAAGATCACCATCGCGCCGATTTTTGTCGACCACAAAGCGGTCATCGAAAAGCCGATCACAGTCAATCTCCACGAGCAGTTCCCCCAGTTCGATTGGATCTTTCTCCTGGCCTCGCGGTTCGTCAAGCAAAAGAATATTCCTTTGGCCATCGAGGCTTTTGATCTGTTCAGGAAATCGCGTTCCAAGGCCGGCTTGGTGATCGTCGGCTCCGGCCCCGAAGAGCCGGCGATCAGGCAGGCCATCGAGGAACGGGAGCTCGGGTCATTGGTGAAATTGGGCTCTTGGACGCATGAATTCGCTTCGTGCATGAAGACGTCCGATGTCTTTCTCTTGTCGTCGGATTATGAGGGCTGGGCGATGACGGTCATCGAAGCCGCGGCTCTCGGCAAATCCATCGTCATGACCGATGTCGGCTGCGCCGGCGAATTCCTGATCCATCAAAAGAACGGCCTGGTCGTGCCGGCGCGGGACCGGAAGGCTCTGGCCGATGCCATGGAAAGATATTACGGCAATCGGGCTTTTGCCAAGAACATGGCCGAAGCGGCCGAGCGCGAGGCGGCGACCTACATGACCCGCGAGGAAAGCGACCAGCTCGTCCTTAAATCGTGGCAGAGCGCCCTATGAATCAGACTTCAGCATGAATCGAAACGCCTTATGAAATTGCTCGTCTTCACGCAGAAAGTCGATCTGGACGACACCGTCCTCGCTTTTTTCCATCGCTGGATCCTCGAACTGGCCAAGCACTGCGAACGGCTGACGGTCGTCTGTCTCTATAAGGGTCGGCATGAATTGCCTCCGGCCGTCAGGGTTTTTTCGCTGGGCAAAGAAACGGGAAGATCCCGCGTCAAATATGTCCGGAATTTCTTCCGCTCGGCGAGCCTGCTCAAGGACGATTATGATTCGGTCTTCGTGCATATGAACCAGGAATATGTCTTGCTCGGCGGCTTCTATTGGAAGTCTCTCGGCAAAAAGATATTCATGTGGAGGAACCATTACGCCGGCAGCCTGCTGACCGATGCTGCCGCGCTTTTTTGCGACAAGGTTTTCTGCACCTCGAAATATTCATATACCGCGAAGTACGCCAAAACCGTCCTCATGCCCGTCGGCGTCGATACCGAGGTTTTTAAGCCGATTGAGGGCGTCAGGCGGATGGAGCATTCCATCCTCTCGCTTGGCCGCATTTCGCCTTCAAAAAAAATCGAGCAGCTGATCGAAGCGCTGGCAATCCTAAAAAAACAGGGAAGCCGATTCGTCGCTTCTATATATGGAGATGCGCTACCTCCTGACGCCGGCTATTACCGCATGCTTAAAGAAAAAGCGCGTGAACTCGAGCTTGACGACCGGCTGTCCTTCAAGCCCGGCGTGCCGAATCGGGCGACACCGGCGATATACAGCGCGCACGACATATTCGTCAATCTGAGCCCGAGCGGCATGTTCGACAAGACGATCTTCGAAGCGATGGCCTCCGGGACGATCATCGTATCCTCGAACCGAGATCTGGCCGACAAGATAGATGCCGAGTATCTATTCGAGGAAAATGACGTCGGCGGCCTGGCGGCGCGGATTTCCGGCCTGCTCGCCATTAGGCGTGAGGAACGCGATGCGCGCGGAGAGCGGCTGAGGAAGTATGCCGCGGAAAATCACGGCCTCGGTTTGCTCGCCAAACGTCTGGCTCTCGAAATGAGCGCCTGAAAATGCATGAAAACGCCTCTTTCACTGTTCATGATCAACTACGACTGGCGGGATATTTTCCGAACGTCGTTTGTCGAGCTTTACGACAAGCTTTCGCGCGATCAGCTCGACCCGGCCGGCAACGACTTTTTCTTTTTTTCCTGGGCCAACACGTCGTATGATGGCCAGAACGGCAGGATGCGGACGGTCCATCGAAAGACACGCTTGTATCCTTTGAAGCCGCTGCTCGATTTCTTGACGGCCATCCGGGTCCTATTGGTCGCGAAGAAATACGAACTGCGTCCGGATGCATGGCTCACATACGATTTCGGCATGCTGCCGGCCCTGTGGCTCGCGAAGAAGCTCTTCGGCGGCGCGATCGTCCTTATCGTGTCCAGCCAGCCGCGCGTCTATTCCAAGACGAGGAGATTCGGCGGCATCAAATCTTTCTATTCGTGGGCGACGGAAAAGCTCTGGTGGCGGCTGGCAGATCATTTCTTCACGATCAATCAGAATATGAGGACCTATTTGAAGAACATCGGCATTCCCGAAGAAGACATCACGGTTTTTTACGTGAATACCATCGACCGCGACCTGTCATTCATCTCCCGAGCCCGAAGAGGGATCATCAAGTCGCGGCATTCGATTCCGGCAGAGGCAAAGGTCATTTTGACGGTGGCTCGGCTGGAGTCTGAAAAAAACTATCCGCGGCTGCTCGAATTGTTCGCCGGGCTCGGTCCGGGGCACATTTTGATCTGTCTCGGCCGCGGCAGCCTGCTCGGCTCCCTCACGGAAAAGTCGCGGAAGCTCGGGATCGCAGACCATGTCATTTTTCCCGGCTTCGTCCATCGCGATCAGATCTGGAATTATTATGCCGATGCCGACGCTTTCGTACTCCTGTCAAAAGCCGAAGCGCTCGGCTTGGCCTTCTGGGAAGCCATGCATATGCACGTGCCGGTCGTCGGGAGCGAAGCTGACGGCATCGTTGAGACGATCGGCCGAGACGGCGACCGCGGGCGGATCTGGCGCGAGGAGGACGGGCTAACAGGTTTCAACGAATCCATGCGCTTCTGCCTCGCGCCGAGCCCCGAAAGAGATGCTATGCTCTTACGAGCCGCGGAATACGTGAGGATCCAGCGGGGGAATAAGGCGACATTCAACGATCTGCCGATATTCAAAAAAAGCCAGAGCAAACATGAAAATAATCGCCGGAAATAATTTTAAGCCTTCATTTCCGTTCATGCTCGGGAACCGTCTCCGTGGCCGGAGTTTTCTATTCGAATTCTATTTCAAGGGGAAGAGGACGCTGGATGTCGGCTGCGGCGAGGGTGAATTCATGAAGCATGATAAGGAGCTCGTCACCGGTTTCGATCCCAATCGAAGGGTCATCGACCGCCTCAAGGCGGAAGGATTCAAAGCCGTCACGGCCGACGGGACGGCCATGCCGTTTGCGGACGGGGAATTCGAGATGGCGCATTGCCATAACGTCATCGAACATCTCGATGTTCGGACGGCCTATGCGATGCTCAAGGAAACCGCGCGCGTGCTCAAGCCGGGCGGCTCCCTGGTCTTGAGTTCCGAGACAGTCAACAAAAAATTCTGGGAGACGTTCGGCCACGTCAAGCCATATCCGCCCGCGGCCGTAATCAAGCTTTTGCGTCCGGACAGCCGGGAAGAGTTCGAGGGCCTTAATGATTTCGAACCTGTCGGGCTGTTCTACATCGGCGATCTTTTCAAGAACCGGCTGGCCTATTTCCTGTCATTCACGGTCGGCCACTTTACTCCGTTCTTCCGCCGCGAATATTTTCTGGTCCTCCGGAAGCGACAGTCATGAAAGTCCTATATCTCTTGAACAAGGTATCTGGCAAGGTGATCGAAGATGCCAGAAAAGGAAAAGGGCATGACAGCTGGCTTTACGGCATGCTGCGCCTGCCGAAATACGGCATTGAAACGGAATTGCTCGAGATCGAGCAGTACATCCCTTCGGCTCTGGCGCGTTTTCTGCGGCGGCATATATTGACCATGCACTACGCCCATCTGCCGCTCTTCCCGCTTTTCTTCAGATACGATATCGTCTTTACGTCCACGGCCTACGCATCGCTTATCTTGAAAGCGATCCTGCGCGTCAGGAAGTTCAAATGGGTCATCCTTGATTTCAACGTCTTGGGGACGATCGGCGAGCGGAAGACCATTCGCCAAAAGATATATGCCTGGGCGGTGTCGAAAGCCGACGGAGTAGTGACGATTTCGGAGGCCGCCTCTCGCGCCATGGAGAAGCGATTCCCTCATCTCTCGGATAAGATCATTTTCCTCCATGAGGCCACCGACACGGATTATTTCAAGCCGCGGCCTCTCGTCAAAGAGACGAACTCGATCATTTCAGTCGGCAATTTCGGGCGCGACTTCGAGACGGCCATCGAGGCCACCAAAGATCTGGGCGTGGCGCTCCATCTGGCCACAAAACTGATTACGCCTGAGCTTGCACGGGTTTTGCCGCCGCACGTTTCAGTCAGACTTTATGATCACGGAGAGATCGTCCGGGCGTATGCCGAAGCTAAAATAGCCCTGGTGACGCTCGCTCCCAGAGACGACTATTATGATTCGGTCGGCACTTTTGCGGTCGGCGAAGCCATGGCCATGGGCAAAACCGCGATCGTCACCCATACGAAGAGCATGGAATCATACGTGACCGACAGCGTCACGGCTTTTTTCGTGCCGCATCAAAATGCTATGGCCCTGAAGGCACGGATCATCGAGCTCTTGAGAAATAATGAATTGAGGCATAGGATAGGAGAACAGGCCCGAACGTTCGCCGTCGAGAATCTCGATCCCGAACGGTTTGCGCGCCGCTTGGCGGCCTATTTCAGGACATTATGAAAATCTCCATCGTTCTTCCCATTTATAACGAACAGGAAAATATCGCCATTCTGTATAAAGAGTTGGTTAAAGTCTTCAGCAAGGAAAAAAACGACTACGAGATCATCGCGGTCGATGACGCCTCGAAAGACGGCAGTCTCACCGTCCTAAAGAAGATCGCGGCGGAGGACAAGAGGGTCAAGGTCATCAGTTTCCGTTTCAACTCCGGACAGACGGCCGCCATGTCGGCCGGCATCAAACAGGCGAGCGGAGAGATCATCATTCCGATGGACGCCGACTTGCAGAATGATCCGGCTGACATTCCCAAATTCCTCTTCAAGATCGCCGAAGGATATGACGTCGTTTCCGGCTGGCGACAAAAGCGGCAGGACGACATGCTCATGCGCAAGATCCCTTCGGCGGCCGCCAACTGGCTCATCCGCACCATGACCGGCGTTCACATCCACGATTACGGCTGCTCGATGAAAGCCTATCGCCGCGGGATCATCCAAGGCATCAATCTCTACGGCGAGATGCACCGTTTCATTCCTGCCTATGCGGCCTGGCATGGCGGCAAAGTCACGGAGATCATCGTCCACCATCGCGCCCGCGTCCACGGCCGGACGAAGTACGGAATTTCACGGACGTTCAAAGTCCTGCTCGACCTCGTTGTGGTGAAGTTTTTGGCCAAGTACATGGACCGCCCTATGCACTTTTTCGGCGGTATCGGTTTTATCTCGCTCGGGCTCGGATTGCTCGCCGGTCTCATCGCTATTTATCTGAAGCTCGCGCACATCCGCGATTTCGTGGCCACGCCTCTGCCGATCTTCTCGGCGCTGTTCATCATCGTCGGCGTAGAGCTCGCGGTCATGGGCGTGATCGCCGAGATGATCATGCGCGTCTATTACGAGTCGCAGAACAAGCTGCCATACCAGATCTCCGAGACCGTGAACATTTAACATGTGCGGGATCAGCGGCTACAGCGGCAGGGGAGACGCGGCGATTCTCCGCAAGATGAACGAAACGCTGCGCCACCGCGGTCCCGATGATGCGGGCGAGCGGATCTGGAATACCACAGGTTTCGCTTTCCGCCGGCTCGCGATCATCGATCTTTCAGTCGCCGGCCACCAGCCGATGAGCAATGAAGACGGCACGGTCTGGGTCATTTTCAACGGCGAGATCTACAATTTCGCCGAATTGAAAGACATGCTCGTCAAGCGGCACTCATTCAAAAGCGCCACCGACACCGAAGTCATCATCCATCTGTATGAAGAGATCGGCACGGAAGTCTTCTCGAAGATCCAAGGCATGTTCGCCATCGCCCTCTATGACACGAAGAAGGACCGCCTCATCTTGGCTCGCGACCGCTTGGGCAAAAAACCTCTGTACTGGGGGATCCATGACGGCACATTTCTATTCGGTTCGGAGCTGAAGTCCTTGATGGCTCATCCGTCATTCAGCAAAGAGCTTGACCTCGAATCGCTCAATAAATATTTCCTTTATGAGTATGTGCCGACGCCGCGGAGCATCTTCAAGAACGTTTCGAAATTGGAAGCCGGCACGTTCTTGATCTGGAATGGCCGCGAGGCCGCAAAGGAAGCGTATTGGAAGCCGACATTCATGCCGAAAGAATCGTCGTTCGCTGATTCTTTGGTCAAGCTCGATCGCTCGCTCGAGGCCGCCGTCGCCGACCGGCTGGTCGCAGACGTGCCCTTGGGCATCTTTCTTTCGGGCGGGATCGACAGCTCCGCCGTCGCCTATTATGCGGTCAAGGCCAACCGCGGCCCGGTGAAGACGTTCTCGATCGGTTTTGAGGAGCCCTCTTTCGACGAATCCGGATATGCCCGGCGCGCGGCTCGCGCTCTCTGCACCGAACATCATGAAAAGATCCTTTCGGTCAAGGATTGCCTCGAGCTTATTCCCGAGATCGGCGAACGGCTGGACGAGCCGATGGCTGATGCTTCATTGGTGCCGACATACCTGCTTTCGAAATTCACGCGCGAGCACGTGACCGTGGCCCTGGGCGGCGACGGCGGCGACGAGCTGTTTTGCGGCTACGATACGTTCTTGGCGCACCGGCTGGCCGGTCTCTATGGAAAAATTCCCGCCTTCATCCGCACGGCGATCATCGAACGCGCCGCCCTGGCAATGCCCACCTCCCACTCGAACATGAGCCTTGATTTCAGGATAAAGAAATTCGTCAGCGGCTTCGAGGGCGACCGCGACTTCCGCAATCAGCGCTGGCTGGGAGCCTTCGACCGCAAGGAACGGCAGGCTCTATTTTCCGCCGCGGTCTCTGACGCAGTCTCGCGGCAAAATGAATTTGACGATATCGAGCGGCTCATCCGCGGCTCCGATTCGCGGGATTTCTACGATCGCTTGGGCCTCGTCTACGAGCGCATGTATATGATGGACGATATCCTGGTCAAAGTCGACCGCGCCAGCATGATGAATTCCCTTGAAGTCCGTGCCCCGTTCCTCGATACGCGCGTGGTCGATCTGGCCAACCGCATGCCGACCTGGTTCAAGTTCAGGGGATTAGAGCGGAAATACATTCTCAAAAAATTGATGGAAGACAAATTGCCGCGCGACATCATCTATCGCAAGAAAAAAGGATTCGGCATGCCCGTCGCAGAATGGCTGCGAGGCGGCCTAAAGCCCCTCCTCTTGGATGTTTTGGGCAGGGAATCGCTCGGTCGCATGGGTCTCTTCAGCTCCGGATATGTCGGGCAACTGCTTGACAAACATTTTTCCGGCTCCAAAGACAACCGCAAGCAGATCTGGACGCTGTTCATGTTCGCTCTCTGGTGGAGGAAGTGGATGGCTTAGAGTATAATGCCCAAATTATGGCCACAGATACAGCTACGGCTGAAGCTTTTGCCGCCTCCTGGAACAGCCTGCCAGAAGGATCGATCTATACGAAGGAACAATTCGAGGATTGGCTCTCGCCAGTCGACGAAAAAGACGTGAGAGGCAAGCGCGTGCTCGAACTCGGTTGCGGCAATGGGAGCCTTATGGTGCATTTGTCCGGCTGGAATCCGGGGTATCTTGAAGGCGTCGATCTGGGCTCCTCGGTCATTTCAGCAAGGAAAAATCTTGGATCGCTGCCGTTCAAGAATTGGGAAGTGACCAAAGGAGACATGACTTCGTTTACAAGTCCAGGATTTGATCTCGTCTACTCGATCGGCGTTCTCCATCATTTGAAGGATCCGCGCCGCGGTTTCGAGTCGGTCATCCGCAATACCAAAGCTGGCGGCCGTTTCCACTGCTGGGTCTATGCCCGGGAGGGCAATGCGGCCGTCAGATATCTGGTCGATCCGATCAGAAATGTCGTTTCGCATCTGCCGTGGCGGTTCACCAAATATTTCGTGGCCACGCCGCTGGCCATTCCTTTTTTCATATATGCCAAACTCGTCGCTTCGATCAAACCAACTCTCTTGGCGAAGAAACTGCCTCTCTACGAATATTCGCGCTGGATCGCCAAGCGCGAATTCGCCTTCTTTCGCCATGTGGCCTTCGATCAGCTGGTCACGCCGCAAACGACCTATATTCCACGATCGACGCTCGAAAAATGGCTGGCCGGTTCGGACCGCGTCGCTCCCCAGTCTGCATATATCATCATGAGGAATGGCAACTCATGGAAATTCGGCGGCACGATCAAATCATGAAGATCATCATCCTCAATTATGAGTTTCCGCCGCTCGGCGGTGGCGCCGGCAATGCGAGCGCCAATATCTCCAAAGAATTGGCCCGGCTCGGCCACCGGGTTACGGTCGTAACGACATGGTTCAAGGATCTGCCGGGAAAGGAAAATGTCGACGGTTATACGGTCATCAGACTGCATTCTCGCCGCCATAAGCGGGACCGGTCCAACGTTGCCGAGATGTTCCATTATGTCCTGCTCGCCGCGCGGGAGTGCGCTCGGATCTTAAATGATGATCCGCACGACCGCTTGATTTCATTTTTTGCGTTGCCGACGGGGCTTTGCGCCTGGTACCTCAAAAGAAAATTCAACATTCCATATATCCTCTCATTGCGCGGCGGCGATGTGCCCGGTTTTTTGCCGAAGAGCTTGTGGCTCTACCACGCGCTCTCTCTGCCTCTCGTGCGCCCTGTCTGGAAGAATGCCAAATACATCGTCGCCAACAGCCGGGGGTTAAAGACATTGGCGGAAAGGACAGCGCGCAGGCTGGGCAGACAAGTCATCATGATTCCAAACGGGGTCGATGCGCAGATTTTTTCGCCGGCCGAACATTCCGCCGGTAACGACGCCGAAAAAGACTTTCCGATTTTGTTTGCAGGCCGCTTGACCGAACAAAAGGGCGCGACATATCTGTTAAAAGCCCTGGCCGAGATCAAACACGCCGATCGGCCGGCTTTTCGATCGATCCGCTGCAGCGTGATCGGCGACGGTCCCTTGCGAGCCATGCTTCTGCACGAGGCGCGGAGTCTCGGTATTGCCGAGCATGTCGAATTTTTGGGGTGGGTGGATCGCCGTTCTCTGCCGGAGCTGTATCGCCGGCATGCCGTGTTCGTCCTGCCGTCTTTCGAAGAGGGCATGCCGAATGTCATGCTCGAAGCCATGGCTTCGGGACTGGCCGTCGTGGCGACCGATATTCCCGGAAACAACGAGCTCATCCGAAATGGCGTTTCCGGCGTCTTGGTCAAAAAAACCGCTGACTTGCCGCAAGCGATCCTCGAGATCTATCATCATCGGGAAAGAATAAGGAAGTATGGCGAAGCCGCCAGGCAATCGGCGATCAAAAGAGGTTGGGCCGAGATCGCCCGCCAGTATGCTAATCTATTCTGATGAGCCGCGGTCCGGACAACAGACAGATCTATGACGAGACATGGGCGGACTGGGTAGACATGAAAAAATACGGGCCCGCCAGCCGCTGGCTGCGAAGCCTGATCGACCGGCACCTCTCGACCTTGAAGTCGGATCTCCGGCAACCGATCGTCTCGGTCCTCGACGTCGGCTGCGGAGAAGGCACGATCACGGACCTTATCGCCGATGAACTGCCGAAGGCGCGAGTCACCGGCATCGATTTTTCAGAAACGGGCATACGTTGTGCCAAGCGGGCCTATGCCCGCGACAATCTGGAATTCATCAAGGACGAAACGTCCGCGCATCTCAAGAATACCCATGACCTCGTCACGGCCTTCGAGGTGCTCGAACATATTGACGACTGGCAGCAATTTCTCGGCCGCCTGGCCGCTTCTTCGCGGAGATACCTGATGCTTTCATTTCCGACGGGACGGATGAGGCCCTTTGAAGTCACGGTCGGGCATTACCGAAATTACGGGAAGGGACAGATCGAAGCGTTCTTGAAGGCCAGGGGATTCGTTCCGGTCGAGGTCTTCTACGCCGGTTTTCCGTTCTATAATCCGCTCTATCGGGAGTTCTGCAACTTGACGAATTCCGGCAGCAATTCATTCACCAAAGGGAGATACGATTGGCGCCAGAAAACTCTCGGCTGGATCGTCTATTTCTTCTTTAATTTTCTCTCGACGCGGCGGCATTTAGGCGATCAGTTTTGCGGTCTCTTCGTCCGCCGGAACTTTGCATGATTGCTTGGCTGCCTGTCTCTTTGAGGAAGAAACCTTTATGACGAAAATTCCGAGGTCGGCATATACGATCACATTCAAACTTCTCGTTTCAGCCGTGCTGATCTGGCTGGTCTTGAGGAATAGCTCATTTTCCTCGGTCATCTTCTTCTTCAGTCTATATTCACTTTCGACGGTCGGCACCATTGCTCTCCTTCTCGCCGCGGGTTTGCTGATCGCCGCATTCCGATGGAAGCTCCTGCTGCCCGACGTCGGATTTCTGAAGATACTGAAATTCACCGTCATCGGCCAATTCTATTCGTTGGTCTTGCCCGGCCAATTGACCGGCGAAGCCGCCAAAGCCTATCGATTGAGCTCTGAACAATCGGGCGCAGGCAGCCGGATATCGGCTTCGGTGGCAGTCGACAAGATCATCGGTCTGATCGGCCTGCTGATGCTCGCGCTAATCGGACTTTTCAATACGCGGGAGCCGGCGGGAACAGAGCTTATATCCACGGTCGTCGTTTTGCTCTGCGGGCTTTCTCTGACATTGTTCATTCTCGGCAATTCGCGGCTTCAAGAGTTCATTCTGGATCGACTGGCCCGTATCAAAGGCAGATATCCGATTTCGGCCCGGATAGCCGATTTCCTTGGCCGCGCCGCCGGGCACTACGGTTCTTTTTCAAAGCGTCTGAAAGTCATTGCCGCCAGCCTCATCCTCGGCATTGCATATCAGCTGTCGGCGGTCTTCATCACGGCGGTGTTCGCTCATGATCTTGGCCTCAACGTCGGGCTCGTCGAATGGTTCTGGATATTCGGCGTGATCTCGGTAGCCGTCGTCCTGCCGGTTACGATCGCCGGCATCGGAGTACGGGAAGGTCTTTTCGTTTATTTTCTCGCCGGCTTAGGCGTGAGCCATGAAGCGGCTATCGCCCTTTCGCTCTCCGTATTGGCTGCGCAGTGCCTGGCGGCTCTCGCCGGCGCGCTCATCGAATTGACCGAATTCATCCGGAAGCGCTAGACTTTAGCCGGCCATAAACTGGTGGCCGGCCATAAACTCATGGATAATAAAAAAACCACCAAATTAACCGCGGCGGCGGTCGCGCTCTGCATAGTCTGGATGGCTCTCCATATCCCCGGCATCGTTTACGGGACGAGCGACACGCCGCTCCACGTCTCATATATGACGGCCGATGAGCAGTCTCCGGTAAACGGAGCGCTCCACATTTTGGAAACCAAAAATCCTCTCGAGTTGCGAAATATCACTACCCTTTATTACGGGCCGGTTTTCGCGCTTATCGCCATACCGGCGACCATCCTTGACTTCGCGGTCCGGCTCATTTCGGGGGCCGTCTCGGGTCCGTTGTCGTACAAGGATTTCGTCGTCTGGAATTGGGGCGGCATCCTCATCTGGGGCCGGATCATCGCGGTCATCTCCGGCTTTACGGGAATGTGGGCGACATATCTATTATTCAAGACGAAAACTTTCAATCCGTCGGGCGCGAAATGGCTCGCGACCGCCGCCGCCGTTATGGTCGGCTTGAATTACCTCTATTTCGAATATATGAATTTTTTCAGGCATTGGGCGTTCATGCTGCCGATCCTGATCTGGCAGATATATCTGCTCGTGCGGATCATGGAAACCGAGCGCGGCCGGGCCAAATATTGGGTCGGGCAGGCTCTGCTCACGACGGCGATTTTCGGCATCAGCTATTTGAGCATCATCTTTCAAGTCATCTGGCTGCCGGCCATAGTCAGATGGGTCAGGAAAAAGGATCGGATCCGCTTCCGGGAATTATGCTGGTACGTCCTCGGCGCCGCGATCGGCATGGCCCTCATCGTCTGGTGGTATCCCTACGGATTCATGAGGACGGTGAGCATCGCTGGTATCGGCGCGCCGCCGGCCAATAGCCAAGGGGTGGTCCTCGACGTACCCTCGACAGGCTGGGCTTCGGGCCATTCATTCGTCTTCTACGCCGAAACGATATTGGTCAATGACTTTCTATTGATCGTTGCCGGATTGATCCTTCTGGCGGCCATTTTCTCGCGCAAGCGGATCTTCGCGCAATACTGGTTTTGGGTCCTCATACTTCCGGCAGCGGCGAATTATCTGCTATTCGGAGATCTCACACATCATGAGACCAGATATGTGCTGCCGACCCTCGTCTGCTTAGTGCTGTTGGTCATGGCTCTGTACTCGGCTGCTTTCGCCGAATGGCGCTATGACCGGCCGTCCGCCAGGCTCGCCGGCTTGTTGCTCGGTCTGTCGCTCTTGCTCAATGTCGTGCAAATCGCCGGCTGGGAGAGGATGATCATCGCTGGACCGCCGGAGAGGAGAGCGATCGTCCCAGAGCTCATCGCCTGGCAGAAAGCCGATCCCCGGGCGAAGACATTGGCCATCAAGAATTGGCCCTTCGGCTACGTGCATTCTGCACCCGCCTACGCCGAATACGTAGCCACTCACCAGAAATCCACATACGATCTTTGGAATTATATTTTGACTTTGCCGCCGCCGTCGAATGTCACGCCGATCAACGTTTATTACGAACCGGTAGGCAGCTTCGTCACGGCCGCTGACAAAAAAGCATATGACCACATCGTCGTCTGGAATCCCGCGTCGATCGACAGCGACTTGGCGGATGTCAGTCCGAACGATGAGTTCGATTGGAAGCCTTGGACGGTCTGGAATTATTCGGCCTATCAGGAATCATTCAAGATCATTAAATAGTCAAAGTGTGATAGGCTATGCCTCATGGGCAAAGTGATCGACGAATATTCGAAGCGGAATGATAAGATCGTCGGAGGCATCGGGCTGTACGGCAGGGAAAGGGGCGAGTTGTTCCGCTCGCTCATCGGCAGAGGCAAGAAAATCCTCGATCTCGGCGCCAACCACGGCGCCTTGACGCAATTTTACGCCGAAGGCAATGACCTGACGGCCGTAGATTTCGACAAGAAGAACCTGGAGATCCTCTCGAAGCGCTTCGGGGCGAAAGTCATTCCGTTCGATTTGAATGAGGACGTGGCCGTTCTGGGAAACGGCTCATGGGATGCCGTCGTCATGAGCGAGGTGTTGGAGCATCTCTATTTTCCCGACAGGAAGATGACCGAGCTCGCCAAGCTCATAAAGCCCGACGGCGCCTTCATCGGTTCCGTGCCGAACGGATTTTCCCTGAAGAATCGCCTGCGTTATCTTTTTAACAGGCCGGAAGGGACGACCATGGCCGAGCCGACCCACATCACTCATTTCAGCTATAAGCGCATAAAGAGGCTGCTTGAAAAAAATTTCCGCCGCGTCAATATCATCCCCATCCAGCAAAAGCGCTTCCTTCCTCTGGCCCAATTGTCACCGAACTTCTTTGCTTTCATCCTGGCTTTCGAATGCCGCGAACCGATCCATGCCGACGCCTTGGAGAAATAGATTGTATAAGGAAATCAGCGCTCTCACGCTGGACGGCGCGATCCTCGACTTGGGCGGCTCGCGCAAATCCGGTTATCACGAATTGATGGCTGGGAAACACTCGATCACGGTCGTCAATATAGACGATGCGGCCGAACCCGACCTCCGATTTGATCTGGAAAAGGCATTTCCTCTCCAAGCATCCTCGTATGATTCGATCTTGGCATTCAACGTCTTGGAGCATATCTTTGAATATCAGAATTTTCTCAAGGAGAGCAACCGCGTTCTTCGATCGGGCGGTGCTCTCGTCATCGGCGTCCCGTTCTTGATCAATGTGCATCCGTCGCCCCATGATTTTTGGCGTTACAGCGGGGAAGCTCTGGAGAAGATCCTCGCATCGGCCGGTTATTCGCATGTCGCGGTGAAAGCACTCGGCGAAGGTCCTTGTCTGGCTTCGGTCCAGCTTTTTTCCACGGTCATTCGGATCGCTCCGATCCGGGCGATATTCGAATGGCTCGCGTTTTTTTTCGACTGGCTCCTCTCGTTCGTCGTCCCGGGGAAGACGCTCGTCGCGAGATTCCCCTTGGGCTATTATGTCATCGCCCGGAAATAGTATGGCAAAAACCGTCTTATATTTCGGCATCTTTGACCCGAATTTCTCGCGCAATAGAGTTTTCGCGGCCGGTTTGAAGGCGAACGGCATCAATGTGATTGTCTGCACGGATACGAGTCCCGGGCTACTCAAATATTGGCGCCTTTTTCGCAAGCACCGGACGGTGCGTGACCAGTACGACGCGGTCATAGTCGGTTTCCCCGGCTATGCGGCGGCGCCTTTGGCGAAATTGATCGCTCGGCGCGGGCGGCCGGTCATCTTCGACGCGCTCTGTTCGTTCTACGAGACGCAGATCATTTCGCGAGACGCCTATCGGGGCAATCCCCTTCGGATCCCGTACGTGCGCTCGATCGACTGGCTCGCCGCGCGATCAGCGGATTTCATTTTGGTTGAGACGGAACGTCAGAAGGAATATTTCGCGGAGGAACTCGGTGTGCCGCGGGGGAAATGCGTCGTCGTTTACACCGGCGCGGACGATTCGGTCTTTCATCCCGACGATTCGGTCAAGAAGCGCGAGCGGTTCACCGTGCTCTTCCGCGGGCGCATCACGCCGGAGGCCGGCGCCATTCATGTTCTCGGGGCCGCCAAGCTTCTCGAAAATGAAGACATCGATTTTCTGGTCATCGGCTTCGGCTGGGGCTCTGTCATGGAAAAATTCGACGCGGCTCTCGCGTCGCTCAAGCTTAAGAATATCCGGCATATCCGCGAACAGATCCCGATCGAGGAACTGCGGAAGCTCTCGCTCGGATGTCATGTCAGCCTCGGGCAATTCGCATTCTGTGAACGGCTCAAGCGGACCATTCCGCATAAGGCCTTTGAGTCCATGGCCATGAAGATCCCCTATATCACGGCCCGCGCCGGAGGCGTCGCCGAGATCTTCTCCGATCGGGAGAACTGCCTCATGGTCGATCCGGCCGACCCGGCCGACATTGCCGCCAAGATCACGATGCTTAAAAATGACGCCGCGCTAGCCCATCGTCTGGCAGACAACGCTCTCGCGCTCTATCAAAGCCGGTTCACGCCGCAAAAGATCGTTAAGCCGATCATCGGACTCTTGACTCGTCCTCTATGAAGAAATTGCTAAAAGCAATCGTACCGAAGACTCTCTGGGAATTTGTCCGCAGAATGCTCTTTAGAGTGCCGGCCGCCTTCGAGCATCTCGGTCCCTACGAGAGGCACATGAGGTATCGCGGCTTTAAACTGCATTACGCCCGTGGCGATTCGATCGTCAAGCGGCTGCGGCGCGAGCCCGTCTTTGAGGAAAAAATGTGCCAGGACATCGTACATGAACTGAATAAGTCCCAGTCGCCCGTTTTTCTGGACATCGGCGCCAATATCGGCCTCATCAGTTTATATGTTGCCGCCGCGGCGCCCGCGGCAAAGATCTATGCCTTCGAGCCTGGTCCGGTCCAGGCAGGCATGCTCGAGAAAACTATCGAATCGAATAAGCTTACAAGCCGCATTGAACTCACTATCGCGGCATTGTCAGACTCTGCCGGCCGGCGAAAATTCCATATTCACCCCGCGCATGACATGTCGAAGGACGGTCTTCGGGATACGGGCAGGGGAGAAAAGGCCATGGTCGCCGAAGTGGACACCCTCACTCTCGATGACTGGTGGGAAAAGACGGGTTCGCCGCGGATTAACGTAGTCAAGATCGACACGGAAGGCGCGGAACTCTTGATCCTTCGCGGGGCCAGATTTTTCCTGGCAAAGGCCCGCCCGGTCGTCTATCTCGAGATAGAACGGAGCAATCTCAAAGCCTATCCGTATTCGGCGGGAGATATTCTCTCCTTTCTGGGAGATATGGGCTATAGCCTGTCCTCGCTCCAGGGAGAGCGCGCCGACGCGGAGAATCTCAATGACCTCCTCCGCACGGGCGACACATTCCGCGCCGCGCCTCTGCCCTAGTCCGTCTTATAGAGACCGCGCCGGCTGAAGATCGAATCCTCGAATAATATCTCGCCTGTTTTCGGGTGCCGTTTGCTTTGCAAGCTTCCGTGATATTCAAATCCTTTTTCTGCGAGCGTGCGATATATGCCGTCGAACAGGATTTGTCCGGCATAGAGCGGGTAAAATGACGTCTCGGCGATGATGACGGAAACATCGGCGAGCAGGCGCTCCGCGCCGCGAAGCACCCGGTCCTCGTAGCCCTGCACGTCGAGCTTGAGCAGGATGTTTTTTTCAAGCTTTTGCGCGGACAAGACGGAATCCAGCGTCCTCGCCTCGACCTCGTCTTTGGCGGTTTGGCCGACATGGGGGAACGCTTCTTCGAGCAAGGCGGTATTCTTAAGCAGAGAAGAACTCGGCGAGTACTCGTTCTTATTGATCACGAACATGCCGGCTCGGTCTCCCAGCGCGAAATTATACGGACTGAAATGCCGGTCCCCTCGCCGTGAAGCGACCAGTTCGAGAAAGCACTCCTTGATCGGCTCAAAGGAATGGATATGCGCTTCCGGCAGCACCCGACGGATGTCATGCGCGAATTGGCCGGCATTGGCGCCGACGTCGATCGCAGTCCGGATGCCGAAGTGCCGCAGGAAACCAAGGGGTTCGATCCTATCGCGAGTGCGGACTATATCGATGCCGGCGGCGCGGAAAGCCCGTCTAAGATGCTCTTTCATTGATCAGATTTTAGCATCCGGTTGACGTTTTAGTTAATACATACTAGCTTGTATCTAGTTTGTATTGAGAAAGGTACGTTATGAAGACTATTGATCCGGTCGTCCAGAAGCACATTGCGGAGATCAAGGCTGCCGGCGAAAGCGCGTATCGCGAGGGCGCTGTCACGCTCTTCGGCGGCTTTCCGGAAAGCCTGAAGCACCGCGCGGTCGTCGCGGCCTTCGGAGTGATCGAACAGAGCCCCGTTCGCTGGGAAATCATGAGGATGATCGAGACGGATGACATGGCGGTCATCGCCGACAAAGATTTTCCGCTTCACGCTCTTTTATTCGAGGCTGACTCTGATCCGGACCGATGGCAAAGCCTCGATGCTCTCTGGCGGGACATAGACCGCTATTTCATGACCAATGAGGATTGTGCGCGCCTGACCGTCGGTTCCGAGCTCCATTTCACGGAGATCGTGGCAGATGCTTCGGGTGATGTCCTCTTGCTCGCCGGCGAGATCGCCGAGAATGTGCGCGCCATGCGCTCCGATCTGGCTGGCCTGTTCGGAAAATATGGGCTCCACGTCCGGCCGCTCGACCATGTCCTCGCGGTCACGCTGATCAAGCTTAAGTCATGGTCCGCTCGAACCGTTCCCGACGCCTTGAGGGCGTTCCGTGAAAATCTGGAAGCCGTGGCGGATCGAACCCGCACCCAGCCGGTGTCCATGAAAGTGACCAGATTTTTCAGAGGTTCGGCTTTCGAAATGCTCACTAGAATGTCCTTCTAAGGACGTCGCTTTCCTCGCCGGGCTGCCCGGCTTTTTATTTTTCCGGAATTATTCCGGAGCTCTGGCCGGATTCCTCATCTCGGCGCGCAGCATAAAATAGGCGATGCCGACGTTTATATATGAAGCGGCGATTCTCGCGAGACAGACGCCGAAGAGCCCCCAGAGATATGCCGCCGGCACGAGCGCCAGGATCTGGAAGAGCGAACCGATGATCGTATACTTTGCCAGCTCCTTCTCTTTTTTCTGCGCGACGAAGACGGACGATGGGATCATGGCGAGCGAAGACAGGATCATCAAAGCCAAAAGCCGCGAAAAGAAGACGGATTCAGGGTACTTCGGAAAGAAAATCGAATACAGGAACGGAGCGAGGATTATGTAACCAAGCGTGATGGCGACGACCAGAGCCAAGAGTTGCAGCGCTTTCCGGCGCAGCGAAAGCGCTTCTCCGGCGGCGCTTCTCTCTGTGAATTTGGGGACCATGAGCGTGTTCAAGTTCTTGAGGACATTGCGTATCTGATCCGGAAAGGCTGTGGCAAAGCCGTAGACGGCCAATTCGACCGAACCGAGAAATGAATAGACGATGACCTTGTCAATGTTGGCGGCGACGATGCCGATCACATTGAGGACGCTCAACTTTTTGCTGTAGCTCTCGAGTTCCGGATCGGCGGCAGCGCCCGGTCTGAAGGCCGAGAGAGTCCGTTCATAGAGGACGTAGCCCATCAGCGTGTTGGCGGCGAAATAGACGAGCACGAGATAAATGACCCGGTCGGTGAGAAAGATCGCGCCGAAGACGAGCAAGGCGGGAACGACATTGTCGATGACGGTGTATATGCTCAAGCGCTTGAAATCTTTTTTTCCGTTGATGAAGCCGACAAACAGGCCCCAACTGTTCATAAGCGGCGCAGCTAAAGAAATGATCAAAAGCGAGAAGCCGAGGAACATGTTCCCATGGGTGAAATAATAGGCCGAACCGGCCAAGGCGCCGGCGACCATGAGGCCGCTCCAGCGCATGGCCAGCCGGAAACCCTGCCGCAATGAACCTTCAAAGCCGCGCGCCACCGACTGGATGATAGCGGTATTGAGGCCGGTCAGGGAAAAGGCCGAGAGGACGGCGAAGATCGACAGGACGTAGCGATAATCTCCATAGACGCTCTTCGGCAGGAAATAGGCGAAGCCGACGGAAATGAAGAAATTCGCGGCGGTCGTGAGGACCTGCCCCGAAATCAGCCAGAAGCCGCCGTGCGTCAGGTAGACCATGTCCGTCTTGGTATATCGTTCGGTCCAGCGGAGAAATTGATATCCAAGCCGCTTGAGCTTTCGCATGAAGTAATTCTATGGCAAGCGCCCGCTTTCTGCTAGCCCTTTTTCACGGCGTTATGCTATAGTATCGTCCACTCATATTTCCATGCCCATCAAAAAGATCGCATACTATATTTCGCTGGCGGCCTTATTCGTCATTCCTGCTTTCCCGCTGATCGTCGCCAATTCTTTGTTCTTTCCTTTCATCACCGGCAAAGCTCTCTACTTCCGCTTTCTGGTCGAGATCGCTTTTGCCGCCTGGCTGATCCTCGCATTTCTTGACGCGCGATATCGCCCGAAATTGAAACCCCTTTCCGTGGCTGTCTGCCTGTTCGCGCTCGTCACGCTCGTCGCCGATCTCTTGGGCGTCAATCCGATGAGGAGCCTCTGGTCGAATTTTGAGCGCATGGAAGGGTGGATCACCATCATCCATCTCTCTGCATTCTATATAGTGGCTGCGTCCATATTCGGTTCGAACCATGAGGACAAACGCCTCTGGCATCGCTGGCTCAACGTCGCGTTATTCGTGGGATTGATCGTGGCTATTTACGGATTGTTCCAGCTTTTCGGGCTGGCGGCCATCCATCAGAGCAGCTCCCGTCTCGATGCTTCGCTTGGCAACTCGGCCTATATGGCGGTTTACATGCTTTTCCAGGTCTTCATCGCGGCCTACATGTTCTTCGTCGCCCGGGGTAAAAGGATCGGCAACTATGCTTTTTTGCAATTTGCATATCCGATCCTGGCAATCCTGTATTGTTTCATCATCTTTGAAACGCAGACCCGCGGCACGATCCTGGGCCTTTTGGGCGGCATCATGCTGGCGCTGTTCCTGTACGCGGTTTTCGGCAAAGGGCAGGCTGAGAAATGGCGCCTGACGTCAGCCGGCATTCTGGTCTTCATCATCCTCGTTGGCGCAGTCTTTTGGCTTAACCGCGGCGCCGCCTTCATCCAGCGCGACCCTGTTCTCGGACGCCTGGCGACGATTTCCTGGAGCGATGCCAGCAATCAGGCCCGCCAGTATATCTGGCCGATGGCCTTGAAGGGCGTCGCCATCCGCCCTATCTTCGGCTGGGGCCAGGAGAATTTCAACTATATCTTCAACGCCGATTATGATCCCGCCATGTATGCTCAAGAGCAATGGTTCGACCGCGCCCACAGCGTTTTTCTCGACTGGCTGGTAGCCTCCGGCTTCGTCGGTCTGCTTTCATATCTTTCCCTCTACGTGCTCTTTCTCTTAGCTCTCTGGAAATCATCCTTGTCAGTCGCAGAAAAAAGCGTTTTGACCGGACTTCTCGCCGGTTACGCCATCCATAACGTTTTCGTTTTCGACAATCTGGCCAGTTACGCCCTGTTCTTCGCCGTTCTGGCCTTTGCCAGTTCGCTCCAAAAAGGGAGAGAGACCTCTTTGTTCGGCACGAAGCCGGTACGCACCGACGTGGTCGAATATATCGGCGCGCCGATCGTCGTGATCGCCCTCGTTTTCGCTGTCTATTTCTATAACGTCAGGACCTTGCGGGCCAACCGGGATCTGATCCTGGCCCTCTCGGCCTGCAGTTCGGCGCCCGATACGGCGCTCTTCGAGAAAGCTTTGGGCGTTCACGCCTCCGTGGCTGATCAAGAGATCAGAGAACAGCTCATGTCGTGCACCGGACGCGTCGTCGGTAACCAGCGCGCGCCCGTCGGCCTCAAGCAATCGTTCTTCGCTCTGACCATGAATGAGGTCCAAGCTCAAGCTTCCAGCACGCCGCTCGACACCCGCATCTATGCCTTGGCCGGTTCGCTCTTGAACGGCGCCGGCCAATTCGTGACCGCTTTGCCGTATCTGGAAAAGGCCCATCTGCTTTCACCGGGCAAGCAGACCATCGATTTCGAGCTGGGTACGGCCTATTTGAATACCGGCAAGACCGACGACGCCCTGGCGCTCCTTAAGGGCGCCTACGAATCGGCCCCCGCTTACTATCAGGCAAAAGCTTCATACGCCACGGCCTTGGTGCTTTCCGGCAAAGAGGCCGAGGCCAGGAAGATCTTCAACAATGATCCGGCTATTTTTGAGACCGATCTTATGGGCCAAGTCTACGCCAATCTGAAACAATACGATAAAGCGCTGCCGATATTCAAGAAATTGGCGGCGACACAGCCGACTGACGTCAACGCGCAGGCCCAATATGCCCAAGTGCAATATGCCGCCGGGATGGTGACGCAGGCGATAGCCACGATGCGCGGCGTCGAAAAAGATCATCCCGAGCTCACGGCCTCGATCGAAGCCGCCATCAAAGACGTGCAAAGTCAGGCCAATAAATAGTCGCAAAACAACTGCATAAGGCCAGATACATATTGCGTTTTATTCTAATCATGCTATAGTCTGGCCGTGAGTACCCGTGTGGGCACTCTCCAATAAATGTCTCGCAAAGCGGCCCTTCGGGCCTTTTTGCGTTCCCAGATCTTTTGATCAGGGGCATTTTTCGCATTCACTTGCCAGGCAGAGAACCCAGGTTATAATGACCACAGATTGTACCAAATGACGGCGACGGCTGTACTCATAAAACTAGACAGTTATTTGGAGCTCACACCCGTCGCCATCATTGGGTGCAATATGGAAATCCAATATGGAAATCAAAGAAAACATACCTCTTTCTTCGTATACGACTTTCAAGATCGGCGGGCCGGCCAGGTATTTTTGCATAGTTGCCGATGAGACGGAATTGATCGAAGCCCTCGAATTTGCCCACGGCAAGAAACTGCCCGTCTTCGTCCTCGGCGGCGGATCGAATATCCTCGTTTCTGACGAAGGATTTTCCGGCTTGGTCGTCAAAATAGAGATGAAGGGAATCTCATACAGAACGGACCGTGCGGGCAAAAAAGGCGCCGATGCCGAATCATGCCTAGTCGAGGCGGCGGCCGGTGAAGTCTGGGATGAATTTGTCGAGAATACCGTTTCCCGAGGTCTTTACGGTTTGGAAAATTTGTCTGCCATCCCGGGAACGGTCGGGGCGGCGCCCGTGCAGAATATCGGCGCCTATGGCGCCGAACTGTCGGAAAATATCGTTTCGGTGCGGGCCTTGGATACCGCAACGAGGAGCTATGTCACGCTGTCGCCGGCCGATTGCCATTTCGATTATCGCGACAGCATTTTTAAGCACCGGAAAGGCCTGTATGTGATCACCCGCGTCGATTTTCGGCTGTCAAAAAATGGCAAAGTGAACGTCAGCTACCGGGACTTGCAAGACTATTTCGCGAAAAGAGGCGCCAGCCGGCCGTCTTTGAAAGAAGTGCGGGATGCCGTCATCGAGGTGCGTGCCAATAAACTGCCGGATCGGAAACGCTGGGGCACGGCCGGTTCCTATTTCAAGAACCCGATCGTCCCTTTGGAGCGGTTCATCGGCCTTAAAAAGAAGTACGGCGAGCTCCCGGGTTATGTCGAGCCGGACGGACGCATCAAGCTCTCGCTCGGCTGGATCTTGGATAAGATCTGCCGAGTCAAGGGTTTCTCCGTCGGCCATGCCTCCACCTACGAAAAGCAGGCCCTGGTGGTCGTGGCCCACCCGGGAGCGACGGCCGCCGACGTCATCGGGCTCAGCCATGAACTGACGAAGCGCGTCAAAGACGCGACCGGCGTCGATGTCGAAGGAGAAGTGGAATGGGTCAATTAGGCTATAGCGGAGTTATAAACAGAGATATCAACATAGTCGCGGCGCAGCCGGACTCGCTCGTGCGATAATGGCGGTGCAATGCCTGTTTATATGAAGCCCATGAATCGCGGGCAGATATTCTCTCGAAGAAACGCCCTGGCCGCGGCGCTCCTGTGCTTTTTTGTCCTTTGTTCGTCACCGTATCTTGCAGAGGCTGCCTATGATTTCGGACTGACATGGGGCTGGGGTGTGCTCGACGGAACAAATGCTTGGCAAATTTGCACGAATACTTCGTCGTGCCAGATCGGCTTAGAAGGCACAGGTAACGGAGAGTTCAATGATGCCCGCGGCATGGCCATGGATTCCCCCGGTAATTTCTATGTGGTTGAAGCAGGCAATGATCGCGTCCAAAAATTTAACTCCGCCGGCGCATATATAACCAAGTGGGGCAGCTTCGGTACAGGCAATGGGCAGTTCGACCGTCCGGAAGGCGTTGCCGTGGATTCATCCGGTAATGTCTATATTCTTGATACGCACAACAACCGCGTCCAGAAATTTGACTCCGCCGGAGGATATATACTCCAGTGGGGAAGCGAAGGCTCCGGCAACAATCAGTTTGAAATTCCACGCGGCATCGGCGTGGATCCCTCCGGCAACGTCTATGTGGCCGACGAGGGCAATGATCGCATCCAAAAATTTACATCTTCCGGTGTATATGTGGGCCAGCTGGGAAGCTCCGGTAGCGGCAATGGACAGTTTCTCGGTCCACTGGCCATAGCTTTCGATTCCTCCGGCAATGCATATGTGCTTGACTCTGGACACCTCCGCGTCCAAAAATTCGACCCGTCAGGCGCATACGTGACCAAATGGGGAAACGTTGGCTCCGGCAACGGAGAGTTTTTCTCAATGTTCGATATAACTGTCGATTCTATCGGCAATGTCTACGTGGCTGACTCGGGCAATAGTCGTATCCAAAAATTTACCTCATCCGGCGCATACATCAGCCAGTGGGGAAGCTTCGGTACCGGCAACGGACAGTTTTATAATCCAACGGGCATTGCCTTGGATTCCTCGGGCGATTTCTACGCTGTTGACGCGTCCCAAAACCGTATCGTGAAGTTCATTCATCGGCTCCTGCCGACTCTCTCGACCGACGCTGCGTCCGCCATTACGTCTATTTCCGCTACGCTTAACGCGACCATATCGGACGCTGACGGAGCGAATGTCTCGGCCCGCGGTTTTGCTTACGGCACGACGACCGGTTATGGCGCTACCACGACCGAATCGGGCTCCTTCACCACCGGCTCATTCACAGCCGACCTTTCGTCCTTGGCTTGCAATACCGCCTACCACTTTAACGCATATGCGGCGACCTCCGCCGGCACCTCGACGGGTGCTGACCAGAGCTTCACGACTGGCGACTGTCCTGTCCCCGTCACGCCGCAAACTCCCGAAATCCAGTCTTCACAAGTCAGCCATTCAAGGTCTGGAGGCCGAGTGTCTCTCACTAGGCTCTCCGCCATTCTTGTTCCAGGCGCGGCAACCGACGCCTACCTCAGTTCCCTGGCGCACTCCGGAGCAAACTGCGCACCCGATGACTGCATGCCAACCGCCGGTTCGTCGTCTCCGATGTTCTCTGCACCGGTCGCGACTTCAACAGCATTTATGAGATCTCTCAAGTTGGGAGACACGGGATCCGATGTCAGACTGCTCCAGGTATTCTTGAACACTCACCACTCGATCATCTCCGACACCGGCCCCGGCTCTCCCGGCCGGGAAACCGGCAGTTTTGGACCAAAGACCAGAGCAGCCGTCATCATATTTCAGAAGGACCACGGCATACCCGCGACAGGCTTCTTCGGGCCGCTGACGAGGGAATATGTTAACGCGCATCGATAAGTTCTCCGGCCATTCTCTGTCTACCTCAAATATGCTAAAGTGCCAGTTATTCTATGGCATTTTTAGAGAAATTATTCGGCGCGGCGCACACCAAAGGGCCAAAAAAATTCGAACCGGCAGTCCGCACGATCAACGAATTGGAGCAACGCCTGCGGGCGCTTTCCGATGAGGAATTGAAGGCCAAGACAGCGGAGTTCCGGGAGACTCTCTCGAATGGAGCGGCGAGTTCGGCGAACCGCACGGAAGCGGAAGTTCTCGGCGAAATTCTGCCTGAAGCCTTCGCGGTTGTCCGCGAAGCGGCGAGGCGGACTCTCGGTCAGAGGCATTTTGACGTGCAACTCTTGGGCGGCATGGTCCTTGATTCGGGAGCGATTTCTGAAATGAGGACCGGTGAAGGCAAGACCCTTGTCGCCACCCTGCCCGCCTATCTGAACGCGCTTAGCGGAAAAGGCGTCCACATCGTCACCGTGAACGACTACCTCTCCGCCCGCGACGCCGTCTGGATGGGCCAGATCTACGATTTTTTGGGACTTTCCGTCGGGGTGATCAATCATGAAGCCAGCTATTTGTATGACCCGAAGCACCGGCCAGAAGATGATCCGCTGGACAAAGAACGCGATCAAACCGGCGCGTTCAAAGTCGTCCATGAATTTCTGCGGCCAGCCTCCCGCCGCGAGGCCTATGCTGCGGACATCACCTACGGCACCAACAATGAATTCGGCTTCGATTATCTGCGGGACAACCTCGAATACAGCCCAGAGCGGCTGAGGCAGAGGGATTTCAATTACGCCATCGTGGACGAGATCGACTCGATCCTGATCGACGAGGCGCGCACACCGCTCATCATCTCTGCGCCGACCCGCGATGCCGAAGGGACGTATCGCCAGTTCGCCTCAATGGTCGGCGCCTTTAAAGACGGCGAAGATTATACCGTCGAAGAAAAGCATCATTCTATTTCGCTCACGGCCGCGGGCATCACCAAGGCCGAAAAGATCCTGGGCATAGACAATATATATACGGACCGCGGCATCAAGTCCGTCCATCATCTGGAAACGGCCATCAAAGCCAAGGCGCTGTATCGCCGAGACAAGGAATATGTCGTCAAGGACGGACAGATCGTGATCGTCGACGAATTCACTGGGCGCTTGCAGCCGGGACGGCGCTGGTCGGACGGTCTGCATCAGGCCGTCGAGGCCAAGGAGGGCGTGCCCATCCAGCAGGAATCGCGGACTTACGCCTCGATCACGTTCCAGAATTTCTTCCGGATGTATCCGAAATTATCGGGCATGACCGGCACGGCCGCTACCTCGGCGGAGGAATTCTTCAAAGTCTACGGCTTGGAGGTCTATTCGATCCCGACAAACGTTCCCGCCATCCGCCAGGACCAGAACGACCAGATCTTCCGCACTGAGCTCGGCAAGTACAAGGCCATAGCGCGGAAAGTCAAAGAGCTCAATCAGAAAGGCCAGCCCATCCTGATCGGCACGGTCTCGATTGAAAAGAACGAAGTGCTCTCGCAATTCCTCAAAGCCGAAGGCGTGAGGCACGAGATCCTGAACGCCAAGAATCACGAGCGCGAAGGCGAGATCATCGCCCAAGCCGGCAAAGAGGGCGCGGTGACGATCGCGACCAACATGGCCGGCCGCGGCGTGGACATAAGACTCGGCGGCAATCCCAACACGGCTGATTCGTATCAAGCGGTCAAGAAGGCCGGCGGTCTTTTCGTCTTGGGCACCGAACGCCATGAAGCCCGCCGCATCGACAATCAGCTGCGCGGCCGTTCCGGCCGGCAGGGCGACCCGGGAGAGACGCAATTCTTCGTCTCGCTCGAAGACAGTTTGATGCGGATCTTCGCCTCCGACACGTTAAAATCGATGATGGGACGCCTCGGCATGCCGGAAGACGAGGCCATCGAGCACAAGATCATTTCGCGGGCATTGGAATCGGCCCAGCAGAAGATCGAAGGCTTCAATTTCGATTCGCGCAAGCACGTGCTTGAATTTGACGATGTCATCAATCATCAGCGCCGCTCCATGTACGGCAGGCGCCGCAAGCTCTTGCTCGGCACGGTCGATGACGTGGAGAACGCATTGACGGAAATCGTTCCCGAAGCCGCCGAGACGATCGAGAAAAAAATCGCGGAATTCGGCCGAGAGCCTTTTTTGCAAGCTGTACGGATCATATTGCTTCAGACCATCGATATGTACTGGGTGGAGCATCTGGAGGTCATGGACTATACGCGCTCAAGCGTGAATCTTCGCGCCTATGGGCAACGCGACCCCTTGGTCGAATACAAGAAAGAAGGCCTGCGCCTCTTTAAGGAAATGCAGGGCGCCGTGAAAGAACAAGTCCTGAAAATTCTGGAGCATGTCGTGCCGGTCGTGAACGGCATGCCGGTCGCCGCTCAATCCGCCGGCCCGTCGCAGGGACAAACCGAAAGCCGAGGAGATCGGGACATCCGCGCCGAGCTCAAGGAAGTCCATGAGAGCGCGCAAATGATCGGCGCGGCCGACGGATCGAAGGGTCCGATGGGCGCAGGGGTGCCCGCTCTAGCTCGCGGGGAACGAGAACTCGGCCGCAATGATCCGTGCTGGTGCGGGTCAGGCAGGAAATATAAGAATTGCGGCCTGAAAAACACACCGGAGCACCAAAAACTCGCGGCGGCGAAAAATCAATCATGAAGAAGAAAAAAATCATAGTGACTGGCGGCGCCGGTTTTATAGGATCGAATCTGGTCGATGCGCTGATCGAGCGCGGCCATGAAGTACACGTCATCGATAATTTGGTCGGTGGCAAAAGGGGAAATGTGAACCGTCGAGCCAAGCTCTATGTCAAAGACATCACGGATTTGAAGGCCATTGAGCCGCTATTCAAGGGGGCCGAATACGTCTTCCATCTGGCGGCCCTGCCGCGAGTGCAATTTTCTATCGAGCATCCGGCTTTGGCACATGATGCCAATGTCAACGGGACCCTCAATGTCCTCATTGCTGCTCAAAAGGCCAGGGTCAAGAGGATAATATACTCGGCTTCGAGTTCGGCTTACGGAGATCAGAAATCCATGCCATTGGTCGAAACCATGGGCGCGATGCCAAAAAGCCCCTATGGATTGCACAAATATATCGGCGAGCTCTACTGCCGCGTCTGGAGCGAGGTTTACGGAATCCCTACGGTCTCGCTGCGCTATTTCAATGTCTACGGTCCACGCAACAGTTCCGAAGGGGCCTATGCCTTGGTCATCGCGAAATTCATCGATCAAAGGCGCAGGGACCGGACCCTCACGATCACGGGCGACGGAAAACAGACGAGGGATTTTACCCACGTAAGGGACGTGGTCAAGGCCAACCTTCTCGCCATGAAAAGCCGCAATGTCGGCAATGGGGAAGCATTGAACATCGGCGCGGGGAGGAATGTCTCCATTAATGCCGTCGCGAAGCTTATCGGCGGTCCGGTCAAGCATATCCCCGCCCGCTTCGAGCCGAAGAATACGCTGGCCGACAATTCTCTTGCCAGAACGCTTCTGGGCTGGAAGCCGCGCGTATCGATCGAAGAAGGCATCAGCGAGCTCAAGAAACTCGCCGGCATCATTCATAGAGCGAACATTAATGCCGGAAGAAGATAAAAAAGGGAACAGATCGATCGAGGAACTCGGGCATTTCAGCTGTCGCGAGTGCGAAAAATGGTGGAGCATCGGAGATGCTCCGGAAAGCAAGCGTGACTGGTTTTGTCCATGGTGCGGGGAGGAAAACACCTATGATGCCTAGTCCGAAGAAGATCATGACGCTCGCGCTTGTCCACCGTCATCCGCAGATATTGCTTGGCCTGAAAAAAGAGGGGTTTGGCGCCGGCCGCTGGAACGGCTTTGGCGGGAAAGTCGAAGAAGGGGAGAGCATCGAAGAAGCGGCTCGCCGGGAAGTCCGGGAAGAATGCGGCATCGAATGTGATCGTCTCGCCAAGCTCGGCCTCCTCCGATTCGAATTCGAGGACGATCCGCTCGCCTTGGAAGTCCATGTCTTCAAAGCGACCGAATACCGCGGTGAGCCGGTTGAGACCGCGGAGATGAAGCCGCAGTGGTTCATGGTCGACGATACCCCTTTCAAAGATATGTGGCAAGATGATGTCTACTGGATGCCGCTCTTTTTGAAAGGCCGGAAGTTTCAGGGGCGATTTCTGTTCGATAAGGATCATAACCTCTTGAACCGTGAGGTGCGTGAAGTGACGGATGAGAGCTCGTGGGCCAGATGAGATAATTCACAAAAACACAAAGCCGTGGTAACGTGTGAGGAATGAACTCCCGCATCTCCTCCTATTTCTTCTTCGTGCTTTTGCTCTGCGCGGTCGTCGCGGCCATCGTCATTTTTCTGCCTTTTCTCACTCCTGTCGTCCTGGCCGTGGCTGTCGCTGTTCTGGTATATCCGATCTATCGCTTCTTCTGCCGCTTGTTTGGACCGAAGAAATGGGGTTCAAGCCTGGCGTCATTTTTGACGGTCCTTGTGATAGCGATCGTCATCATGATCCCGCTCTTCTTTTTCGCGGCCAGGCTCTACGATGAGATCCATGCGCTCTACGGCATGCTCACCGACGAGTCGGGCAGATCGGAGCTTATCAGATCTTTAAATTCATTGTCGGCCGCCCTCTCGGACCGGCTGTTCAATCTCTTTCCGGCATATTCCTTCGATTCCTTCAACATCACCGAATACTTCAAGAGCGCCCTTCAGTGGATATTCAGCAATCTGAACGCCATTTTCAGCGGTTTTGCCAAGGTCGTCGCCTTTTCCTTCGTGTTCCTGATCGCCCTCTTTTATTTTCTGCGCGACGGCGAGGCCATCAAGAGGAAGTTCATATCGTGGAGCCCGCTTCTCGATCATCATGATGAGTATATTACGGCCACGCTGCGGCGCGCCATCCAGTCGGTTTTTGCCGGCACGATCGTCGTCTGCATCATCCAAGGCATCCTGACCGGTCTCGGTTTCTTGTTTTTCGGCATTCCGGCTCCGGCGCTCTGGGGCTCGGTGGCCGCTTTGGCCGCTCTTGTCCCCGGCATCGGCACCAGCCTCGTCCTCATTCCGGGCATAATTTACCTCATTGTTTCAGGCAATATCCCTTATGCCGTCGGTTTGGCGATCTGGGGAGCTTTGGCCGTCGGCACGGTAGATAATATCCTTGGACCATATTTGGTCAATCGGGGCATTCAGATCCATCCCTTCCTGATCCTGGTCTCGGTCTTAGGCGGCTTGGCCACGTTCGGACCGATCGGTTTCGTCTTTGGACCACTGATCATTTCTTTCTTATTCGCCCTACTCGAAATCTATCGAAAGTCTTTTGGCCAAAAGAATGCGGATGCCGCGGCGGAAGCGAAGCCGTGATCGAAGCGAAGCCGTCATAGATCTACCATGGCCTTTATCGATGAAATAAAATTTCACGGGCAGGCCGGCGACGGCGGCATGGGCGTAGTGCGCTGGCGTCATCTGAAGGGCAAGCAATTTTCCGGAGCGGCTGGCGGCAACGGCGGCAAAGGCGGCGACGTCCTCGTGCGGGCCACCCGCGATTTGAGCATCCTCTCGCGGCATAAGTCCGTAAAAAAATTCGTGGCAGGCAAGGGCGGCGCTGGACAAGCCGACAGCCGTCACGGGAAAAATGGCGAGGATAAAGTCATTGATCTGCCGATCGGCTCAGTCGTGACTAATCTTTCGACCGGACGCACGGTCGAGCTTCTGGTTGATGGACAGACGGAGCTCATCCTTCACGGCGGCTCGGGCGGGCTCGGTAACGAATACTTCAAGGCTTCGACCAATGTGAAGCCGGAGCAATCGACGCGCGGCCGAACGGGCGAGTCGGCGGAGTTCACCGTCGAATTGAATCTGATCGCCGATGCCGGTCTGGTCGGTCTGCCAAATGCCGGCAAGTCGAGCCTGTTGAATGCGCTCACCAATGCGGATGCCAAAGTCGGCAGCTATGCCTTCACCACCCTCGACCCCAATCTCGGAGCGATCCGCGGATATGTCATCGCCGACATCCCCGGACTGATCGAGGGCGCCTCGGAGGGCAAAGGTCTCGGCCATAAATTTCTGCGGCACATCAAGCGCACGAAGATGATCCTGCATCTGATCTCGCTTGAGAATGAAGATATCGAATCGGCCTACTTCGTCATTCGCCGCGAGCTCCAAAGATACGGTCGCGGCCTGCCGGAAAAAAGGGAGACGATAATCTTGACTAAGACGGATCAGGTCGACGCTCGTGCGATTCGGACGGCGCGAGATATCCTAAAAAAGCACGATAAAGATATCTTGGAAGTGTCCGTACTGGACGACCGCGCAGTCAAAAAATTGGCAGAAGCGATCGTCAGGCGACTCCAAAAAGAGTGACATCCTGCGCGGGGCAGGGGAGAGAAAATTTATAAGCTTTCGCTTCCTCGACGCGGATCTTTTTCTCCTTTAGTAATGATTATGAAAGTTTTTCTATGAGCAGTTTTCTCGCTATTTCCGGATTCGCTGCTCCTTTCGTCATTTTCATGACTTGGCCGATGAGATATTCTAATGACGTCGTTTTGCCTTTCTTGTACTCCGCCACGACGCTCTTGTGGTCGTCAATGACTTTCTGGACTGCCGGCCAGAGATCGGCTGAATCGCTTTTCTGGATCAGTCCGTGCGCGGGGGCGAGAATGGGCGGCAGGGCGTCCTTTTCGCTGATAAGCAAGCTCAAAAGATCTTTCGCCCCGCGCGAAGAGATTTCGCCGCGGTGGATCATGCCGATCAGATCGGCGAACGACGCCGCGGGGATCGCGTTTCCCGGGTCGGCCCTGAGCTTAGAGAGATAATCAGTCAGCAGATAATTTATCGTCAATCTGACTTTGGCCTCGTCCTCGCGGTACATGACGATGATCAATTCGAAATATTCGGCGATCTCGGGCAGCTCGATCATCACGGCCGCTTCCTTGTCGGTCATATTGAAATCGCGCTTGAAACGCATGCGCTTGACCCAAGGCAATTCGGGGATTTCTTTTTCGAGGGATCGCGATCTAAATTCCGCGATCTCCGAAAGCCTGACTTTCGGGATATCGGGCTCTGGAAAGTAGCGATAGTCATCACTCGTTTCTTTGGCGCGCTGCGAAAATGTTTCTCCGGCGCGATCGTCCCAACCGCGCGTCTCTTGGAGAAGAGAGCCGCCGCTCGCTAAGAGGGAAGTCTGCCGCGCGGTCTCGAAGATGATCGCTCGCTCGATCGAGTTGAAGGAATTGAGATTTTTTATTTCGATCTTCCGTCCCAAGATTGTTTTCTCGGCGTCGCCTGGCGTCGAGACGGAAATATTCGCCTCGATGCGCATCTGGCCTTTTTCCATGTTTGCCTCGCCGGCATTCAGATAGCGTAAAAGTAGTTGCAGCTCTTTTGCGAATGAGACAGCCGTGCCGGCGTCATGGATGACGGGCTTGGTCACGAGCTCTAAGAGCGGCAGTCCGGCACGATTGAAGTTGATCAGGCTTTTTTGATGCGTATCGTGTGTGAGCTGCGCGGTGTCCTCCTCGAGATGGATGCGCTCGATCGGCACCGAGGCGATTGACCCGCCATTAATCAGCGGATGTGCATACTGGCTGATCTGGTAGCCCTTGGGAATATCGGGATAGAAATAATTTTTCCGGTCCCACTCAGTGAAGTCGGCCAGTGTACCGCCCGCGACCAGCCCGATTTTAAGGACGTGCCTGACGGCCTCCATATTTAGGACGGGCAGCGTGCCCGGATGCCCGAGACAGATCGGGCAGATGTTCAAGTTCGGCGTCTTTTCGTGGGGATCATTCTTGCATGAACAGAACATTTTGGAAGCCGTCTTCAGCTCCACGTGTATTTCGAGTCCGATCGTCGCAATATATTTGTTCTCAGCCATTGTATTGACGTAAGATTAGCAGAAAAGGGAGCGATTAGAAATGAAAAGAGCAATGAAGATTCAGTTAATCGGTCAAATGCTGGACGATCAGCTTCTTCACCTGATTCTTCGTCGGCCTCTTACCTTTACTCTCTTCTATGTCCATGACGAGCTTCTCAACGTCAGATAGCTTATAAACGCGATAATTATTGATCGGGTGGCGAGATGCGCAAAACTTGCCACTATTATCCCAATTACGCAAAGTTAACGGCGTAACTCCCAGAATTTGGGCGGCCTTCTGAATGGTTATGAGTTTCGGCAATGAATGGTCCATGTAATCAGACATTTATATACATTGATAACCCTTATAAATTGGAGAGTATATCCAGTTCAATTCTATGCATATTTTTTAAGATGTATTAAGCACATATAATTTTTAATTCTTCTCGTGAATATTATATCACGAGGCGATCACGTTGCATGTGCATAAGTCTGTCAATTGTTCGTAAAAAGATAGGCTTTAGAATATATTTTGGCCGCGTAACGTACGCATTTTGGCATGGATTTGCACCTGGGGCATTTTAACGCTCCTGGCGGTGTCCGGATCATGCCGACAATTAGATCGTTCCAGACATCTCTTTCAATCCGTGCCTTTTTCAGAGGGGATGTGGTGCCGTTTTATTGTCCACAGATTTGCCGAAATTATGACGAAAAGACCGCTATAATTATATGTAAGAAATTATGAATGATAGTTTCAAAATAGAAGGAAGGTATTACATCTCGGCTAAGCGAGCTTCCGAAATATCGGATTATTCCGCTGATTACGTCGGTCAGCTTTGCAGAGGTAAGAAGGTTGATTGCCGGCGTATCGGGCGCTCTTGGTATGTGACCGAGGAGTCTCTTAATCATCACATCGAGTTGGTATTGCAAGACGAAGTATATCGAAATCGCGTGATTAATTTGCGCGGCGGTAGGAAGGCGTTGGATTCTCATAAGAGGCGTGAGGCGTCAGGCGATGAGGCTTCGATCACATATGAAAGTGATCATCGCGATCTCTTGCCTCTGCTCTCGAATGTTCGTGATGAAACTAGAAAGCCGGAACGCGAATATGAACCGCTCGTGACTGTTCCCGAGCTTCCTGAGAGCGGGCGCTCGATTGTCTTGCGCCGTGTCGGCACCGGCGTCTTTGCGGTACTGCTTATTGTTGGCATCGTTCTGGCATCTTCATATGCGACTGGTCGGGTAAAGGAGATTGTGGCAGTTAATGCGCAATCAGCGGGAGTCTATGAAGTCGTGCAATCTATCGGTTCGTACTTCCGTCGCGGATATGAATCAGTCATCACGTTCTTCAGTCGCGGGCGGCCGCTGGCGAAGAACATTCCTGAAGCTGTTCCGTCGCCGGTAGCGGGAAGAGCGGCCCAGGGAGAGGGCATAGCTATTTCGCCGACAACCGGATCGGCCGGCAGCGATGATCTGGCGAAGCAAAAGATCCGTGATTCGTTCTCCGATGCGGTCGATATCCGTCCCGACCAGAGCGGGACCACCGGCGTAATCACGCCGATCTTCAGGCAGGCTCGCGGC
>JAXDMJ010000013.1:0-10361 GCA_034666165.1 Candidatus Parcubacteria bacterium
GTCAAAGACCCAGAGAGCGCCAGACTTAATGAACCGGTCGCGCCACTCGGTGGAATTATGATACATATTAAGGAACTCTGTCTTGGTGTTTAAACACGCTCAAGCGGTGCCTGAACTGGCGTCACCACGTGACTCCGAGGCCATAGTAGCCGAATCAGACCAAAAATCAAGCGAAATTACGGGGGTCAGACCGAGGAAGGCGTGAACCTATATATGCCGACCACGAGAATGATGATGGCCGCCACGATCATGCCCCAGGCGCCGAGAATGATGAAACCGATGACGTCGACGCGATTCTCGACTTCGCGCATGTTGCGGCCGGCAGCGATGAAACCCGGATTTGCGCCCCCATAATGCCTGACGATGGCGGCGATGCGCGTCGACGAGGCCGGCTGCCAAGTAATGCGGTCGTCGGCATTGGCTCGGGCATAATCAAGGACTCCGCGCGGCAATACGGGCACCTGGCCGTTCAAATAGCCCGATGAAGCCAGTGGCGCGCCCGTTTCGTCGTAAATCATGACAAATGGCGCCAGGCTTTTCGCGATCTCGACATGAACGGCGCCCACCAGCGCCACCGGCGCAGTGCCGCTTTCGAGAGCGGCGGCGCCGTCTTCGGCGAGCTCGATCTGCGGGTCATTAGCCGATTGGCGGATGGTCTGCTGGATGGCGAAATACATTGCGAACATCATGATCGTGCTCACGATCACCGGCAGGAACCAGAGTTTAAGCAGTAGACTTTTCACCGTACTATTATATACTATGGTCTGTTTTTTTGGAATCAGAAGTCAAACTTTTACCAAGGTTCTTTGATGCAATGCATGTGCTCGACCGTTCTTATGTGCTGCTGTCTCGTTTCGGCAGCCGAAGCGCAGGTTTCCGGAACAAACGATACCAATCGGGCCTCCATGAAGCTCCTCGAGAGCCTGGATCAAGGCGATAGCGGAGCGCATAGTCTGGCTTGGAAAACAAGGTTCAGCTACGAGCTCGGAAAAAGCTCCGCTCTGCTCTATGACCGCCTGGGTCCGGTCTCCGCTTTGGAAATCATGCGCATCTTCGAGCAAAACCGTGCGCAGGGTCTGGAAATCATCGATTCAAGAGCCAAGTCGGCCTTTGAGCGAGTCACCCAGAACGGCGCTCAGGAAACGGCTTTGGCCATTCTGCCCATCGAGGCGTGGATCGGCCGAATCATGCCGGAAGAAAACTTGCAATCATTCGGGCGGAGGCTGCTCACGGGCGCCTTCGGCCATACGGCTGAAGAGGAAACAAGCGATCTGCCCATCACCTATTCAGCCAGTGAACAGGTTTGGCGGATAGAACGAGAGACAGAGGGCAATTACGCCTGGGGAATCCGCCCGAGGAGAGCGCCGTACATTTTCGGCACGGCCAACCTCGGGCACTGGAATGAAAGACCGGCGGCGAGCATCATCGGCCGCGTCAGATACCTGCCGCTCGACCGCATACAGATTTCGGCGAATGCGACCGTGCCATTGCCGAATTCCTTCGAGGTAACCGTGGGCGCGCTCTCTGAACCCTTGCATCTCGGCGAGACGACCACCGCCTCCGTGCGGATCGAGCGCGTGGGCCGCCGGTCAGTGGTCTTCATGGGTCTCGAGCACAACGACCGGGAAAATCTCTTCGTCTGCGGCTTGAATTTGGTGTGGTAAACGCGCGGTCCAAGACCGCGCGTCTTTATTTGCGCATCCTAAGTCAGCTTGGTGATGTCTCGCGGATAGAAGAAATCGAGCGTCCAATCGAAAGCGATCCGTACACGCTTCTGCACCGAAGCGAATTTGAAGAGATAAACCGTCCGCCAGATCCACCACGTCAGCCGGCCGGCAAGACTCAAAGAATAGATCTCTCCCAGAGCGAACCATTGCCCGACTGAGACCAGGCTGCCCATCGAATGGTAATGGAAATTTTGGAGCGGCTCGGCGCGGAGCGAGGCGATGATGTTCCTGGCCACGGTCTTCGACTCGGCGACAGCCACCTGGGCCAGCATCGGCACGGCCTTCGTATTCTTCGAATCTTTGGCGAATTCATGGACGTCAATGTAGGCCGCGGCATCGCCTAAAACGAAAATCCGGTCGCTGTTTTGCAGGCGAAAATACTCATCGACGATCAGCCGGCCGCCGGAGAGCGGCGGCGCTCCGCCCTCAAAGGCCGGAATGATCGCTTTCACTCCGGCTGCCCAGATGACTGTGCTCGCGATGACTTTCGAACCGTCTGAGAGCGCGATATCTTCTTTGGTCACGGCCGTGACCGTCCGGCCGAGCTTGAGTTCGACGCCGTTCTCGACGAGTCGCCGCGCCGCGGCTCTCCGCAAAGAAGGCGAGAACATTTCCAGCAATTCATTACCCGTGTGAATGAGGGTGATCGAAACCTCTTCGGAGCGGCAATGTCCCGGTTCGTCCGGCCTGCAATCCGTGTCACGATAGTAGCGTTTGACCATGCCGGCGACGAACTCAGCGAGCTCGGCCGCCAGTTCCACGCCCGTCGCCCCGCCGCCGACGACCACGAACGACAGGAGCTCTTTGCGCTCGGCCGCGTCCCGGGCCATGATCGCATGTTCGAACGAATCGATGATGCGCGTGCGGATGCGCGAGGCGTCCGCCAGGGTTTTCAGAGGATACGAAAATGCCTCGGCCCCCGGAATATCGTAATGATTAGTCTCTGCTCCGGTCGCGATGACCAGATAATCGTACGGTATTTCCAAGCGGTCGCGGTCATTGTGGACGGTGACGCGTCGCGATCCCGGATTGACCGACGAAACGAGGCCCTGCACGATATGGATGCCGGTTTTGGCGAAGACCTCGCGCAATGGTTCGGCCACGCTCCGCGGCGAGAGCCCCCCGGTTGCGACCTCGTGCAGGAGCGGAGTGAAAAGAAAATAGTTGGTGCGATTCACGATGGTCACGTCCGCCAGTCCGCGTTTGGCCAGCCGCGCGAATCTTTTGGCGACGTACATGCCGCCGAAACCGGCGCCCAGAATGACAATTCGAGGACGGATCATAACCTTATATTATCACAGGCCGGCTCCGATTACAGACCGGCAAGGCGGATAGCAAGATAAAGAACGGCCGCGCCTAAAAGAGTCATCGCTGTCGTCAGCATTTTGGGATGGGCGTGGTGGCTTTCAGGAATGAGATCGCTGGCCCCGATATAGAGGAAGAAGCCGGAGAAAAGAGCAAGCACGATGCCGAGCGATCTTTCCGACAAAGTGAACAAGAGGGTCGAAGCCACGCCCGCGACCGGTGCGACCGCATCGACGACGAGCCAGCGGAAAGCATGCTTGTCTTGTCCTTTATTTTTCAAAATGAGATTGACGGTATTGATGCCGTCTGAGAAATCATGGACGAGGACCGCGATGGCCACGACCGCGCCGATGGCCACGGAAACCTGGAAGCCGAGGCCGATAGCCACGCCGTCGAGCAGGCTGTGAATGCTTAAACTGCCCGCCCCCAGAATTCCACGCCTGGCATGGCTGCTCACATCTCCGTCGGCCCCGGAGTCGCTATCCAATCGGTGCGAATGCAGAAACACCAAACGGTCAAGGACCAGATAAATGAGGAAACCTCCGGCTACGATGGCGGTGATCGCACCGATGCCGAAAGATTTCGAGCCCAGTTCGATCGCTTCAGGCAGCAGATCGAAAAAAGCCACCCCGATGACGGCGCCGGCGCTGAAGCCGAGGATCAGGTGCAACTTGTCCTTGAATCGGAGAGCCAACAATCCTCCGATCAATGTCGCGACGAATGTAGCGATGGCTATGGCTATGATCATGATAGGCGGATTCAAAAAACCGGCTCCCCTTTTCTTTTGCGCTCGAAGACCGCCACTTCAACCGTGTATTTATCATAGCCGTGAGCGAACAGAGTCAGGTTGACGCCGAACAGAATGATGTGCGGCCAGACGGCTTCGCCGAAGAACATGATCGAGGATACGAGGAAACAGGTGAAGACCAGCGCCGCGAAACGAATCTCGAAGCCAACTGCAAAACAAAGCCCGAGCAGCGCCTCGATGATGAAGGCGCCGAGCACGAGGAAAAGCGGCGTGAAGGGAAAATAATTCGTCAGATGATATTCGGTGACCGTCGCCAGAGCCAAGTTGCTGTGAAGGAATTTGGCGTAAAAGGAAGCAAAAAACACGGCCGAACCGAAGAGGATCCTTAAGATGAGAAAACTATACGGCTCCAAGAAAGCCGCGATACGACTGAAGAATCGCTCGATCCGCCGGAGCGCGGGAACAAGACTGTCAAGCGACCACCGGCCGCCGCCTAATATCAGAACCAATATAGTTTCGGCAAGATAGTTGACGTAAGTCAGCATATACCAATGATAGCGGGTCACGGTGAAAACAAAGATACAGAGGATGAACAAAGACATGACCCGCGTCAAGAGACCGAAGACGACCAGAATGCCGGCAATGACCAAGGCGGCAACGAGCACTTGCGCCGGACCGGCCGGCAGGGCATGGGCGACCGGCAATTCCGGACCGAAGAAATCTCCGAAATATCCCGAGGCGATGAGCGAGACGCCGAAAGTCAGACGGCCGAATAATGGAGCAAACCTCTTCAGCCGCCGGAGCGCCGGATCGAACACTCGCTCAAACAGCGGCGAGATCGAAGCCGAGAGCGCCAGAAGAAAGGTCACGACGATCACAGATCCCCATGTCAAAAAAAGTTTTTCCTGCGAAGGAATGGCCGAAAAAGGGTTGGGCGACGGCAGGCGCACGGCCTCGCTGACCTGATCGGGACTGAGCACGTAGACTTCATGAGCCGATGCGGCAAGCGGAACCAGGAGCGCCGCGGTCAAGATCGCGCCGCACAAAATCCCGACACAGAGGACTCGGATGGAAAAAGCGCGCCGGTGCATACGCAAAATTATATCAGAATTTGAAATTCATCACAAAATCATATGTGCAGATGCAGGGAGTCTGCTTGCAGACATGGCAGCCGCGCCCGAAGAGCCGCGCGAGCTCCAGAGCGAAATCGACGCCGAGAGAATTGTATATACCCATGGCGCAAGAGAAGAGATCGGCCGCTTCCAAAACGACTTTATCGAAATCCTGATCCCGATGATGGCCGCGGAAGAGCAAGACCGCCTCGGAGAGCTCGCCGATCTCTTCGGCAAAATGCACGCCCGCATCTTCGAGCGTCCGCCGTTCCGGCGGATATATCCTCCTGATCATTTCCTGCAGAGACTGGATGGTCTTCGACCGCATTGACTTACCGCTTTTGACCTTTAGGCGCCTCTTTATCTTTTTTTGTTTGCAGGCGCACGGGCATTCCCCGCAATATGAGCAGGTATAGGGAAATCTCTGCCAGACGGCCGTCTCGAGATCGATGTCCAATTGATTCAAAAGCGAGAAGAACCAGGTCACGGCCACGATCAAGTTCGCGCGGATCTTGGTACTGTCCCGCAGGCGGATGCCTTTAAGGCCGCGCATCGCAAACCGCGAAATGTTTGTGAGCATCTCATCGACGGTAAAGTGCCGCTCGTTGCTGCGGCCATAGACTTCCCTGACAAAATCTTGATAATCCTTAAGTGAGCTTTGCGGCTCGAGAGAGGCCATGTCTGCTATACTAGCATTATCCTTATGGAGGATAGCCATAAAAAGGCGAAGATAGTCTTTTTCGATTTTGACGGTGTCATCGTTGATACCAGCGAAACCTTTTTTGCCATAAGGAAACTGTCAGACCCGACCCTGACATTTGAAAAATTCATCGGCTTTTTCACCGAAAAAACCCCGGACAATGCCGCCGGCGAGGCAGCTCCCGCCGATTCCGCGCTTTTCAATCAATTGTACGGCGAGCATCTTGCCAAACAAAAGATCTCCAGGGAAATGATCGCTGTCATCAAAGTCCTCGCGGGAAAATACGTCTTGGCCGTCGTGTCCTCAAGCCGGTCGGACATTATCAGGACATATCTCTCGACGCAAGACATTTTGTCGTATTTTTCTGATATCTTGGGCAGCGACGTCGACACTTCCAAGTCTGCCAAGATCGATCTCATCCTCGATAAATATCGCCTGACCCCGTCCGACAGCGTCTTTGTGACCGATACTCTCGGCGATATCGAGCAGGCCCATCATAGCGGTGTCAAAAGCATCGGCGTCACCTGGGGATTTCATGCCAAAGAAACTTTGGAAAAAGGACAGCCGAAAATGATCGTCTCAACTCCGAAAGAACTGTTCGACTCCATCGAACATCTGCTTGAAGGAAAATTGATCGGACTTTGAAACTCAAATCAGCGAATCTTGGGCCATGAGCGCCGCGCCGATCAATCCGGCGTCGGTGGAGAGCATAGCCGGCACGATGTCGGGTACCGTCTTGAATTTGAGCGATTTGGCCACGTACGGCCTGACTGTCGAAAGATCGATGGCGGGCTGTTTCAAAATGACCGGCCCTCCCAAGACGACGATCTCGGGTGACCAGTGGAGGATGACGTTGTGCAGGCCGACCGCCAGGATCCTCCCGATTTGATCCCGCGCGGCCGCATCGGTGATGCGCTGTATTTCCATTCCATACTCCGCCTGGATGCCTTTGCCGGAGACGAAATCTTCAAGGCTTTTGCCCGTCTGCCACTCGACGATCTGGTGTCCCGGCTCAAAGCCGAAGGTCGAAGAATCGATGTGGCCGCGGACCACGCGCGCCCCACCGACGCCGGTGGAGAGCGTCAAGAAGACCACGATGGCATGCCCTTTGCCGGAGCCCAGGCGCGCCTCGGCCAGAGCGGCCAAAGCGGCGTCATTTTCGAGGAGCAGAGGAATACCTTCGGGCACGCCCGTCGCTCCATCGTTTTTCTGCCGCAGAGCGCCGATCAGCGATCTTCCGACCCACTGCGGCAAGTTCGGCGCATAGGTAATGACACTGTCAGAGCGGTTATGCTGACCGGGAAAGCCGCCGCAGACGGCCGCCGGTTCTTCCCCCGGACCTTTTTGCGATTGCAATCCGGCATTCAGCTTTTCCACCGCTTCGTCGAAATTCTGCGGCGTCTCGTATTCCATCCGGCCGGAAAGGGACGGCACGTCCTGCACGTCCGTCGAGACGGCATCAACCCGCGCAATGCGCGTGCGGCTGCCGCCGATGTCGAAAACGAGGATCATTCGCAGAGTATATCATTAAACAAATCGGGTTCCGCACCCGATCAATTTGTCGATATCTTCGCGATATCGCCTGAAAGAGTACGCAAAACCGGAATGCAGCGGCTCCGGCAGATTGTTCCACGGGAACCAGCCGATCTCCGCTATCTTATGCGGCTCATTGTTCCTGGCTTCTTTCGGATCGACCCGAATGATGAAAGGTATGACGAGCCAATGGGTCTTTTGCCCGTTTTGCTCCCTGAAGATGTCGTGTGCCGGCAGTCTGCCCTCTATTTCGCCCTTGCAGCCGTATTCCTCCTCGACTTCCTTCAGGACATTTTCTTCGAGCGACAATCCGTGCTCGAGTTTGCCCGAGCCCGAGTCCCAGCGATGATGCTCGTCCCGGCAATTCTCCGTTCTCTTATGCATGAGCAAGTTCCCATGGCCGTCATGGCAATAAAAAGGCGTGCCGATGCCGACGAAATCAACTCCGATCTTCATGGCCATATTATATAGCATATGCAAAAAACCGCCAAAAAAATGGCGGAAAGAGTGACTTGCATTACTATGGGCGAATCAGATAGACATTTGATCGAGCAGAGTGCGGATGGTCTCAGGATATAGCCGCCGCTCGACTTTCTTTATCCGTTCCCAAAGTGTTTCCACGGTATCGCCTTTCTGCACGGGTACCGCTTCTTGGGCGATGACCCGGCCTTCGGCATCATCGACATTCTCGGCTGCAAAGTGGATCGTCGTGCCAGTGACCTTGACGCCGAACTTGAGTGCATCGGCCACAGCGCGCTCGCCCTTGAATGCGGGCAGGAGCGAGGGATGGATGTTGACGATGAATCCCCTATACACGTCGGTCATGGCCGCTGAAAAGATCGTCATGAAGCCGGCCATAACGACCAAGCCGATTTCGTGACGACGCAGAACTTCGATGGTGTTCAATGTATAGCGATTCCGGTCGAACTGATCGCTGAAGATGCGTTGACGAATTTCGGTGGGTATGGCTGCGGCCCTGGCGATTTCCAAACCGCGACACGGTCTGTCGGCGAAGCAGAGACTGATCGGAAGATGATAATCTTTGTGCATGGCCTCGAAGAGCGAGCCGGTGCCCGAAACGAGAACTGCGAGTTTTGGCGTCATAGACGGAATTTTCTTGAGTTTGTGAATGATCTTGACGGACATCAAAGAGTCCGCCAACACTCTAACAGAATAGGATTAATTTGCCAGTTCTAATTGAGATCGTATATATCGATCGGGATCTCCTCGTACGGATGCGCCCGTTTTATGGCTGCAATGACTTTATCGGCGGCTCCGGCCGCGCAGGTCACTTCTATCCTCTCCTCCTCGACGGATTCAACCTTTCCCACAAGGCCTATGTGCGGTCTCGCGCCCTCTCCGGGCCTGAATCGTCCGATTCCCTTTGTTGAAAAACTGCAATGGGTATACTTGCCCAATTTTCCGCCGCCCGCTTGCGCTATAGCCTCGCGCATCATTTCGGCATCGGCCGCTGGGACATATGTGACGATTTTTTTGCCTGAAGCCATGGGGAAAATCGTTCTCAATATAGCATAAGAAATAAAAAAATGGGTTGATGAAATCTCCCCATTCTGTTCCCGTCAGACCGCAAAATGCGTCAGCCGTATTTTATATCATGACAAATATGTTGCCCGGTAGACCGCCGGGCTGGGCTGGCGCGTACTTAAACATCACCACTTGCCAATCTTTCCTCAATGCGAGTTGAACGGTCTCGTCCCTTGTGGCGGGAAATTCGGTCTGGATGAATTCTCGGAGCAGGCAGTTGACGCACAAAGACCGGCCGCGCATCTGCTGCAAATGGGCATCAACTTCTTTTCGCTCTTCTTCTTCGAGCGTCCGTCCAACCACAGAGTGTGAATAATTCCGCCAGTTGTTATCCATCTCTCTCAAGAGGGAGAAGAGCGCGCGAGCCACGGGATTCTCCAGAGTTCCCAGAGGGACTTCAGCTATGGCGACCGGCTCTCCAGGGTCGTGGCGGCACGCGCGTTCGCCGCTAAAGATTTTCCGCAAGCATTCCTCGAAGCTGACGCCCGACGTATCCAAATTTTTCATACGGATCAAGTTTTCATTTTTGAATGTTCGCTGCCGACTTCAGTTTACTGCGGGTGCGCTCGTCATGTCAAAAGCATCGGTCTATAAAAAAGACGGGACTCTTCGATCCCGCGAGAAAAACTGAGCGACTCGGCCCTACCCGCCGAATGGCTTCTTGAGAAAAGCGGGTAAGACGATCGCGCCGCCGAACTGGACCTGCTGCCTGGAAATGCACACCCTCCAGCCCTGTGCCATCGTGATCGCGACGCTCGAGTCGCGCGTCTCCGGATACTCGCAGTGCACCAGCTCCCAGAAGAGGTTCAGTACGCAATTGTACTGATTCTCAAGCTGGTGCCCCTGGTACTCGCGCCTTTTTTGCTCTTCCTCTGCCGCCGGTTTCTTCGGCGGAGCCGATTTGTTGAATCTGTCGATACTCTCCCCCATGGTTTGCTTCAGCGAATAGAGGGCCCGGGCGACCGGATTCTTGAGCTCGCCGAGGATCACTTGGCCCAACTCCACTTTCTGGTTCGGTTGGTGAAGGCATTCGCGCTGGCCGGAAAACACCTCGAGCAAGCACCGTTCAAAGGTAATGACCGGCGTTTCTTTCTCTTTGTCATTGTCTTTCATTACGCACCTCTAATTGTTTATGATGACGATTCAAGTCCAGACACTAGATTATAATCCGGGCCGCATTTTGTCAACGGCTTGTATTCCTCCTAGTACCCCTTCGGCGGCATAATCCTTTTGCCGTAATGCTTCAGATTCAGTTCGGCTATTTCTTTTTCAGCGTTGTGAGCGAACGCTATTAATGATGTTCTCTCATCGTCTGATTTCGAGGATAGAATGTAATTCAAGGTTTTCTCAAAATCATCGGCGAATTTTTGGTTGATATCCTTCCACGCCATACCCTTCAATAAATCGGCCAGCGTTTTATCATAGGAAATAATGCCCTCCTTCATCAGAAATGCGATCGAAGGATAGCCTAAATAGCCTTTCCAATATGAGCCGTTATCATTGGCCATTATCGACAGTGTCCGTGGATCATAGGACACTTTGTAAAATTTATTGCCGGAAGAAGAATAGACCTTCCCTGAATTACCCGAGATCTCGACTCGACCATCGGCTATCGCGCCCAATGCCTCATATATTTTTATGATCGGCGGATGTTTCCATTTCATAATGTTCGGGGAAAATCGTCTAATATC
>JAXDMJ010000014.1:0-6137 GCA_034666165.1 Candidatus Parcubacteria bacterium
TTATTGAATAATATCGATGTACGCTCATCCTAACTTTTTGGCGACAAAATCGCAATGCCAAGCCCTATCTGGAGCGCGCCTCATGATCCACGTTCGCAGAGATCGATCAGGTTCTGGAACAGCGCCAATACAGTCATTGGTCCCACTCCGCCCGGCACGGGCGTGATGGCATGGACTTTTTCCTTGACCGATTCAAAATCGACGTCCCCCATCAGTTTCAACCCTTCGATCTCGTCGTCCAATTTCTCTCCGCTGACGCTATTTATGCCGACGTCGACGATTATCTGGCCTTTCTTCACATATTTGGCCGTGATCAGTCCGGGTTTTCCCGCAGCCACGATGATCAGATCGGCTTCTTTGGTTTCCCGGAGGAGGTCTGACGTCTTGCTGTGACAGATCGTGACAGAGGCGTTTTCATTCAAACACATCGCGATGATCGGCTTGCCCACCAGCATCGAGCGGCCGATAACCGTCACATGCTTGCCGAAAAGCTCGATCTCATAGTGTTTGAGCAATTGGCGGATACCGCGCGCCGTCGCCGGCATGACGGCGTCTTCGCGACCCTCGAGCCAGCGTTTGACATTAAGCGGTGAGAGCCCGTCAACGTCTTTTTTATGATCGATCGCATCGATGACGGCGTCGCGGTCGATCTTCAACGGCAAAGGCAATTGGACGATGATGCCGCGGACCGATCGTTCGGCATTCTGCGTGAGGACGGTGTCGATCAGGACCTCTTCCGTGACGCTCTCGGGCAACTGTATATGATTTTCTTTAACGCCGATCTGTTCAGCGAATTGTTTCTTGGCTTGGATAAATGAAGTGGAATCGGGCCGGTCGCCGACTTGGATGATGGCCAAGGTCGGCACTTCCCTAAGCTTCTGAATTCTAGCGCGCAGATCCGGCAGGAGGGCCTGTCGGGCCGCCCGGCCGTCGAGAATGGTCGTCATCTGATGAGATTACCACGAAAAACAGAAGAATAAAAAAGTGCGGAGACGAAGTTCGTCTCCGCACCGGGCCTTATGCCAGCCGACGTGAAGAAGCGACAGTCAGCTGCTTAACTGGAATCGCTTCACGCCCGCCCTTTTTTCCGCCCGACCCCGAATCAGCATCCGACATATGGCTGAAGAGCCAATAGATCTCGAACCGCAGATTATTCGCATCATAAAATGCGCAGGCGACGCGGCGCGCATTGTCAGGATCGCGGGAACGCACGCAATGCGTCCACGTCTTCACGTCGAGCTGCAGGCCGGTCTTGGTCAGCCGCTTGGTCAACCAGAAGTAAAAGGCCTGGAGCATGATCCGTTCCCGGACATCGAGAAAGCAGACCTCGTTCCTCATCGCCAACTCGTCTGCGGAACGTTCGTTCCAGCCCTGAATATCTACATCGGGGCGGCAGAGGACGACGTCTGTCTCATCCGGGCTCCTTTCAAGCGTGTAACGTTCGAGATACATATCCGAAGCTATCTTGATGTCATCAGATTGCCTGCGGTAGAGTTCGACTGTCTGCATCGTCGTCAGTCCTCGCGGACAATAGACCAGGGCGTCAAAACTGCCGCGGCGACCGGTTATTTCGGCGATGTTCGCCAACGTCGGAAAGTCGACATCGATTGCCAATCCGAATTGCTGGCAAAAGATCGGCCAGCCCGATATCCATTGGCCGATGTTCCGAAACTCACGATCGATCTCGACTGCCAAATTCGGCACGTCGCGCATGTAATCGGCTTCAACAGCGGATGCTCCACCGGAGATCGATCGCCGGAGAAACTTCATCAATTCGTTGCGGCCTCCGTCGTGATACATCTTAAGCCCGACCGCAATCGTTTCCGGGTGACTCAAGAAAAACTGCATTTCCTCATTTCCAAGGTTTCCGACATGACCCAACAGATTCGCCCCAATCTGGGCGACCGAGTCGGATCGCCTATTTTCAACTGGGGTAGGTTCCATGTGATCGTATGATTTTGCGGAGTTATGCTTCGCTTCCCCGCGACGCTCGCGGGGCATGGCGACGGTCGGCACGTGCTCAAGTTGACAAAGTGCTCGGACCTTTCTTAATTATATCATCAGATGACGGATATGTGCGGCAATGCTTACAGCGATGGCCACCGGGCAAAGATGCCGCACGGCAGAAGCCGTCCGGAGGCATGTAAAGCCTGCTCCTCTATGGCGAGTTCGCCGAACTCGGTCTTTCCTCCGAACAGGCCGGCAAGCGGTTGAAGGACATTCTCATATGCCAAGGCCGAATATCCTGCCGCATATCCATTGACCAAGAAAAAAAGCGGCGGCTTTTTCAGGATCTTCAGACAGTCGTCGATGAGGGGCACCAGATGCTCCTCGATCTTCCAGAGCTCCCCTTTCGGCCCATGCCCGAAAGCCGGCGGGTCCATGATGATCGCATCGTAGGCCCGAGAGCGCTTGGCTTCTCGGCGGACTAATGCCCTCGCATCGTCAAGGATCCATCGTATCGGCTTGTCCGCGAGACCGGAAAGTTCCGCATTGTCTCGCGCCCATGAGATGGCAGTTTTTGACCCGTCAACATGGACGACGCGCGCGCCGGCGGAGAGAGCGGCTAGGCTGGCGCCGCCGGTATAGCCGAAAAGATTGAGGATCTCGCATCGGCCGCCGCGCTTCGCATCATCGCCCGCCGCACGTTCAATGATTTTCCTCATCCATTCCCAGTTGGGCAACTGCTCCGGAAATAATCCGACATGCTTGAAAGGCGTCGGTTTTATATAGAATTTGAGGCCGCCCAAAGCGATCGGCCAGCGCATAGGCATTCCCTTTTTCAAGGACCATGAGCCTTTTTGCGCAAAACGCCCGTCGGCCTTTTTCCATTCGCCCGCAGGAAGTTTCTTGCGCCAGAGAGCTTGAGGATCCGGCCGGGATATGGTGTATGGGCCGAACCGCTCGAGCTTTTCGCCTTCTCCGGAATCTAGGAGCGCATAGTCGGCGGAGGCTCGAGCAATGAGAATTTCAGTCTGCCTCGTCATTGAGTTGTTGGCTCCGGCCTTTTTTTGAAAAGACGACCAAGGCCGTCACACCAAGGACGGTCGAAGTCACGGCTGAACCGAGGCAATAGGCGCACAGCGAATGGATAACGAAGACTTGCAAGTAGACGAACCAAAGCGAAGCCAGAAAACCGAGAATAGAGAGCAGCAAGGCCCACTTGAGAAAAAACGTTTTGCGGCTCTCAAGATAAGCGGCGGCGCCGAGCAGTACCGAGAAATAATAGATCGCACCGATCAAGGATACCGGCAGTCCGGCGATCGTCGAATAGGCGCTCGTCAAAACCTGTTCGCAGCCGGACACGACCGAGCACGGCGGAATAACGTTGCGATAATGTTCGACGGTCAAATAGGTCGCATCGGCAAATCCGATCAGGGCGAGCGCCAAAACGAAGATCGCCAGACTAAGGGGTACTGGTTGAAGCGGCTGTCTCAATAATTGATTTAAATTCTTCATAGCTCTGTGGATTGGCGATCGCTTTATCGTTCACGAAGAAAGTCGGGGTGGCGTTGATGCCGAGCGACGATCCTTCCTGCTTTTCGGAGAGGACGAGGTTCTTCGTCTCGACGGCGTCTATGTCCGCTTTGAAGCGGGCCGCGTCAAGACCGAGATCGGCGGCATATTTTTCAAAGACCGGCCGCGGATCCGGGAGCTCGGTCCATTCCGGATGCTTATCGAAGAGCAGATTATACATCTCCCAGAATTTCCCTTGCTTGGCGGCTGCCTCCGAAGCTTCGGCCGCCGCCAAGGCGTTCGGGTGAAGGACGGTGCCGTCGGGCCGGATGTCGTTCAATGGAAAATGGCGGTAGACCAGGCGCACGGTCGTCGAAGCTTCAGAGAGCAAGCGCGTGACCAGCGGGTAATACGATTCGCAGGCCGGACACTGGAAATCGCTGTATTCGACGAGGGTGACCGGCGTGTCGCTCGCGGTCGAAACATGGTCGGCGGCGGTAACCGGCGCCGGCGTACCCAATTTAGGCACGATCGGTTTCACCGGCTTATTGAGTGCGACGATCATGCCCCAGACGATCAGGGCGAGGATGATGACGAAACCTGACCAAAAGACCGCGCGTTTCATATTAATGGAGTTTGATTATACGGGAGCCAGCGTTCGGAGGCAAGCCGCAGCGGTCAGACGAAATGCGCAAACCAGACGATAAAATATATGCCGAGCATGTTCATGAGAAAGGAGACGGGCATGAGAACGAGCATCCTCGTCCGTGAAAGGCCGAGGAGCGTCAATCCGAATTCGTCCGGCAGGGGCGAAGCGATGATGAGCGCGCCCAAGACGGGCGAAAACCACTTTAAAAAACCGAGGTGAAATGAATCGAGAATGTGCCGCGCCACGGACGGACGCAGAGAGGCCATGAGATCGGCGGCGAAACGGTCTCGGATGAAGAAGAACAGAATGAGGTCGCCGCACATCGCGCCCAAAGCGCCCCAGAAAGCGACCGAGAAGGCCGGAATGGTGCCGGCGATATTGGCAAGCGCGACGGCCGCCGGGGCGATGGTGAAAGCCGAAGTGAAGAAAATCCCGGCGAAAAAGCTGGCTATTTCATGCCCGCCGAAGAAATTGACGAGAAGCGAGATCACGCCAGCCCAAGAAAGAATGCCGGCCAGAGCGGCGCCGATAACAATGAAAGCGACATCTTTCGACAGTTCGTGCCGTGCCTGGACTGGGCGCATGATACGAGTAGTATATATGATAGCCATTTAATGTTCACTTGTAATTTTGTAACCGCGACGCGGATTTTTCGTCATCAAACATGGGAAACAAGCAGCAACAACTCGAACAGGCATATCATGACCATGCGGACGCATTGTTCCGATTTTGCCTTTATAAACTTTCAGACCGCGAGCAGGCCAAGGACCTCCTGCAGGAAACTTTCGTCCGCGCCTGGCAGTTTCTTTCGCGCGACGGGACCGTGGACAACTTCAAGGCATTTCTCTACAAAATCATGAGCAATCTGATCATAGACGAATACCGGAAACGCAAGCCAGTTGACTCGCTGGAAACGCTGCAGGTCGCAGGCTTTGATCCGCCGTTTGACGATACGGATCGCTGGTTCGACAGCATTGACGGGGCACAAGCGGTGGAGCTCTTGAAAAAAATCCCGGAGCCGTACGGCCAGGCGGTTTTTTTAAGATACGTCGAGGAGCTGTCCTTGAGCGAAATCTCGGCGATCACCGGCGAACGGGAAAATACCATCGCCGTGCATATCCACCGCGGCCTCGAAAAGCTCAAGATGCTTTTCAAACATCTATATGAAAAATGACATTCTCAACAATGCCATAAACGAAGGCGCGGGTTTCAGCCGTCTTTTCGAGCTGGCTCGGAGCGTCTCTCTCTCGGCCGAAGAAAAATCGTCCGGCTTCCGGCTGCTTCGGTCGTATATGGCCGAACATCCTTCGGAGCAGCCTATTAAGGATTTTGCCGGGCAGCCTTCGACTGCTTTTGGCCGAATCCTGACCATATATGAATTTTTATCCGCCAGAAAGACGCTGAGCGCCCTCATTTTCGCCGGTGTGATCGTCGTTCTTGGCGGCAGCCTTGTTACTTCCGCCGCGCGCACTTTGCCGGGAGACGTCCTCTACCCGGTCAAGATCAATCTCAATGAAAAAATCCAGACATTGACGGCTTTCTCCGCCACAGACCGCGCGCGCGTGGACACGGTCCAGGCCACCCTAAGATTGCAGGAAGCCGAAACGCTGGCCGTCCTCGGCAGACTTACGCCGGAGACGCAGCAGATCGTCCAGACAAACTTCGACGACCATGTCCGGCAAATCGCTGTCGACACTGATAAACTCAAAACAGACGGTGAGGCCTATGCCGCGACGGTCGTCAGTTCCGATCTCGAGAGCGCTCTGGCCAGCCACCGGGACATTCTCGACCGCCTGGCCAGCGGCAGCGCGACATCAAGCGCGGTCTCATCGCTTGCCGATACGGTTACGGTGGCCCTTCGGGCGACAGCCGGAACACGCAAACTGGCGGAAGATTCGCTGGCCACTGCAACCGATACGGCGAGCATCAAGGACATTGTCGCCCAAGCCAACGACGACGCCCGAAAAAGCCTCGAGGATGCCGTCGAGACCGTTGACCGTCAAGGTCAAAAACGCGGCAGTATAGCCGAAGC
>JAXDMJ010000015.1:0-32971 GCA_034666165.1 Candidatus Parcubacteria bacterium
GTGGGCTTTTCCGACGAATATTCCGATCGTTCCCGGACATATCCTGGTCGCTCCGGTCAGGTGCGTTGAAAGTTTGCGAGAGCTGACGGCCCAGGAAAAAACCGCGATCCTTGACCTCATTTCCATCTTAGCCAAAGCTCTGGAACAGGCATTTCAGGCCGAAGGATTCAACTATGCCTGGAACGAAGGCGAGCTCGCCGGCCAGTCGGTTCCTCATCTTCACGTGCATGTTCTGCCACGGAAAAAAGGCGACAGCGGCATCACGCGTTACGAGCCGAGAGATTTCCTCTATCGCCCCGGCAGTCGCGAGATTTCGCCGGACAACGAGCTGCTCGCCGTGGCCGAATCGGTCAGAAAACACCTATGATCACCCTTGGAATCGAAACGAGCTGCGATGAGACGGCCCTGGCGCTATTGGAATCGAGAATGGGGCCGAAGCAGCGCCGCGCGTATGTGGGCGATTTCGAGTGCCGGATCGTGAATTCACTGGTCCACTCGCAGGCCGCATTGCATAGCGCCTACGGCGGCGTCTTCCCCACTCTGGCCAAGCGCGAGCATGGCAAAAATCTCGTTCCTTTGCTTAATAAACTGTTGAGCGGATCGCCCGTGCCATACCGCGCGACCCTTGAACCCCGGGATATAGCCGCGACCGCTCTCGCGCTTGAAGACGAGATTGCGCGGCAAAACCCCGACCTTTTCGAGACGTTCATCCATGCCGAATTCCTGAAGCAGGTGCCGGCGATCGACCGGATAGCCGTGACCGAAGGTCCCGGACTCGAGCCGACGCTCTGGGTCGGCATCAATTTCGCTCGCCTGCTCGGTCTGCTCTGGCATCTGCCGGTCGTGCCAGTCAATCATATGGAGGGACACATCGTCGGCTCGCTCTTGGACCCCGATGCTTCGTTCGGCAGCTGGCAGAGACTGCAGACGCTCCGCCTGCCGGCGATCGCTCTCCTCATAAGCGGCGGCCACACCGAACTCGTGCGGATCGACGGGATCGGGCGTTACCATATCATCGGCCAAACGAAGGACGACGCGGTCGGTGAAGCCTTCGACAAGGTCGCCCGCCTCCTCGGCCTGCCCTATCCCGGCGGTCCGCATATCGCCAGACTCTCGCATGAAGCAGCCATGGAACAAATCAGCTCTGAAGTCAGACTGCCGCGGCCGATGATCAAAAGCAGCGATCTCGATTTCTCATTTTCGGGCCTTAAAACGGCAGTTCTCTATGCTATCAGAGCCCACGCTACGCCCGACGGATCGCTGTCGGAAACATTCAAAAAAGGCCTGGCCCGCGAATTCGAACGTGCTGTGGCCGATACCTTGGATTCGAAATTGCGTGCCGGCATTGAAAAAACGCGGGCGCGAACCGTGATCGTGGGCGGCGGCGTCTCCGCCAATGAAACGCTGCGCGCCCGATTTGAAAAAACCGCCAAGGAGTACCGGACCCATATCTATCTGCCGTCACGTCATATCTCCGGCGATAACGCTTTAATGATCGCCCTCGTAGCTGCGCTTGACGCGTCCCCCATAAAGCCGGGCGGCCGTGAACTCAAAGCGGAGGGCACCAAGAGACTCGGTATTCCCGCTCCACCTATCTGAACAAATTGACTATAAAGCTCCAGAAGCGGCTTAAAATGGAAGGACTGCCGGCCGCCGCGGCATCAGGACTGCCGCCGGAATTCGCTTGCGCATTTTTATCTGCATTGTCCGCAATTTTAATATTATCATTGGCAGACGTCGGACCGTTTGAGACGCTCGGCGATTCTGATGCTATCGGCGATTCGGAGGGATTTGGCGCGACCAATTGCACGGTCGGTCCGGGAACAGTTTCAACCGTCACTTGGCCTCCGCTCCCGGCCATAACCGTCGCGCGATTCTGTTTGAAGGCGTTCAAAACAGACAGCTCGTGTTCATCCAAAGTCATCGGTTGCGCGCAGGCCAATTCATTTATCTTCTTCTGTGTCGTGATATAGACTTCTCCGGAGGGCTGTGACGCACCCCACGGTCCCAGGACCGAGTCGAGATAGTGCGATTGGAAATCTTTGACGGCATCTTCGGTCTTTTGATCGAACACGCCGGTGACGTCGACGTCAAGCTCCTCTCTGTCGCGGAGAAAAGCCTGAAGCTTGGAGACCTGCGCCGTGTCATTCTGCCGGCCGCTCTTCATAAATGAGGTAATGAGCGGGCAGGAGGTCGTGGCAGCGACGCTCGTTGAAGCGGGAGCTATATCTGAAACGGAAGCTGTATCGGCCCGGCTTTTGGACGGCAGAATTCCGATTACTGAGACGAGGACCAGGACCGCCGTTGCCGATGCATAATATTGGGATTTTTTAGACATAAAAATGGATTAATTCCTCTTACTTCTAATCAGACTGGCGTACCAGTATTGTCGTAGTGTATAGCATATCGCAAAAAAATGTCAACGACAGTCGGTCCGTATATGCGATGCTCGAGCACCTGCTATAATGAGAGCATGATAAGCGGCACCGCCTTCATTTATTCGGTCATTGCCGGCTTACTCCCTTCCCTCATTTGGCTTTTCTTTTGGATCAGAGAAGATAAAGAGCATGCCGAGCCGCGCTACCTCCTCGTGGGCACATTTTTCGCGGGAATGCTCTCGGTCATCGCCGCGGTCTTTGCGGAAAAATACATTGCCGATATTGTCGCCGACGAAAGTCTGCGCTACGCTCTCTGGGCGGCGGTCGAAGAGATCTTCAAATTCGCGGCGGTAGCCTTGGTCGCCTTAAAGACCGCCTCCAATGATGAGCCGATCGATGCCATGATCTATTGCATCGTGGTCGCGCTCGGCTTCGCGGCCGTGGAAAACGCGCTTTTTGCCATGGGACCTCTCTCGGACGGCTCGATCGCCGAGAGCATCGTCAGAGTCAATCTGCGCTTTATCGGGGCGACTCTGGTGCACATGGTGAGTACCGGCATGATCGGCTTCGCTCTCGGCATGGTCTTCTATCGCGGACATATCGCGAAGATCGCCGCCACGCTCGCCGGCCTCGCGGCAGCCATCGTGTTGCACGCCGGATTCAACTTGTCTATAATTAACGCTGACGGCACAGACACGCTCCGCACGTTCGCCTGGGTCTGGGCAACCGTCATCATCCTGATCGTCATGTTCGAGGAAGTGAAGGCAGTGCGGCCGAAGATTTTGAAAATATAAATTTTAATATAATATGGCCAAAGACAAGAAATCTTTTTTTGAACGATTGACCGGCACAGTTCGCATGGCAGATGATGAATCTGAAACGGCCGTCAAACCGGCAAAAAAGGCTTACGGCGGGAACGGCGATGCGACGTCCTGGATGGATACTGAAACGGAACAGGAAGGCGAACTGACGGTCGACGTCTATCAGACGCCGGATATGATCGTCGTGAAGTCAATGATCGCCGGCGTCAGGCCCGAGGATCTCGACATCTCCATCACCCGCGATACCATCACCATCAGGGGCAAACGCGAAGAAGAAAAGGTGGCCCGTGATGAAGATTTTTTTACGCGCGAATTGTATTGGGGCTCTTTCTCCCGGACTATTTCCCTGCCGGAGGAAATCGACGTTGACGAGGCCGAGGCAGTCGAGAAACACGGGCTTTTGATCTTGAAACTTCCCAAATTGGACAAGAAGCGGCAATCGAAATTGAAGGTCAGGACGGTTTGATGAAAGGTAAAGGCCTGCTTTGTGGGCAGGCCTAAATTGAGGAGGTGAACTCTAAAATTTTGGTTTTCGAGATTCTCCGAAGATGATGTTCATGGCGTCGTTGTAGGAGCGCCGATAGATCTGCGTGTTCTCACAGGCGTTTGCTGAGACGGCCAATTCGTGGAGGCGGCCGATTTTTTCGGGCTGACTTGTGATCTCCTGAATGAGATCGGCGTCCTCCGGGCGGTAAGCCTGGTCCGATCCTGGCGCGTATCTTTCCGCGACGGTTCGGATTTTTCGGACGGCCAGTGCGGCCCTAATTTCTTGTCTGGAAACCGTCGACAATTCGAAGATTTCTGCAGAAGATAAGCCGGCAGCTTCTCGATTACAATGAATAATCGAGAGGATGTTCTCGTACTCGTTGACATAGTCGCCGAGAAGAATTGGTTTTTCTTTACTCATAATTTGGTGAACAATTGACTTGACTACGTATCCATTATAGCATATAATGGAAGTATATGTCAAGTTTTCTCGCAACGCAAACGAACCCTCAATACGGGGGTTCTTTTACACAATTTATCGCAAATTTAGCGGATTACCCTAGATATCAAGCGTCGCCAGCTTGGCATTGGACTGGATAAAGGACTTGCGGGCGGGCACGTCGTCGCCCATGAGCATGTCAAAGACTTTGTCGGCTTCCTGCGCGTCTTCAATATTCACTTGTTTCAGGATGCGCCGCGCCGGGTCCATGGTCGTCTCCCAGAGTTCGTCGGAGTTCATTTCGCCGAGGCCTTTATAGCGTTGAATCGAGACCTTGCCCTGCTTGCTTTTGGACGATTCTTCGTTCTCGGTCGTGTTCTCTGCGTCGCGATCTGCTCCGCTGACTTCTCCTCCCTCGGCGCCAGCCGCAGCCAGCATGACTTCCTTGGCTTGCTCCATGTGGCCGGCTTCGAGCGTCTCTTTATCATCAAAATCCTTTCCCAGCGCCTTGATTTTTTCCTCTTCAGAATAGAAATAGAGGGTGTCCTTGCCTTTCTTCACCTTATAGAGCGGCGGTTGGGCGATATAGACATAGCCGTTATCGATGAGCGGGCGGAAATACCGGTACAATAGGGTCAAAATGAGCGTGCGGATGTGAGCTCCGTCCACGTCGGCATCGGTCGCCAGAATGATCTTATGATAGCGCAGGCGCGAAAGGTCGAAGGTGTCGCCGATAGCCGTGCCAAAGGCCAGCACCAGATTTTTGATCTGTTCGGATCCGAGCATGCGGTCAAGACGGGCCCGCTCGATATTCAATATTTTGCCGCGCAGAGGGAGTATGGCCTGAATGCGGCGGTCTCTGCCCTGTTTGGCCGTGCCGCCGGCTGAATCGCCTTCTACGATGAAAAGCTCCGATTCGGCCGGATCGCCCGATTGACAGTCAGCCAGCTTGCCAGGCAAAGTCATGCCTTCAAGAGCGCCTTTGCGCAAGACCGAGTCTTTGGCGGCTTTAGCCGCCTTGCGAGCCTTCATTGCCAGGATGACTTTGTTTATGATCGAGCGCGCATCATCAGGATTTTCCTCAAGAAAAGCGGCGAAGGCGTCCCCAAAAACGGTGCCTACCGCTCCCTGCGCTTCCATGCTCCCCAATTTGGCCTTGGTCTGTCCCTCGAACTGAATCTCGCGGAGCTTAACTGAAACAACGGCCGTCAATCCTTCGAGAGCGTCGTCGCCCGTAAAGGTGTCTTCGCCGTTCTTGGCCAAGTTATTATTCTTGGCATAGGTATTCAAAATGCGGGTCAGTGCGGTCTTGAAGCCTGTCAAATGCGTGCCTCCTTCCGGAGTGTGGATATTATTGGCGAAACCGAAAACGCGCGAAGCGACATCGTCGGCGTATTGGAGGGCGACTTCTACCGATTCAACGCCCTCTATCTTCTTTTCGACATAGAAGATGTTCTTATGGACTGGCTTCAGGAGCTGGTTCGTGAACTTGATCATGGAAATCAGCCCGCCTTCGAAATAGAAGGTGTACGACGGCGCTTCGACTCCCGTCTCGCGCAGATAGAAGAGCTCATCATCGGAACCAAAGCCAGCGATCTGGCTGCTGGCGTCGATGATGCTGATCCGCAAACCGCGGACGAGATATGCCTGCTGACGCATGTGGTTCACGATGCGGTTCCATTCGAACTTGATGCCTTCCTTGAAGATCTCCGGATCGGGCTCGAAGGTGACGATGGTGCCATGGAGTTTGGACGAGCCGATCTTTTTCACTGTCGCTTTGCGCTTGCCTTTGGAATATTCCTGCATGTACATGCCTCCGTCGCGGTGCACGACGACCTTAGTGAAGACGGAAAGAGCATTGACCACCGAGGCGCCGACGCCATGGAGACCGCCCGAGACCTTATACCCTTCCCCGCCGAATTTGCCTCCGGCATGGAGAGTGGTCATGATCGTCTCCAGAGCCGAAACTTTGGTCTGCTTGTGGATATCAACTGGAATGCCGCGGCCGTTGTCGGCTACGCGCACGCGGTTGCCCGGCAAAAGCGCGATCTCGATGTCATTGGCAAAACCGCCCATGGCCTCGTCACGGGAGTTGTCGAAGATCTCGGTGATGAGGTGATGGAGGCCGTCCGGACCAGTCGTGCCGATGTACATTCCCGGACGCTTTCGGACGGGCTCAAGGCCCTCGAGCACGGTGATCGATTCTGCAGTATAGCCGCCGGGAACGCTGGCTTTCGCCGCACCCTTGTTGGCCTTATTTTGAGTCGCCTTTTTAGGCATAAATAAAAAAGAATGCGCTTCTTTTGTGTCTAGATTATAGCATTTTGGCGGCTCAAATAAAAGCGGATTTTGTCAAGAATGTGGATTAAAATATGGTCAAAAAATGCTTGACGTCCAGCCATATAGTATGCTGATCTTCTTCTGAAAGAACATTGATTTTCAAGGCTTTAAGGCGGTGTGCCAGAACAATATGCAGAACAATTTATACAGACGATTTGCCAAAATCACCTTACCTGCCATTTCTCCATTTCAATTTCCTCGTTGATTCTTTCCATTATCTTGTTCGCTTCCACGTCGGTCAGAGTCCGGTCCATTGATTGAAAAACCAGGCGGAAAGCATAGGAGGTCTCGTTCCCTTTTTTAAACATGTCGAAGAATGAGTGACGAACGAGTAATTCTAATGCGCCGGCTTTTTTGATCCCCTTCAACACGGATTCCCAGACAACTCTCACTTCGGTTGCTTCAGGAACAAGTATAGCTATATCGCGGGTGATAAACGGAAAGGGTGAGATCTTTGCATAGCGGTTGTTCGAAGCCGGTTCAAAATTAAAATCCCCGTACGATACCCCTGGTTTGAATTCTTTTACGATCTCGTCCAAGTTGAGTTCTGTGACTGTATGCAGACCGTCAGCGGTTATTTTGTGCTTCGAAATTGGCGTTCTTAACTCATTTCCCAGCAAACTGACTGTGGCCGAAATAACCTTCTCGCTGCTGACTCCCTTTGCTTTCTTGACTTGCGCAGCGCCCAATCCCAGCATGACCGATTCGCCTTCCCTGCTGAAGATATGACCGATCTCGAAGATCTTTATCTCTTCGAGCCCTAATAAATCGGCATTCTGAACATTCTTCTCTAGGCAAACCAGGAGACCATCCGTCAGATTTTTGCGGGCAAAGGCCTTATCTCTGGCCAAGGGCTTGGCGATTTCGATCTCGCCTTTTGGAACCAGAGTATAGAGACTGACTTCCGAAAATCCTGCAGATATGAGGATACTCCGGATATGTTCCATGAGATAGAACATGGCGAGGACAAGCGGATCAGCGATCTTTTCGGGAAGAACGCCCTTAATATGGTCGTATCCGTAGATGCGGCCGATCTCTTCGACAATGTCTTCAGGAATCCGCAGGTCGAGGCGTTCAAAAGGGATCGTGAGCGACCAGCGATCGTCTTTTTCCAGAATGGCGATGCCCAGACGCGTGAGAATATCTTTTGCCTCATCTCTCGGGACTTTCATTCCGAGGCGCTGGTCGGCGTAAGCGGGATCAAAATCAATGACTGTTTGAACAGCCTTGACCAGATAGACGTCGATGATGGGACCGAATCTCGCCTCCGGGCAAATCTCTTTGATCAAGGCGCTCACATTGTTCATGGCGAGCGGCGCCAATTCGGGCGTAATTTCATTCTCGAACCTCTTTGACGCCTCGGAGCGGATATCGAGGCGCGTCGCGGTTCGCCGCACGGCTATGGGATTGAAATGCGCGGATTCAATGATCAGCCGCTTTGTCGAGGGCGTGACTTCAGCCCTCTTGCCGCCTTTGACTCCGGCCACGCCGAGCGGCCCTTCATCGTCGGCAATCAGAAAATCGTCCGGCGTCAAGGAGATTTCCTGCCCGTCCAGAAGTGTAATCTTTTCTCCTTGCTTAGCCGCGCGCACGGTGATCGCACCCTTCACTTTATCGGCATCGAAGACGTGCATGGGCTGGCCGATATCGAACATGACCAGATTGGCCGCATCGACCATCGGAGCGATGGAGCGCTGACCGAGAGCCGTGAGGAAATTTTTTAGCCACGGCGGCGAGGCCTTGATCGGATCGATTTCGACACAACGACCCATGTATCTCGCACAAAAAACTTTATCCTCTATTTTGATATCCGGCTTTGTTTCTCTATCGGTCTCGACTGCCTTAGCCGCCCGGCTCTTTAGAGCCTGCTTCGTCATCACGGCGATCTCGTCGGCGATTCCTTTGTGACAAAGACAATTGTGCGCGCGGTCAGGCAGGACCTTAACGTCGATAACCGAATCGTTCCCGACCTTTTCGACGCCTTCGATCTCAAAAGAATGGAAAGTAATGAGCTCTGCCAGCTTTAGAGGCGCCGGGATTTTCTCGTCGAAATATGTTTGAAGCCAGTTATGCGAAATTTTCATTTTAGAATTGATCGATGAACCGCAGATCGCCGTTGTATAGCAGACGGATATCGGGAATAGCGTGCTTCAACATGACCAGACGGTCTATGCCGAAGGCGAAAGCGAAACCTTGCCATTCTTTCGGGTCCAACCCGCCGGCGCGGAGAACATGCGGGTGCACTAAGCCAGCCCCTACGATTTCCAGCCATTTATCTTTCCATTTCAGGTCGCCCTCGATCGCCGGTTCGACGAAGGGAAAATAACTGGGACGGAAGCGCATCTCGCTCTTCTCTCCGAAGAGCTTCTTCAGGGCATGCTCGAGCGTGCCGATCAATTGCGCCAGAGAAACGTTCCTGTCGACCAAGAGCCCTTCGACCTGATAGAACTGGGCTTCATGCGTGGCGTCGGTGGCTTCATTACGGAAGACTTTGCCCGGCACAAATACTCGAAAAGGCGGTTTATGGCTTTCCATGAACCGGATCTGCACAGCCGAGGTTTGGGTCGTCAAGAGCCGCCGTCCGAGATTCCTGCCGGGAAAATCCGTTCCGGAGACATTCTTCACCCCTCCTTGAGCGTCTTTCAGGCCTTCCTTGATCCAAAACGTGTCTTGCATATCGCGGGAAGGATGGTCGGCCGGAATGTTGAGAGCGTCAAAATTGTAGTATTCATATTCCAATTCCGGCCCGAGAGCGACCTCGAAACCCAGTTCGTAAAAAACCGCGTAAATTTCGCGGATCGTCTGGGTAATGGGGTGCAAATGCCCGCGCTCCATGGGTACCATATGCCTACTCTAACAAAAAAGCGGAGGATAAAAAAGACCCGCTCGCGGGCCTGCTTCCATCATATTCCGGCTATTTCCGCACTTTCACTGTTTCAGGCGGGTACGAAATGCGCCACGAGAATTGACCGATCGGCGCCTCGACGAAGCTTCGGATCTAAGGTCTTGCCGCAGACAAGCACGGCACGCCTTTGCTTCTTGAGAATTTCGAGCACATCGGCAAAAGAAACATTGCTCGTGACCAGCATAACATGATGCGCCAGTCTACTGGCGTCGAGCTCCTTCATGATCAGTTCCTGAAGCACTTCATAAGGCGGCCTTCTGCTCCAGGAGATCTGAGCGCGATGCTTGGCAAACATTACATCGAGGGATTCGCGAATGATATCCGGCCCGCTCCCGCCTGTCTGGGTCGAATATGCAACCGTACAGATTGTCCTGACCTCAATGCCTTCGACTTTGAAGAAAGGCCGTAAATTTTTCATGAAACCGGCGATGCTCGGACTGTTGGAGCGCGTCACGGCCTCCCTTCCGAATCCGCCGAGATCGATATAAACGTCGACAATATTATGTAAATGAGAATTCACTTTTCACCTGTCTTTCTTTGCTGTCCCCAAGATACCATGAAGTGGCACTGGCTCCAACAAAAAAGCCGGCCCCGCATATGAGCGAGCCGGTCTTAAGAGAGCACTTCCTTCATGTTTATTGACGCCGTGGCCGCATTCCGGAGCGGTAACGGGCTCATGGTGCCGCAAACGACTAGGGAAAATTTCTTCTCCTTCAGAGACTGGAGCAGTGGAACGAAGTAGATGCTGTTGGTGACGAGCATCACGTCAGGCGACAGATTTTCCTCGCCCTCGGCTTTTTCAATCTCTTCTTGAAGGCGTATCTCCGATTCCTTGCTCCAGAAAAACTCGGCCCGACATCGGGTAAAAGTCGCATTCAGAGCCTGCTGAACGTTTTCCGGCACCGGCATTATGCCCTGGGACGAGCATGCGGAAACAAAGATCCGCTTTACATCAAATCTTCGAAAGTCTAAGAACTGCCGTAGATTTTTGAAGAAACTGGCGACCCGGCTGTTGTTTGGCCTGGCCATTACGTTCGGTCCAAATCCGCCGAGATCAATGTACACATCGATCGGTTTAAGGAAACTCACATGCCACCGTCCTTTCTGTTCTCTACAAGCATACAACAGATTAACACAAATATCAAGGATGCGGCAAAATTTCCACGGAGCCACCTCCCAGGGTCGAACTGGGGACCTTCGCTTTACAAAAGCGTTGCTCTACCGACTGAGCTAAGGTGGCGATTATCCCTATTTATCAGCGATGCGGCGCAGATAGAAGGAAGCGCCCTCATATTTGATATCTGCCCGGCCGCGGACGGCGTCGATGACCTTGCGGCTGTGGGGATTGGCGAGCGCGCGCTCCTTCGCCGCGACAAAAATCTTATTGACCCGGACGAGAACGTGAAAAGCAATCCATTGCATGATCATGATGAATGTTTTTTTGTTGACGTAGGACACACCGTGTTTTATGGTCGAGAAGACTGAATGACAGAGGTGATCGCTGCCCTTTCCCAGGCGCGATACGACGCTCGCCCGGCCGGATTTGATCTCATGGCGCTTCAGGCAGATCATGGCGATGATCCCGATGAGAGCTGCATAGAACGCGGCCATCACTATATATAAGGTCATAATGGTTGATGATTACTGTTCGAGCACCTTGAAGCGGGCGAAGCGCCCGATGGCGATCTTCTCGCCGAACTTGAGCACCGCCTGATCAATCAAGTCCTGAATGGTCAAGTTCCCGTTCTTGATGAACGGCTGGTCGGAAAGCACCATCTCCGAAAAATAGGCATTGAGCTTTCCGTTCAAAATCTCCCGTTTGACGGCTTCCGGCTTGCCCTTGACCTCTGTTTCAAAGACATCGCGGGCCGTTTTCTTGTCGGCTTCTTTGATGTCCTCTTTGCGCAGGAACGTCGGATTGGTGGCGGTTACGTGCATCGCGATGTCGCGCGCCAAAGCCTTGAACTCGTCGTTATTGGCTACAAAGTCCGTCTCCGAGAGCATCTCTATTATAGCACCGACCGTGCCGTTCGAGTGTATATAGGCCTGAATAGTGCCGGCTCTGAACATGCGGTCGCCTTTTTTCGAGGCGAATTCGCCGCTTTTCTTGCGCAAAATGACCAGCGCCTTGTCCATGTCGCCCTTGGCTTCTTCCAGAGCTTTTTTGCACTGCATGATGGAGACTCCCGTCAGATCGCGGAGCGCTTTGATTTGTTCGGTGGTGATCATGGTATTTCCGGAGTTGCTGCTCCTTGCCGAGAGCATCATCTCAGGCTGCCGCGGCAAGAAATCATGTGGTTTGCTTTGGTTAATGGGGTTCGTCTCCTGTTTCTTCGCTCGGTCCGACTTGAAAAAAAATGGTCCGATCATGTTGATGCATTACATGCCGCTCTCCGATTTGCCGGCGCTTTTGCCTGCCTGATAGGTTTTAGCGATCTCGTCGACGAAAAATTGGATGCTCCCTTTCGAGCCGTCATTGCCAACGATCGGATAGGTGACTTCGGCAATATTACAATCCGAGCCGGCCAACGCTATGATCGGAATATTGAAATCAGCCGCTTCTTTGACCGCGCCTTTCTCATGGCGGGGATCGACGACGAAGAGGGCGTCTGGACCTTTCTTGAGCGAGACGATGCCCAGAAACATCTTTTCGAGCGAAGCGACCTCTTTGTCTATGAGCATGCGCTCGCGCTTGGTATACTTCGCCAATTCGCCTTTTTCTCGGTCCGAAACCAGCTTCTCGTAACGGTCAATGCGCTTGCGCATCTGTCCGAAGTTAGTGATCGTGCCGCCGATCCAGCGTCCATCCACGTACGGCATGTTCAGTGACAAAGCGGCGTTTTTGACGGCGGTCGAGGCTTCTTTCTTTCCGCCCACGAACAATATGATCTTTCCCTCGTTAGCCAGAGTGGTCACGAACTCTTTGGCCTTTTCGAGCAAATTTTCGGTCTTCTCGAGATCAAAGATATCGGTATTGTTTTTTGTCCCGAATATGTAGGGCGAAACCGTTGGGTGCCGGCGCGAGCGCCCCAATCCAAAATGCGCTCCGGCGTTGAACATCGTCCCGATAGTCTTTTTGGTATCCATAGACTGATACAAGCTATCAAAAGCCCCGGTCCAAGTCAACCACATTTTAGCCCGTTTTCCGCTTGCTACCCCGCCCCATGTGTAGCTTGCTATTTCTCTGATTTTCCGTATACTTCGGCCATGAAATTGCTTATCGTCGAGGACGACAAAATTGTCGCCCAAATGCTCAAGAACGGCTTGAATTCAAGGGATCATACCGTAGAAGTCGCTGATGACGGGGCCGACGGGTCGTTCATGGGCCGAAGCTTCGATTATGACGCAATCGTGCTCGATTACGACTTGCCGCGAAAGAATGGCCTGACCGTTTGCAAGGAAGTCAGGACGTCGGGCCGGGCAACGCCCATTGTCTTTCTTTCCTCGAATGACGACGCTGAACTCAAAGTCAGGGCCCTGGACCAAGGCGCGGATGATTATATCACCAAGCCATTTGCGCTGAATGAGCTCTTTGCCCGCCTGCAAGCGGTCACCCGGCGGCCGCCCGCAATCAAAGACTCCGTTCTCTCGGTGTCCGATATTATTTTGGACACTGACCGACACATCGTCGAACGCGGCGGCCGCCGGATCCATCTGACTCGCAAAGAATTCAACCTGCTTGAGTATCTGATGAAAAATATCGGCTTCGTCCTGTCGCGAGCTCTTCTCTTGGAGCACGTCTGGACATCCGACAGCAATCCTTTTTCGAATACGGTCGAGGCTCACATCCGAAATGTCAGAAAGAAGCTCAATGCCGGCGGACGGCCCAATTTGATCGGCAATATTCCCGGCCGCGGCTATGTCGTAGACACGCCTCAAAATCTGGCCAAACTGTAAAAAATTTCATCTTTCGTCAGAATTTAAAGTTATTTAATCAGGACTTGATATGGTCCTGCTATGATTCGCCAGCTATGAGTCGAGTAGCGTTTACGAGTCTAACCACATCAATATGATGCGCGCATCTTCCCCTGTCCGGGATATACTTTCCGGTCTATGTGCGTCAGGTTACCCCAAGCTCCGGGACGGCTGATAAATGAGTTTTTTCACACTGCAGGCGCGTGAAGAAACTGCCGCCGTACTCTTTTGGACTGCGTCCAAGGGGCACGGCGGTTCTGTATTTGCTATAATTCGTCCATATGGATCCAACTGTCGAAAAAGAGCTGCGCGAGCAACGGGTCATGATCGAAAAAATCTATGTTTCGGTCGAAAAAACCCGCAAATATTATCTCTGGACGATGATCGGAACGATCATAGTTTTCGTTCTGCCGCTCATCATTCTGGCCTTCGCTCTTCCGTCATTCATCAATACATATTCCTCGTATCTTGGGGGCAGCGGCCTCGGCCTATAGGCGGCTCCGATCAAAGGGCCGATTAATTGAAAAGGATCGCTTTGAGCGCGCTCGGGACGTCTTGGCTCGGCCAATGCATATTCATGTCAGACGGGCTGATCCCGTAATTAAGAGAATTGACCTCGAATATGCCCGAGCTTGCGCCGCTCGCAAAAGCCTGGAAGCGGGCAGTGAAGGTCTTTGTCTGTGCGGGACCGACATAAAAGTAATCGGATCCATCGCCGTTCCCGTCGCTGTCGGAGAAATCTTGGCTGGTAATCGTGAAGCCATTGGGATTGGCCGAGGTGCTTAAGGCCACGGCCGGATCCTTCGAGACGTAGATGGCATTATTGCCGGCAGTCAGAGCATAGGTGAAAGAGAATGCCTGCGTGCAGGATGAGAGATCGCCCGTGCAAGACTTCGATCCGTATGTCGTCGACAGAGCCGAGATTCCCATTGGGGTAGCGAGTACAGATGGCGCGAGCGGCGCGATGGTCACGGGCACCTGCGCTGGAGTCTGGATCGGAACAAAACAAATTTGATATTTCTGGCTCATGCGGTATTTAGCGACGGCGGCGGCGGTCTGATTGCCATAATATCCACGCGCGGCCTTGCCCGATGAGATAGCCGGTATGTCGAAACCGTTCCCTACAAGCCAAACCTGAAGATCAGAAACGGTTGTGCCAGTGCCGCCGATCTGAAGATCCGCTGGCAGAGCGTAACACGAACTGGGCGCATTTCTGGGAAACGGCGCGGCGCTCGAGACATTGGCATTGATCGGCGTGCAGGTATATCCGACCGGACAGCCCGGCACGGCAACGATCGGCGCGCAAATAAATCCCGGCGGACAATTGACAGCCTCGGCCAGCGCTCGGCCAGGCGACACGGAAATTGCCGCGATCAGCAACAGGAGCGCAGATAGTATAACGAAAGACATGCTTGATTTATACATATTAAATTTATGTTATCACACTCCAATATGTGCCGAGGACCAGGATCGAACTGGTGACCCTTCCCTCTTCAGGGGAATGCTCTACCAACTGAGCTACCTCGGCGTTTATTTGTTTCAAGATTCTATTTTCTCAAATTGCCGATCTGCTGAATGGCATTCTGCCCTTGACTGATGATGCCGGTCGCCGCCAGCAAATATGGCTGGAGCGCATAATAAGCGCCTAAACCGAGACCGATGATGATCAGCCAATAACAGACCTTGAAAATCGCCGACCAGCGGCTGTTGCGGCGCAACTTGCGTAAAATAACGTTATTCTCTTCGGCCAGAGCGTGCGTGCGCTCCAGCAATGATTTCTCTTCAGGCGTCACAGAAATACTATACCAGATTTATTTTGGGTCAGGAAGTATGATAGGCTGAACTCGCGAATGCCCCCGTAGTTCAACGGATAGAACAGTTCCGTCCTAAGGAATAGATGTAGGTTCAATTCCTGCCGGGGGCACAGTCACAGTTGGCGGTTTTCCTGCCTTGCCAGTTCAGTTTTTTCGAATTCATGCAGAGCCTCGATGATCGGCGCGATCTTGCCCGCCATTATAGTCGGGATATTGTGCCACGATTTCTTGAGGCGGTGGTCGGTCACGCGGTCTTGCGGGAAATTATAGGTGCGGATCTTTTCCGAGCGGTCGCCGGTGCCGATCTGGTTCTTGCGGTTGGCTGAGAACTTCTTGGCTTCTTCTTCCTCTTTGAGGGCTTCCAACTTGGCCGTTAGGATCGTGAGGGCGCGCTCGCGATTGGCCGACTGGCTGCGTTCGGCGGTCGAACGGACGTCGAGGCCGCTCGGCTTATGGATGATTCGCACGGCGGTCTCCACTTTGTTGACGTTTTGGCCGCCTTTGCCTCCGGCGCGGGAAAATTCTACTTCTAAGTCAGCCGGGCTTATGATGATCTTGGATTTGCTGCGGATGGGCATGATAGCGACTGAAGCCGTCGATGTATGGATGCGCCCCGATTTTTCAGTTTCAGGGACTCGCTGGACGCGATGCACGCCGGTTTCGCCGCGCAAGTCGTCATACGCGCCCTTCCCTTTTATGGCCATCGAGGCTTCTTTGTATCCGCCAACGTCATTTTTTGATTCGTCAATGATATTAGTACCCCAACCTTTGGTCGCCGCATAGGCCTTGTACATTTCGAGCAGCTCCGAGGCAAAAAGTGCCGCTTCGTCTCCCCCGGCGCCGGCCCGGACTTCGAGGATCACTTCGTGTGGGACATTCGATCCAGCATCTTCATCTTTTTCCGCTTCCGTAGCCGTCAGAATCGCTTGCATCTGGTCTCCAAGCGCTTTTTTCTGTTCAAGGATCGAATTCAAATCGGAAAGCGCCATCTCTTTTAATGAAGGCTCTTTCTCAGCCATAGCCCGCGTCTCCGCCTCATCCTTCAGCAGTTTTTCATAAGCCTCGACTAGAAAAGCCGTGCGGGGATTCTTTTTATAGGTTTTGAGATTCATTATTCTCCCTCCTTGGGCCCGTTCATTTCAGCGACTTTGTCTTGCGCCAAAGGTTTGACTGGTTTGGTCTTTGCTTTAGATTGACGGGTCTTGAATTTTTCCACGCGTCCGGCCGTGTCTATGGTTTTCTCCTGATTCGTGTAAAAAGGGTGCGAGGCGCTCGAGATTTCGATATGGTGCGCGGGATATTCTTTGCCGTCGGTCCATTTTTCCGCCGTTTTGGTCTCGATCGTCGAGGGGATCAAAAATTTGGCGCCACTGCCGTTGTCGACGAAAATCACCGGCCGGTAGTTTTTCGGATGTATCTCTTTTTTCATACATGCCACGTTAGCACAAAATCCCCATCGAGGCAACATTAAGGTGCTGCGTTCTGGCTTTATTGGCTTGGCTTCGCGATGATCTGACTTTCCGCTGTCGAGAAGGGTCCGCTCATCACCAAGCCCGCATGCTATAATATTCTAAATATGGCCACACCAAAGTTCCGCCGCGCGCATATCATTTACACCATCGCGGTCATCGGCTTCATCTACATCCTGCATTCGGTCATACCGCTTTATTCAAATTCGAGCTTTCTCGCACTCTTTGCCGACGAACGGACGATCGGCTTTATCTATATGGCCGGGGCCGCCATCTCGATCTTCTTCTATTTGATAGCGCCCGCAATCATTCGCCGCCTGGGAAATTATACGTTCACTCTGATCGTCGTCTGTCTCCAGATCGCTGCCTTTTACGGCCTCGTGGCAGCCGACTCACCGCAGGTCTTGTCCTATGTCTTCATCCTTCAATTCGGCTTGAGCTCTTTGATCGGCTTGGCCTTGGACATATTTCTCGAAGGCTATACCGACGTCGCCTCTATTGGAACCGTCCGCGGCTTCTATAACGCCACTTTGAACGCGTCTTTCGTCGTCGCGCCCTTGATCGGCACGATGCTGATCGGCGTCGACAATTACCGCAATACCTATGTGGCCGCACTAGCCATGCTTTTTCCTTTGCTCTATCTCATTTACCGGAACTTTCCGCGGTTCCATGATGAGAACTACACGCATCTCTCGCCGTGGCACCTGATCAAGCACGTCTATCGCAACGAGAACTGGGTCAAGCTGATGTTTGCCAGCCTGATCCTGCAAACGTTCTATTCCTGGATGATCGTCTACAGTCCGATATACCTGAACAGGAATCTCGGTTTCAGCTGGCAAGAGATCGGCATCATCATCGTCGTCATGCTCCTGCCTTTCCCGCTCGTCCAGTACCCGCTCGGCAAAATGGCCGACAAGAAATACGGCGAAAAAGAGATCATGGCCATCGGCTTGGCGATCATGGGAGTATCCACCATCGCTTTGTCGTTCTTCACCATTCAAAGCGTGCTGGTCTGGGCACTCTTGCTTTTTACGACACGGATCGGAGCGGCCGCCGCCGAAATCATGATCGAGACTTATTTTTTCAAAACCGTGCCGCCTCGCGACGCGGCCGTGCTCGGCATTTTCCGCATCACCCGGCCGCTTTCATACTTCATCGCTCCCATGATCACGCTTATCGGACTATTCTTTACGACGGATCGATATCTGTTCATCATAGTCGGATTAGTCTGCTTCATCGGTCTCATTCCCGCCCTCTCCATCAGAGACACTAACTGAAGATCAATTCGTCGGCTTCGACACAGCGGCATCCTTATCCGCCATCGCTTCGGTCTTGACGATCTGCACGGCGATCCGACGCTGTAAAAATTCACGGATGTCGGCGGCTTTCTGCCAGTCGATCGGCGAGAGGATGACTTCCGTCTCGTTCTCCTCGCCCGGTTCCTCGTGTCCGGCGCTGTCGATCACCAGCCGGCTGGTACCTAGCAGCCTGTAAAGCAGGGTGCGTTGGACATTGATGTCCTGCATCTGGCGGTACGGAATGGTCACTTCCCTCCTGTATATGATGCCGCGCCGGAGCCGCAGGCTGAATTCCTGGAGCGTAAACGTGAAGCAATAATATTCGAGGATGGTGAAGACGGAAACGCCGAAGATCAAGAGGACCGAGACGGCAAAGAGGCTGTCGATGGCAAAAGAGATGTATTCAGAGACGCTTTCGATCGCAGCTTGCTGCTCGACCGGGTCGAGGTTGAAAAGCCTCAAGGCGCCGATAACGATAGCGTCATGGGCCATGGCGATCAAGAAAGCGACGACAAAGAGAGCCAGGGCGGCCAAGAGACGGCCGAGGATCATGACCACGAAGCCTCTGTTCCCAAGGTGCTGTTCGCTTTGGAGGGCGATCATGGCCAAATTATAGCACGCAGACGGATGAGGTGGCACGTTTGCCGTTTCAAAACTTTAAATCCCATGTTATAGAATATAATCCCCAGCGAAATACGTGATATTCACAGTTTGTCCACAAGCTTTTCCCCGAATGTCATTTGACTTTTTTCGGCATGAATCTAAAATGATATCAGGTTCACTTACAGGAGAGGATCCTTAACTAATCAATACGGTTGTCCACAAATACCCTACTCTGACCTCGTGTCTAGAGTCGCGGCTCAGGACACCACCTTACATTTTTCGGAATCCATCTCCTCGTAGCAGTGACCAATTATGGTACAGCAACCCGCTTCGGCGGGTTGTTGTGCATCTCGGCTACTTACTACGGGCGCTTACGGTTTTTTCCGAACGACCAGTGTCCCGGCATATCTCACGAATAATATTGATGCGGTTGAAATGAAGACGCCGAGCGCCCAGCCGGCGATGACGTCAGAGGCCCAATGCACGTTCAAGATCAGGCGCGAAAGGCCGATCAGAATGACCAGAAGCGCGCAGACGACGATCATGATCTCCCTTTTGATCCAGGAACTGATCTTGGGTGCAAAAAGATATGCCGCGGCCACGAAAAAAGCCGCAGAAATAGCGGCGTGACCCGAAGGAAAGCTCGGGTCATTGACGAGTGTGACGACGGCATTGGCCGGACGGGCAAGCATAAAAAACTCCTTCAGAACGCCGACCATTAAGGCCGTCCCGCCGATCGAGAGGAGCATGACGGCGGCCGAACGCCATTTTTTCCGCACGAGAAACCAGAGGCCTAAGAGCGAGCCGACGGCCGGCAGGACAACCGTGCCGCCGACAGCCGAGACCGCTTTGGCCAAAAGAATGAAAAACGGGTGTGCTCGGCCGAAGCTGTCCATCGCGCCATTGACCCAAACATCGAAGCCGAGCTTGAAAGCCTTGTCAGTCAAACGATCGATCGTTCCGAAAAGCGCCCAGAGAGAAATGACATTCAAAGCCAAAGTAATGAGTTCGTACCGGCGGAAAATATGGAAACGCATGTTGACGAAACGGTAGCCCCAGATGATGATCACTGCCGCGATCACGGCGATGGTGGCGAAACGGCCGAAATACGGGGCGATAGTGTGGTAGCCGGCGCCGAAAATATAGCCGGCAAAGACTGAAAGCACCGTCCAGCTCGCGCCGCCGATCAGGTTGAACAGCCAGAAACGTCCAGCCGGCGCGCGGCCGCAGCCGACCAAAAAAGGCAGAAGAGAGCGCGTGGCCGGCGTGAACCGCCCGACGATCATGGCTTTGCCGGTATGTTCCGAGAGCAAGACGCGGGCCCGTTCGATGTGGGCATCCGTCACGAAAAAAAACGGCCGGACCCGCTCGATAAAGGCCGGGCCATACTTGCGTCCGATGGCAAATCCTATGTAATCGCCTAGAACCGCTCCCGTCATAGATACGGCCAGAACCCAGCCCAGATCTAAGGTGCCTATTTTGGCCATAAAACCGGCAATGATCACCGAAATATGCCCGGGTACGGCAATCCCGATCACCGGAATGCCCTCAAGTATCGTAAAGATGAAGAGGATTACATAGCCGCTCTGTGAGATTATGCTTTCAAGATTCGCTCCGAGGGTTACAAAGAGATGTGCATAAGGCATATTTGCAGAGTATACCATGCATGCTATACTTGCCTCAATAAAAACATCGTGGGCGTCAGGCGCCGCGTATTTTAGGTTGTTGTGAATTTATTAATAACCTCTATTTTATGAAAAACGTAACCATTTATTCAACGCCCACGTGCGTCTATTGCAATATGGCCAAGACTTTTTTCAAGGCCAACGAGGTCGCTTATACGGAATATAACGTCGCCTCCGATCTCGCCCGCCGCAAGGAAATGATCGACAAGACTGGCCAGATGGGCGTGCCGGTCATCGATCTTAACGGCGAGATCGTCGTCGGCTACGATGAGCCGAAGCTCAAGTCAGTTCTCGGGATCAAGTGATCCTCGGGACAAGGGGATAGGAAGAAGGAAAGACGTAAATCATTTGTTTCTTTCCTTCTTTTTATTTTGGAAGCGGGATCCGTGTGCGGGTACGGGGAATCGAACCCCGATCTGCTGCTTGGGAAGCAGCCATTCTGCCACTAAACTATACCCGCAGGTCAGAGTCCGAATGATTGCACGATCTTCTGCCACCACGAGGTCCGTGGCGACGCCGGCGCGACCGGAGTCGACGAGGCCGACAGCGCCGCGGCAGTCTGATCTGCGTCGACGATGACCGCCACCGATTCGCCTTCCTTGACGGCCCGGTATTTCGTGCGCAGTTCGGCTTCTATGCCCTGCTCCGATCCGAGATAGCCGACTTGCGTTTCAAGCTCCTTTTGGCGTGCTTCAAGTTTGCCGAGATCGGTCTGTGCCTGGGCGAGCCTCTGCGCGCTCAAAAAGGCTTTGTCACGGATATTGGCGCTGGCTCTGGCCAGAATGATAAGTATGATGAGGAGGCCGGCTAAGAGAAACGGCGAGGCCAGGAAGCGCTTGGCGAAGGGGCGTTTGCCGTATTTCATGTCTCACAGTATACTAGATTTACCGTGTTATTTCATGAAAAAACCCGCAAGGCTGCCGGCGTCGGCTTCATGGTCATCGGCGTCCTCGTCATAATCAGTATGATTCTGCTGTACTTCCCTATCTGGCGATGAAGCTCTCCGGCTACTCGCCGCCTCCGCGCATCATCTTGACGAAAATCTCCTGAGGAATAGTGACCCTGCCGCGCGCCTTCAGGCGCTTCTTTCCTTTTTTCTGCTTCTCGCGCAGTTTCATTTTGCGGGTGATATCGCCGCCGGAGAGCGTTCCGGCCACGTCTTTTTTCATGCCGGAGAGAGTCCGCGAGGCGATGATGCGGCCGAGGGCTTTAGCCTGGATCTTGAAGGAGAAAAGCTCGCGCGGCAGGTTCTTGTAAAGCCGCTCGACCGCAGAGGTCGCCTCCTCGTTAACGCGCTTCCGGCCGACCACGCGCGAAAATGCCGGAACGATCTCATCAGCGATCAGGATGTCGAGACGGGTAACGTCAGCCGGACGATCCTCCCCGATATCATATGAGACTGAGGCATAGCCGGACGAAACGCTCTTGAGCTCGTCGAAAAAATTCCTCATCAGTTCCCGTAAAGGCATCTTCGAGACGAGCATCGTGCGATTGTCGCCGAACGTCTCAGTCGAGAGGACTTCGGCTTCATGGTCGTAGAGCGATCTCATCAGTCCGCCGATATACCGCGGCGGCGTGAGGATCTTCAAGGTTACGATTGGCTCCGAGACGAGGGCGATGTCGTGATCGTCGGGAAACAGCGCCGGTGAATAGATCATCACGGTCTTGCCGTCCTTCTGCTTGACCACATAAGTAATGGTCGGCATGGTCACGATCAGTTCAAGATTGAATTCGCGGCGCAGGCGTTCGGTGACGATCTCGAGGTGAAGCATGCCGAGAAATCCGGCGCGGTAGCCTTTCCCGAGCGTTCCCGAGGCTTCTTCCTCGTACGTGAAGGCGGAATCGGACAATTTGAGGCGCCCCAGAGCCTGGCGCAAAAGCGACAGGTCATCCTGGCTTTCGGGATACAGCGACGCCCAGACGACCGGCCGCGGAGTCTCGTAGCCGGGGAGCGGCGGGCTCTGGTCGCGGACGGAAGAGACGGTGTCGCCGACAGATGCTACGCCGGGCTCCTTGATGCCTGTCACTATATAGCCGATCTCGCCCGCACTCAATGTCTCCGCCGGCGTGTGATCGGGAGCAAAGATGCCGACTTCGATCGCTTCAAATTCTTTTCGGGCTACTTTGAAGGAAAGCCGGTCATGCTTCCCGACCGCGCCGTCGAAGACGCGCACGTACACTATGACGCCGGTGTGATTTGAATAATGAAAATCGAAAATGAGCGATCTGAAAGCCTTCACCGGCCCAGCCGCCGCCGTTCCCGCCGCTTTCGCTCCCTCGGCGGCTTCCGCCGCCGATGAAAACGGTGCCGGAATGCGCCTGACGATCTCTTCCAAAAGACGGGCGACCCCTTCACCGGTCTTGCCTGAGACTTTGAGCACGTCTTCTTTCGAACAGCCGAGCAGCTGGCAGACTTCGGCCGAAACCTCGTCCGTCCGCGCCAGCGGCGAATCGATCTTGCTCACGACCGGCAGGATCGTCAGGCCGGCAGCGCGGGCCATGTTCAAAGTCGTCAGAGTCTGGGCTTGCACGCCTTGCGTGGCGTCGACGAGCAGGATCGAGCCTTCGACCGCCCGGAGCGCGCGCGAAACCTCGTAGGAAAAATCGATGTGTCCGGGCGTATCTATCAGATTCAGGATATACTCCCGATATTTCATGCGCACCGGCTGCATCTTGATCGTAATGCCGCGCTCGCGCTCGAGCTCCATCGAATCGAGGACTTGCTCCTGCATCTTCCTTTTTTCGATCGTGCCAGTCATTTCGAGCAGGCGGTCGGCCAAGGTCGACTTGCCATGGTCGATGTGGGCGATGATCGAGAAATTGCGGATGTATCGGGGGTCCATGATGCACGTGATGAAACCTCATTATATAGAAAGACGGCTTATCAGTATATAAAAATGCGGCCGAGGTCAATACCGCGCGCCGCTTGGGTAAAAATTAGCGAAATCAGCCGAACGTTTGGCCGGCAGAACCGGCAGCCAAAACGTATAGAAATAGTTGCCAATATTGTCCCTGCCGCGACTGCCATGATGGCGACAGGCCGGTTCCCGCCAGAGCAGTCCGATAAGCCGGTCGGCATCTGTGACTGTTTCGTCGAAAGTTTTCTTGCCCGCTTCCACCGGTACATAGAAATAGACCGCGTACCATTGGCTCTTGTGCACCTCACTGACGTGACCGAAGATGACCGGGTGCAAACGCCTCATCTTCCCGAAAAGCTTTGTTTGGAGCTCATCGGCCGATACTGATGACTGTAACTTCATAACCCACCATACTTCCCCTCCTCTGCATTGCCTTGGAATAAGTTAAACTACCGCAGAACAAAAGTCAAGCGGGGCCGATAACTGCAGACATCCTCACATATGCTACATATGCTCGACTTCGGCCGGCGGCACCGGCACTTTCCAGATCTTATGATGCAGCGTCGACCAGACCTCTTCGAGTTCCTTGTTCTTGAGGATGAGGAGGACGATCACGAGGACCGCGAGACCGACGATGCCGGAACAAAGGCCTTGAAGGAAGACGCCCCAAACCTTGGTGAGCGGGAAGACGGCGGCAAAGATTCTTAACGACAGGAAAGAGGCATAGCCCATGATGATCGAGGCGGCAAAAGTCTGGAAAAGCGAAGCTAGGACCGGCTTGGTGAAGCCGGGATAAGCGCGCTCATAGACGATCCAATGCAGGACCGTGTTCAGAGTGAGGCCGATCGAGTATGCCAAGCCGAGAACGAGCACGCTGGTGCCTGCCTGGCCGTCGACTCTGAGCAAAGTCTCGAGGAAATACTTGAAGACATCGTGCGCCAGAAAGGCCCGGTAGAGCAGGAATCCGGCAACGACCATGACGATGGCCGAGACGACGTTGATGAGAAGCGGCCGCGCCGTCTTGCCTTCGGCGTAAAAGGCGCGGACAAAGAGGACCACGAGGCTCTGGCCGATGGTTGAGACCGTGAACAGCGCCAGCATGGCGGCCGTGAGGCGCGTGTCCGCCCAGTCGAACTTTCCGGCCCCGAGAACTGTGCGGACGATCTGGGCGCGTAGCACGATGAAGAGCACCGCCAAGGGCATGGACCAGAAGATGATGTGCTCGGCCGAGGTGATCATTTTTTTCTTGAATTCGGCCACATCGCCCTTGAAGAGCATCAGGGAAAGCGTGGGAAAGACGGCCGACGAATAACTGGCCCCGATCAGAGTGAGCGGCACCGATTGCAGATTGAAAGCGAAATTATAGACGGAGATCGAACCGGCGGCCATGAGCGAAGCCAGCGAGACGAGGACGAAGGAGGCGATCTGATTGGCCGAGAGCGTCAAGGTGCGCGGCAAAGTGGTCAGAGCGATTTTTCTGACATCGGACCAATCGATGGCGGCAGTAAAACGGGGCAGCCTTTTTTCATGCTGCAAAAATGGCAACTGGATGCCCATGTGGAGAAAAGCACCGATCACCACACCCAAGGCCAGTCCGGGAATACCCAAGACCGGATAGAAGAGGAGCACGCCGGCGATGATGCCGGCATTGTAGACCACCGGGGAGGCCGCATAGACCAAAAAACGATGATGCATCTGCGTCAGGCTGGAAAAAAGATTCGATAGGCCGAGGAAGAACGGTGACAGGAGCATGATGCGCATCGACTCGACGAGTTCGGGCAGGGCTGGATCATGGGCAAAGCCGGGCAGGAGTAAGGGCACGATGCGAGGCGCGAGGAGAAAAATGACGGCGGCGGAGAGCGCCATGGCGCCGAAAAAGACGGTGAATATGCCGCTCGAGAACTCTTTGCCCTTCTCCGGCGAAGCGCCGAAACGCTCGATGAAATACGGCAGGAGGATCGAGGCGGAGACCAGCGAGCCGACGGTGGCGAAGAGGAGATCGGGAATGCGGAAAGCGGCGTAATAGACGTCGAGGGCATGGCCGGCGCCGAAGGTAAAGGCCAGCAGTTTGTCCCGGACCAAAGCCAGGATGAGCGAGAGAAAAGCGAAGGCAGCCAAGAGATACGCGGCCTCGTGCAGGCCGCGTATCTCTTGGCCGATGAATGAGAACCACCGCTTGACCATGTGGGAACCATTCTATCACAGGATTTGATTTTCAGCAGAAAATTATTTTTGTTTCTCCTTGATGGGCAGCATCGGTCGCTTCTCCGGATCGGCCGTGACCGGCGGCGCGGCGTCGGCGAAGATCGGCTTGCCCGCGCGCAGATTGACGAGGATCAGACTGACCTCCTGATTGTCGGGATTTGTTTTCGCCAATTCCGTGAATTGCGTGATGGCATCGGCGGTCTTGCCGACCCGCGCATCGGCGAGGCCGAGGAAATATCTGGCGTTGGCGTAATCGCCCTGGAGCCGGACCGCTTCGGCCAATGATGCGGCCGCGTTCGCATAATCCTTGGAATTATACTGGAGCAGGCCCAACTGGAAATGCAGGAGCGGATTCTCGGGATTGAGCCCGAGCGCCACTTGGGCGGCGGTAATGGCTTGAGGCAGATTTCCCTTGGCGGCATAGACCTGCGAGAGGATGAAGATGGCATCAAGATAATTATTTTTGACGTTGAGAGCGGCGCCGAGGGTTTGCAGTGCGTCGTCGAGCTTGCTTTGATTGGCCTGTAGCCGCGCCAGATTGAGATAGAGAGACGGATTCGCCGGATTGCGATTGATCGCTTGGAGATAGGCATTGACCGCGTCCTCATAGTTTTGGGGCAGGCGGAAATTGGCGCCCATTTCAGCCGCGCGCGCCAGAGAAACGTAATTGAAGTAATTCGTCTGATCGGAGGCGATGGCATTTTTCGAGAACTCGCGCGCCTGATCGATCTCGCTTGTGACTTCTCCGTAGAGGGCCTGTGAGGTCGTGGCCGGCGTAGCGGCCGTGACCGATTGCGCCAAGCTGGTGGCCTTGGACAGTGCCGCTTCCGAGCGCGCCTGCCAGTAGACATCGGAAGAATCGATCGCCAGCGCTTTCTTGAAGAAAGAATCGGCCAGATCGGCATTGCCGGCCGGCGAAAGCTCCCCTACGCCGGAAGCGAAGAAAGCCACAGCGGCAGTTTTGCGGACATATGAGAGCCCCCAGGCCGCGGCGATGATGATCAAGACTGTCACAAGGAGCGGCAGCGCCCGATATGAGAAAGATCCCTGCCGCGAAGCCAGACCGTTCCCTTCAAGCGAGCCGAACGCGAGCGAGCCGCCGAAAAAGATGCCGGTAAAAACGAAAGCCAAAAATATGAGGACGTGCGACGGCACGTAGATGAGCGCAGAGAGCCAGAGGAATGCGGCGCTCGCATACGAAGAGATCATGACGAAGCGGGCGGAAGGATCGACGGGCAAGCGCCGGCCGAGGGCCCGCACGCCGGCCATGCCGAAGAACACAAAGAACAGGATCCAGAGGATCGTGCCGATCACGCCCTGTTCGGCCACGAAGGTCGGCAAGAGGCCGAAGCCAGTGCCGAATTCAACTCCCCAGGCGCCCGTTTGATTGAGACCTGCCGGTTTAAAAGCGAGGAAGGCCTGAACGAAATGATTGGGACCGACGCCCAAGAGAGGCAGGCTCTTGATAGCGCCGGCCGTAACATCGATCGTCATCTGCCACGGCAAAGCGAGCTCCGAATAGCTTCCGTAAAGTTTGGCCGCCGTCGAGCCGGCGACCCGCGATCCGATCGGCGAAACAAAGAAGGCAGATACGAGGCAGGCGATGATCGGCAGCCACGCCAAATGGCGGATCTTTGATCTGCCGAGAGTGTCGGTTTTTGCTTTGAAAAAATACATGTAGACCGCGAGACCGAGGAATACGAGAATTGCGGGCTGCCAGATAAGCGGCGGGTTTATGAAGATGGCGGCCAGAGCGCCGAAGATGATCAGGATCCAGTAGACCAGATGCATGCGGAAGGACAGCGGCAAGACGGATACGGCGATCAAGGAGACGAGCGCCACGACAAGTGAATATATGCCCATGTTTGGCCAATTTCCGAGAGGCGTGGCAGTCAGTGAATTGAAGACTGAAAATGAGGCGAATCCGGACCCGAGGAAAAAACGCAGAGCGTGGAACAAATACAGGATGAGGAATGCCACGACCACCGCCACGTAAATCACGACCGCTCTTTCAGCACGCCGCGCCACCAGCGTGAAAGCCACCAGCGCGGAAACAAACAGGCAGAGGATGAATCCGGCTGTGCCGACTTCGAATCCCTGACCGAAGAGCGACTTCATGGCGTTAATGCTCAATAACGAAGAGAGGGTCATGGCTACGGCAATCAGAACGGATATGGAAGATATGCTTTTGGGAGGCAGGGCCATTTTCCTCTCTTTGAGGGCGATTATTCCGCAGAGTATGGCCGAAATCAGAGTACCGAGAACGATTACGGCGGTTTTCACCAGATTGAGCGGCACAAAAGTGGAAGGCCAGAAAACGAGCGGAGCGAGGACGACTGTGGCCAGAAAAATATAGAAGGCGGCTGATTCGAGGCGGCTCTTCGAATGACTCTCCGTGACGGAGGACTCATTGAACATGATTGGATGATTAATTCGTAATCTGTCCATTATAGCAGAAGAGGAAAATTGCGCGCGCGCCTGTCCACAGAAAATCCACGGGTGCGGAAGTGAGAGTCATGGTCGCGCGAAAATCCCGCCCTTTTCGGCGCGGGATTTTCAGATGTCATACCGTAAGCCGAATTCTGTTTGAGACAACCATTTATCTGGGACCGCGATCGCTCGCGGCCTCAAGCGGTTCTCCGTGCGCCATTTCTTGCGAAATGGTGCACGGCGCGACCTTGCACCGAGGTAAGGATTTGGCCGTTGCACTCCGCGCGTTGCCGCACGGACTATTCCCGAAGGAACCGTTCACCGTTTCCGGCGAACGCGTCTCTGTTCGCACCTCTCGGATCACCCGGACGGGCGTTACCCGCTACCCTGCTGCCGTGCACCATTTCCTCGCGGAAATCGCGAACGGCCGGTGTTCGGACTTTCCTCATGCCGCCCTTTCGTTAGAAATTGCGTCACGCGGTTGTCTGGTACGACGCGGACATTATACCCTATCTTCAAGAGCTCGGCAACATAGACGAATATATGAATTGACAGTATTGATAAGTCATGCTACACTATTTTCATGTAAGCTCTTTAGATTGCTGGTTTGCGGCAGCTCCGAGATGGCACATTCTGTCTTTTCGGAGCTGCTTTAAACCATAAATATCAAAAAACGAAAGGGAAGAATATTGAAAAATCTAATATTCATAATGCACGACACCAAGATCGAGGCCGATTTCGTGCGCGGCGCAGAACAAGCGCTTAGAGAGCTCGCGGCTATTCTCGAGTCGGTGCGTGACATTGAAGTCGTGATCGAAAACCTCGGCCAGTGGCGCGATCCGAACTTCAGGCAGGAGGGCAATATCCTGGTGCCGTGGTGGAGCTTCGACTGGTACAGGCAGGATACTCGGAGGAATTCAGAACGCAAGAAGCAGTTGAATGCCGAGCACTTCCTGAATCTCTTACGAACAGAACCGTGGAGAAAAACCATCAAGCACGTTGATCTTGTAGTATTGAACGACGATCTGTACACCACTGATTGCCGATTCATCATCGGGTTGGCACTGCGAAATGTCGGGACTATCGTCTCGACGCACCGTTTCAAGGGAATAGCCGACCGCACGACGCGCATCGAGACCTTTAAGACCGCCGTCCTGCACGAGATCGGACACGTCTACGGCCTGCCCGGCAAGGATCGCCCGTCGCTCATCGAGAGCCTTGGCGACCATTGCGGTGAGACATGCGTCATGCGCCAAGGCTTGTACGTTCCCGACGATTGGATACAAATGACCCGCGATCGGTTCGAACACGGACCGTTCTGTCGCTATTGCCTCGCGCAATTGGCGAAGTTCATTCCCTAGCCGCTCCACACAGCGGCTTGTAACAGAGGCGGTCAGCAATGACCGCCTTTCCTATTGCTATCTGACTGAAGGTCTGATCGAGATCGTTCTTAACACATGGTCCAGCACGCTATCAGTACCGTTCTCTTATGTCAAATAGTTGACAGAGACGTCCGATCTGTTTAGACGATCTCGCAGACTCCCGCCACGCAGGCCAGCTCTTTTTTGAGATCGGTCTCGTTCTGCTTCTCATAGGTGATGATCTTTGAATAGTCGATATGCTCAAGCCGCTTGGAAAGCTCCTTGTAGGTCTGTTCTTCAATGGACTCATACGGCGCCAGCTTGTAGACCATGTCTTCGCGGGGCAGGAATGACAGGCCGCCGATAATGTCCCAATTCTTGTAGATCCAATCGGCGACGCCGATCCATTCGTCATTGCCGATGGAAATGGTCTGCGAGGGGTTGTGTTCTGTGTAATTTTCTTTGACTGTCTTCCAGTATTCGAGCTGCTCGATGGCCGAAAGATCGTCACGGAAAATCGAGCCGCTCGGAGCCTTCACCGGAAACTCGAGCACGTAGGTCGTGGCATTCTCGGCCGTCTGCCCCACTTCCGGATGATACGGCACGCCCTGGTCCTTGAGCATCTTGAAAAGAGAGTCTGTGGCTGAAATGCGGATGCGGCGGATATAGAATTTCGAGTGGCGCGGATGCATGCCGGACGAACAGTCGACGGTCTGCGAGAGCGTGCCCGAGGGCTTGACACAGGTTATAGCGGTAGATTCGCTCACCCCGAAGCGTTTGGCATATTCCTGATTGACTTTGATGGCTTCGGCCTTGAGCTTGCGCATCACGTCTGCCTTGCGAACGGCCGGACTATCCCATTGGCCGGTGATGGAAACGCCGAGCAGGCGCTCGCGCTCGCAGCGCTCCTTCCATTCTCTGGAAAGATATTGGAAATTGGTCAGGGAAGACTGATAGGTGCCAATGATCGTAGCCAGACGGATCTTGCGGAGCAGGGATTTCTCGTCGTCTTCCGCCCGAGCGACGACTTCTGTAAGGTTGCAGAACTGTTTCGACTGCAAAATTATTTCGCCACAGGGATTTGTGCCGATCGGGCCGACAATATGCGCACCCGTCGGGTCGAAGTAGCCCTTGTACTCCTTCAAGACTTTGATGCGCCGCTCAGGCAGGGTTTTGGCCAATGAACCGCGGTTGAATATGCCGCGCTCGCCCGAACGGCTCTCGATCAAAGCCATCCATTCTTTGAGGAATTCCTCATTCGTCGGCTTATTGATATAGACGGCCGAATTGTTGGCCAGCATGCGATGCGGATGAGTGATATAAAAGGCGCCTTTTTTCGCGTCGCGGATCTGTTCGTCGCCGAGGTCGGATAGCGAGATCATGGCGCTTCTCCTCACGCCGCCGGCCACCACGCAGTCTCCGATCATGCAGATGATGTCGTGGAGGTCGATCGGCCGCAGGCGTTTGCCCTGGCGAGCGAGCATGATCTGCCGTGTGAACGCATGGAGCCGCTGAAGAGGCGCCGGGCCCGAGGCTTTGCCTCCCATGGTCTTCAGACGAGCGCCTTCGGGCCTGATATGCGAATAGTCAAAATCGATCTCCTTACCGGCCGCCCAGGCTTTCATGCCGGCCGCAAGCGAATCGGCCCAGCCTTCTTTGCTGTCATCGATCACGCAGGCAGGCAGCTTTTCCCCAGTTTGCATCATGATCTGCGGGAACTTTTCGGCGTTGGTGCTCTCGACCGCCCAGCCAGCGCCGGTGCCCGACATCGAGACGTACATGATCTCCGCCAGATCCTGGAACGATTCGGGAGCGATGAACGAGCAGTTATAGGCGCAGACATGATCGCGGCGGGCGGCCGTGCCGGAAAATTGCAGGAGGCGCATCGAGGGCATGGCTTGCTGATTCAGAATTCCCTCGCGGATTTCCTTGTATTCGCTCTCCTTCAATTTTTCACCCAGATTCTCGCGCATGAAGCCCATGTAGCGGTCCACCGTTTCGATCCAGGTCTCGCGTCGGGATTCGGCGTCGATCCAGCGCGAATAGGTCCGATAGTAGACGAACTCTCCCAAGGCATTGCGGAAGTATTTTCGCGAATCAGCCGAGAGTTTCCTCACATGAGGCGGCACTTCCAAGCCCTTAGCGCGCAATTTGGCGCGCTCTTCGCGATAGAGGACGTAGTGTTTGGCCGTGCGGACGTTGTCGGAGCGCATCAGTTCGGTCTCGACGATGTCCTGGATGCCTTCGACGGTGGGTACGAAGTTAGAGAATTTCTTCTTGATGCGCACCAACTCGGAAAAAACCTGGCTCGCCACCAAGCGCGCCTCGTCGGGCGAACCTTCCTTGACCGTGTTCATGCCCTTCCAGATGGCATTGACGATTTTTTCCAGGTCAAAAGGGACTATTCGACCGTCTCTTTTTATGATTGTGGGGATAGAAGGGGCCTTGGCCGCGGCGGAAGCGGTTTTTTTCTTCTTGGGCATATGGGAGCGCAGGCGGCTGCGCAAAATGCTAAAAGTTGATAATTATTTCTGACTCCGTACGTGTACTACGCGCCTGACGATTGTTTAGGTTCATTATACACCGCGCGGGGAAATAAAAAAGTGTGGATAATGATTTCGATTATGATTTAAAAGAATAAATTTCCTAAAAAATGAGAGCGGTGCCGGCTTGTAAAGCGTATTTTTTCGTGGCGCCCGCATTTAATTCGAGAACATATAAGACCGGGCTCGGCGGCAGGAATATCTGCGGATAGCTGTCGGGCGAAATATCCGCCGAAACGCCGACGATCTTCTTATCTGCTCCAATCCAGACCATATCGAGGGAAAATTTCATGTCTTTCATCCAAAATGCCTGCATACCGGGTTCGGAAAAGACGAACAGCATGCCTTGATTCGCCGGGAGCGAGGCACGGCCACCCAAGCCCTTCTCTTTTGACTGCGGCGTGTCAGCTACCAGAGCGGAAATCGTCCCTTGAGGAGCTTGAACGGACACGGTCGGCGATGATGTCGGCGACTGAAGCGCGCTGTTCGCTTCTTCGCCGAGCGATCCTGTCATTTCGCTGCTTTTGCTGAAAATAACATATGCGACGAGGACAACTATGATGACTGCGACAACGCCGACGCCAAGCGCAGATCGGGATGAGGACAATTTTTTCATTTCGACCGGTTTTTTCACTGCCTCTTTTTCATCATGAGGATCAAACCGAGAACGACCAGGAGCATCGGCCCGAGAAAAGCGGGGCCGAAGCTGAAATCGAACGTCCAGCCAGAATAATAGAAAGCCAGCAACGCTCCGACAATAATGAGTAACAGAGGGAAAGCCATTTGCGTAAGAAAAAAGGTATTGCTACCATTCTACCATATTAATAATTAAGCATATAATCATGTCTACCGTCAATTTTTGGCCGATTCTGGTGGCTGCAATAGTCGCCTTTGGGATCGGCGCGCTCTGGTACTCCCCTATCCTCTTCGGCCGAGAGTGGATGATGCTCACTAAAATGACCTCGGCCGATATCGCCGCAGCAAAAGCCAAGGGCATGTGGAAGTCCTATGTCACCCAATTCATCGTCTCGTTGGTCATGTTCTGCGTCTTGACCTTTCTCATCGTCTCGACTGGCACCGCAAGCGGCTCAGATGGTGCTTTCCTGGCCTTCATTGTCTGGCTCGGCTTTGTGGCGACCGAAGCAGTCGGACGATTGCTCTGGGAAAACAAACCTTTCAAGCTCATCATGATCAGCGGCATCGGCTCATTGATCACGCTCGTGATCGGAGGTGCGATCATCGGAGCATGGAGGTAGCATAACTCCTTTCTCTATCACTTTCCTCCACTTCTCCCCCCCCTCTCTCTTTCTCACACCACGAACTTCCTCTTGATGATGCCCCCTTTCGCATTGATGACGGGCGTCTTCATGACCTCGCTGTAGGAGCCGTCGGGGTTCTTGCGGTCGATGGTAAAGACGTAC
>JAXDMJ010000016.1:0-15920 GCA_034666165.1 Candidatus Parcubacteria bacterium
CCAAATCCCATCGCCTGGAAGAGCTGGCCGCCCAAGTTATTCAGTGCAAACACGAGAATCGCGAATGGACACAGCCCGGCGCGTTCATCAATCTTTTTATGTGTCATAGAACTTCCTTTCGTTGTGAAACCACGTTTTTGACCGCTCGTGACTATAAAGTAACCTTCCGCCAAAGTCAAGGACGTGAATGAGGAGTTTGAGGGTGAGTAAATAATATGTGAGTTGCATAAAAAAACTCACAGATTCTAGAAAACTGTGAGGGGACGAAATGAGGGTACGAAACTTCTCTGGCTTGCCGTTATATGAGTCTTCGCTTACCGAGAGCACGGCGGATAAACTCAAGATAAAGTCCGAGGTCAGCAGATGACCTTACCAGAGGTCTATCGTGTGCTTGCAGAAGCGAGATTATTTCCTTCTTTGTTTTTGCTAGAAAATCATTGTTCGACACCACGCCCGCTGCTTCAAGAGCATCAGTGATTGCTCGCTCGAAGTCTAGTCCCCACGGTGCATATGCACGGAATGACTCCGCCAGGGCAGCCTCGCGCTCGCGCGGCCCGACGGGATAATTCAGGCCGAGGCATAGTGCTTGCGACTCGAGCTTCTCCATAATCTCTCGAACCGATTTATTTCCTATTTTCCTCCATTTCCGGAGGTCAGCCTCGGTCCTTCTCGCAACACTGCCGATTATGGAGACTCCGAAAAACTTCAGAGTACCCCGAACTCGCGGACTGAATTCATATTCATCGATAGATGTTGATAACCGGACGTCGAGTTCCGCCACGGCTGTTTCATCCTCGAAATCCAGAGCGACTATAGGCGACTCTTTAACTCTTATCGTGACGACTAAACGCTCTCCCCCTGTGACAATATCCTTTCTGCGCGCCCAATTCTCCAAAAGATCGGTAGCTTCTTCGATGAGTTTATCCGTGATTTTAGTTTTCAATGTCGTATGACTCCTTTCTGTGGCCAGAGTCGTTGCTAAGATTGAACGTTTCTCTTCGGTTCCTTCTGCCAAGCAACACTCCATGAAGATCTATACACCACGATAAATTCTATGTCAAGATTGATAACGTGTTTATTGACACAATTAGTCATGCGTGCTATTCAATAGTCAGACGTCTGATTTTTGGCAATACAACAACGAAAGGAAACTCGTGAATATAGAGATAGTTACGCCGAATCCGGCACAGAAGCTGGCAATACCGAAAGCTCTCAAGAACCTGCGCGGTAAATTCAGGAGAGCACTCATAGTCTTGGCAACCGGCCTTGGTAAAACTATGGCCGCCGCATTCATCGCAAAGAAGTTGCGCGCAAAGCGAATACTCTTTCTCGTGCATAACAACTATATTCTTAAACATGCACTTGATGAGTTTCGGCGAGTACTCGGTCAAGAGATAAACATGGCAATCTATAACGGGTTGGCTAGGAATGGCACAGGAGATGCCCGTATCATATTTGCCACTTGGCAAATGATGGGTGCAAACCTTACAAAGTGGCAACGGGATTACTTTGATCTCATTGTCGTGGACGAAGCTCATCACACGACTGCGAATACGTATCGTCCAACCGCTAATTACTTTGGCGGTGCGAAGCTCGGCATTACAGCCACGCCTGACCGACAAGATAAGAACGACATCCGTGAAATTTTCGGACATCCAGTCATCACTATCACGCTTGAAGAGGCTATCGCTCGTGGCTGGCTACCGAGGATCGAATATCACGTCGTCACAGACGAAAGTCTTGACGATGCCAAGCTGCAGTCGATAATGGCCGAAATTCGCGAAAGCAAAAAGCGTTTCACTATGGCCGAAGTCAACCGCCGCATCTTTATCAAAAAGCGTGATCTCGAAATTGGCCGAATCATCAACGGGTTCGCCGAAAAAGCGGTAGTGTTCTGCTCATCGATCAAGCATGCTGAGAGAATGAGGAAAACACTTGTCCTAGCCGACACTTTCCATTCAGGAAAGTGCGTCTCTCAGGACGAGACATGGCAGCAAAACCAGAAGGTGCTGAATAACCTGAAAACTGGTATTCTTCGCCACGTGTGTGCTGTCAACGCATTCAACGAGGGAGTCGACGTTCCATCGGTCGGGCTTGTGGCCTTCTGCCGCGTGACTGAGGCTCCGACCGTATTCCGACAACAGCTGGGACGAGGGCTTCGGCCTGGCAAGGATAAACTCATCGTTCTCGATTTTGTCGGAAATCTCGAACGTGTCCAACTGGTGCTCGAGATGATGAATAAGATATCCGATATTCACGAAAAGTTTACTCCGAGGGGAGTACTGGAACGCGAGGGATATATCCGGCGGCCTTTCGAGGTTTCTGGTAAAGGATTCGAATTCACATTTTCTGATGAAATTGTGGATTTGATGACTATCTTGAAACACTGTAAGCGGGAGATTTATTCCACCTGGCAGGAAGCCTCGCGCGCTGCGATTAGCCTTGGTATTAAGTCTGCACTTGATTACATCCGTCGGTATAAATCAGATCCGAAACTGCCCTGTCACCCCGATGCGTCTTACTCGGATTTTCCCGGCTGGAGAGTGTTCTTAGGGGGTAAACCGAAGAATTACTATCCGACCTGGCAGCAAAGTGGTAAGGCTGCGGTGAGACTAGGAATAGCCAATCGCAAGGATTACCATAGGCTCCACAAGCAGGATCCGCGTTTGCCAGGGAAGCCGGAGTGGACATATGCCGACTTTCCCGGGTGGAGAGTATTCTTGGGCGGTCAACCCAAGAATTTATATCCCACTTGCCAAGAGGCATCGGCGGCTGCGATCCGCCTTGGATTCAAATCGTCCAGGGAATATATAGAAGGACATGCGCGAGATCCAAGGCTGCCCTCCAATCCTCATGTAAAGTATAAGGATTTCCCCGGCTGGAAAATCTTCTTAAAACAGAGGGATTTCTATCGCACGTGGCAGGAAGCCAGTCGTGCCGCAATAGCCCTGAAAATCAGAACGCGTGAGGAATACGTCAAGCGTTATCCGGAAAATCCTCGACTACCCAGCAGTCCCGGCAAGAGATATCCGGATTTTCCGGGATGGCCAATTTTTCTCGGGAGAAGAAAATATGCCAACACCGCTCTTGCCTGACCGGCGAGGACGGTTTTTTTGTAATAAAAGAGACCCAAAAAAAATTTGGGTCCCCGTGTGGTTAGTATTTCAGCGAATCTTCTCTGCCAGAATGTTTCGGCGGGTCACGTAGAGCTGGACTATCAGCTCTCCGAAGAGGGAATTAGCCCAGCCAAAGCCGGGTCGAGTATAATTCCGCGGATTGTCGACGTGGACGCTCTCGTGAATGAGATGCGTGCCCGCATGGGTTCTCTTGAGCACGCCGAGGCACTTGAGGATCTCCTCTTCGTCTTTCGCAGTCATCGCCTGCATTATCGTACCCATGGGCCAGAAGTGGCTGAGTACGCCGGTGTGGGGACTCGATAGTCCCGAAGCGATCTTGCCCCGGATATAATACGGATTCCATTCGCTCAGAATGAATTTCCGCGTGGCCGCGTAGACTGAATCCAAGATATAGCCGTATCCGAGATATGGCAGGCTAAGAAGACTCGGAACGTTCGGGTCGTCCATAAGACAGGATGAGCCGAAACCATCGATCTCATAAGCCAGGATATCCCCGAATTCCGGATGATGAACGATGCCGTACGACTCTATTCCGCTCGCGATCTCGCTACGAATCCGTATACACGACCTGCACAGGTTTGCCATGCCCTTCTGGTCAATTTCGTGGAGCCGCGCAATGAGCGCGCTCAAGGCAGTGCAGATCATGGCATTCGCAGGTATGGAATAGGGGAAGACTGCTTCGTCGTCAGAAGGACGGAAGACGGTCCGAACGAGGCCGGTATGCTTGTTTGGAGAGCCGAAGCCGCACATTCTGACTGTCGGCGATGGCCAGCCGTCCCGGCCAACCGCTCGGAAATGCTTCTTTACGGTTTTTCGGGAGATTTGAGACTGTTCGTTTTGTAGAACTTTGAGGACTTTCTCGACAGCTTGAATCCACCTTCCGTCGAACGGTGTCTGGTCGGGATTGCAATGGGGATATGCCGCCGACAATCGGAGGAAGGCGGCTAGGCTGTCGAGTTCGTATTTCCGTTCCCAAATTCCGCTTTTCCAGAATCTGCCGCGTGCTTGGTCGGACTTCTTCGCAGATTTCTCTTGATCTCCCGACTTGAAGGCGTTGGCATACGGATCAAGCAAGATGCAGTCGACCTGTCGGCGGATGAGCCCGCGGATCATTTCGTGCATCTGGACGTCTCGCAAGGCAACCGGCAGGTACGGTAGGACCTGGTTTGCCGAATCTCGGAGCCACAGAGCCGGAATGTCGCCGGTGATGACGGTCGTGTCTGGATTTCCGGCTTTGTCTCTCCGGAAATCAGTGGCCCTATCGAGCGAGTAGGGGAAGCACTGATCGAACATCAAGCGAATATCGGGATCACGGATAGCATCGTTGATCGTTTCGATGAGCGCGTCCACTGCGGCATTCCGAAAGAGGCGCTCGCTCTCGGGCGGGCGTTTTGATTTTAGTTTCATTAGTTTCCTGTGTGGTTGTAAAGGGTCTTTGTTGGTTTATTCTGTTTCCTGAACAGTCTACCACACATTTGCTAAAGCGGCAAGTAGCAGGTCAGCGCGCATCGGCATGGCTAACGTGGTCATACATGCTATGCTAATCACGTGAATAACCTTTGCTTTAGATAGCCGCCCGACGCGCCGCACTCTTGCGGCTATTCAGGGCGGCTTTTCTGTTGGCCAAAAGCCTCTGTAGCTCAGCGGCGGAACGCGCCCTTGAAACGGGTGGGATGGAGGTTCGACTCCTCCCAGAGGCACAATGCATGCCCTCGTAGCTCAATGGACAGAGCAGGCCGCTTCTACCGGCACGATGAAGGTTCGAGTCCTTCCGATGGCACTGCGATAATAATGTTTGTGGACCTATTGCGCCGCACACGATTATCTGAAAAAATTGGTCTAGAAATCGGAAGAAAGAGAAAGAACAATATGATAATATCAGCCGGGGTTTCATCTGCGGTTGCGTCGGTCGGACTGATGTGCGAGCTGGTCGCGCGAGCGGCGGACGTTACAGCCATCACGCCGACTGAATACCGGGACCTTGAGGCGGATGAGTCATTGTGGAAGATCGACGGCAGATTTCCTCCGGACGCGCCTCTTGGGGTGGTGGACATCGATACCAAGAACGCCCTCAGCGCGGCTGAATTCGATTGGCATGCTCCGCCGGGAACCAATCTGGTGACGCTCAGTTATGACGCGTCCCAGAGCCGGATGACATTCTCGGCCAGGGGAGCGGGCGGCAGCGGATCTGTGAGCGGCCAAACCATGCCGGGGGACACGATCGCTTGGCGAGTCTTGGCCTTCGGCTTGACTGACGAGACCAGTGCGATCACCTTGAGCGATCTCACGGTGAACGGCACAACGTTCAGTGGCGAGTTCCAGGCCAGCAAAGACCGGCCGTTCAATACCTTTATGACCATCGCGCCAGGCGGCGTCCAAAGCGCCAGCTTCCTGATTGAATGGGGCAATGGACCCGAATTTGAGAAATTCTCGATCCAGGCGATCGGCTTCCAGTCCGTTCCCGAGCCCGGAGAGATGATTCTCTTCATCTTGGGTTCGGCCACGCTGGTTGCCGGGCGACGATTCCGCAAGCGGTCCTAGCTTCTTCTTCATCGCGGGGCCACCTTTTCAAATCGCGCCGATCACCGTTACGGCGCTTTTTTGTTGTAATAAAAAAGAGACCCAAAACAAATTGGGTCCCCGTGCGATCAGATACGTCATCGGATCTTCTCCGACAGAATGTCGCGATGAACGGTGTAAAGCCGGACGATGAGCTCACCGAAGATGGAATTAGCCCAGCCAAAGCCGGGTCGAGCATAATTCCGCGGATTGTCCACATGAACGCTCTCATGAATGAGGTGCGTGCCCGCATGCGTCCTTTTCAGCAAGCTGGGGCACTGGATGATCTCTTCTTCATTATTCGAGGTCATCGCTCGCATGATCGTTCCCATCGGCCAGAAGTGGCTCAAGGCGGTCATGGCCATGGCGTTTGCCGGGATGTTATAGGGGAATACTGCCTCGTCATCTGAAGGACGAAAGGTTGACGTTTAGGCAATGATTTGGTACGAACAATACGGATACAGATGAACAATGCACCAAAAATATGATAAAAATGACCGATATCTTGCGGTTTTTTGCCCTCGGGGCTGCCTCATCCCTGGCCGCGGCAGCGGTCTACGGCCAAACCCTGGCCAATCGCGGCTTGTGGTACGTATTCCCGTGCTCGTTGCCGGACGTGACCGTCCCGGAATTCGGCACTGCGCGCGACAATCTGCTCGCCGGCCTGGCCTTCGGGGCCGGCCTGGACACTAAGAGCCGGTTAGGATCGCCGACGGCCATCGAGATCCGCGATGCGTTCGATTCGACCGACCTGGCCGTCTCGACGAACTTCCTCTGGCGCGGCCAGTTCGATCCACAGCCGCCCTATGCCACCCAGCATGGCCAGCGCCTCTATTTTCCGGTGGTGCTGGTCGGTGAGAACGGCCAGGTCTCGCTCGAGCGTCTGCGCTATCGCATAACGAGCGGCCTGGCATTGCTCGGGAACGAGTCCGCGCTCTCCGGTCTGCCGTACAGCGTCAGCCGCCGAGGTCTCATGGCCGGGGCGGACGGCCACCTGTTCACGGCTGATGACATCGTGATCATGTCCGGGCCCGGGAGCCAGCTGGTCGATGCCATCATCTTCATCGGCGGCCGGGCGGGGGCTTTGGTCAGCCAGCAGTCGGACTTCGGTCCGCTCGACGCCGAGATCGGCAGCGGCACGACCGTGACTGCGACTTATGAATGGAGCTCGACGACTAACGTCCTTAACGCCAGCTTCACAGTTGCCCTCTTCCCGGCTTCGCGCATCCCGACCTCGTATACCCGGATGGTGCCGTTCAGAGGCCCTGCAGGCGTCTTGTTCTCGGCCGTCGGCCCTCCGGGCATGACCCCGTTCAGGATAGAGTCGTCGCGCCGCCCAGCGGGAGCCTGGCAATTCGTGACCGATTCGGCCGTCGAGGGAACGTCAGTCTTCATGCCATTCATCGGCAGACAGACCAACGATATGGGGTATATCAGAGTGCCGCAGTTTTGACACCGCGGCTCGGGCGCAGAAACGGCTGTTTCTGCGCCATTTTGTTACTTGACTTGTTCCCTTGACAGCGATTTTGACCGCTGTTAGGGTCAATATTATGAAGGCCTCAAAATCTCTCGCCTTTCCAGCCATGGCCGCGCTGATCGCGGCTATAGTACTGTGTTTTTCTATATTCCCGCTTGAAGTCGCGGCAACCACAGGTGACAGCAGCGGGGATGCGTCGCAAGATTCGGGCGCCGGCGTAGTCTCGAGCCCCTCTTCGGATTCGTCCCAGGATTCGTCTGCCGGGGTGATCTCGAGTCCGTCAACCGATTCGGCTCAGGATTCGTTCGGTCCATCACCGGGCGGAGGCGGAGGAGGGGGTGGCGGTGGGGGGAGCGGAGAGACTGGCGGCACCGGTCGGAGGTCGAACTCGAGCAGCGGTTCGCAAGCCACGTATTTCGGAACCGGCATTGCGCCCGGCTTCGACCAGGATCTGACGGCTACTTCCTGCCCACTGATTTCTTCATACATGAAGCGCGGCCGGATCAACGACCCTGTCGAGGTAGCCAAGCTTCAGGCTTTTTTTAAGAACTCTCAGGAGCTCGACGTCGATGTGAACGGCACGTTCGACCAGAAGACCGAGGATGCCGTGAGCGCCTTCCAGAGCGCCTATGTTGAAACGGTTCTCAGGCCTTGGGGAGCCACTCTACCTTCCGGCGAAGTCTATATCACGACCAGGAAGAAGGTGAACGAATTGGCTTGCGGGCAGCCGTTCACCCTGACTGCCGGCGAAACAACCGTGATCCAAGCCTTCGTGGATCGCAAGCGCGGACTCGCCGAGGAGAACGCGCCGGGGCAAGTACCAGCTGTCTCAGTTGAAGGCCGATCGACGGCAGTGGAGATCCCTGATGTGATGAGCTCTACGAGCTCGACGACCGTTCAGAGCCAAATTTCGGCCGGAGCCGGTGACGACATTCTGGTCGTCGGTACTGATACTGCCAACGCGGCCGCTGCCAGCTCACCCTCGGTCCTACGGCGCTTCTGGAACTTCGTCGTCGGAATCTTCAAGTAGGTTTATTGCTTCAATGACCGTTCAATAACTTGCATCTTTTTTAAGCTTGACGCGTGATAAGAAACGGTCACAACAGGAAGTGAAATTCTCACATTAACAAATTAATTCACATAAAGAATATGGAAATGAATCCAGTAGTCCACTTTGAGATGCCAGCCGAGGATAACAAGCGCATGGCTGACTTCTACAGGAAGGCCTTCGGTTGGAAGGCCCATTTCATGGGCAAGGAAATGAACAATTATGTTGTAGTCAATACGACTGACACTGACAAGGACGGCATGATCAAGAAGCCAGGGGCGATCAACGGCGGATTTTTTGAGAAAGATATGAGCAAGCCGGACCAATATCCGAGCGTGGTCATCAGTGTGGACGATATCAAGGCCGCGATGAAGCGGGTAAAGGACGCCGGCGGGGAAGTGCTCGGCGAACCGATGGACATTCCCACGGTCGGCACATATGTCTCATTCCGCGACACTGAAGGAAACCGAGTCTCGATTCTTCAACCATTGGTGAGTCCGGATGGCAAGCCAGACAAGATGTAATTAAAACTTAGTCAAATATATCCGCCAGGTAGGTATCTATTTCCCGCTGGTCCAGATCGTAGAAATTCTGGCCGAGGTCGCGGAGGTGGGTGGAGAGCTTGATGCCGACAAAACGCCAATGCCACGGTTCATAGACATAGTAGCCGTTGTTCTTCGGATATGAAAGGGCAAAACCGTATTTGTACGCATTGTCGCGCAGCCAGCCATAAGCCGCCGTCTGGTCGAATTTCTCGTCAAGCACTCCGCCCATGCCGGTCGTGATCATGTCCACGGCCGTGCCGAGCTGGTGCTCGGAGTAGCCCTGGTCAGCGGAGAATGAATTGGCGGTGCCGGCGCCGAAAGTCATAGCGTAATCGCCCTTCAAGGCCTTCTGCTCATCGAATGAGCGGTAGCCGGATTGGACGTAGAGCGCGGTGCCGGTCGAAGAGGCCGCCTTCATCATGGCATTCAGATGCGCCAGAACATCCGTGAGTATGAGGATCCGCTTGGTGTCGCTGTACACATAGACGGGCGAGATTTCCGACAACCGCGCGGGTACGTAGTTTTCATTCAAGAAATACACCTTGGAGTACTTCTTCAGCAGTTCCGGGTCGGTTTTGGAAAGCTTCTGCAGGGTCGTGAGCGTCCCCGAGAGGCCGCCGACCTGATTCTGGACGCCGCCGAGCTGCTGCTGTATGGCGCCGACATTCTGCTTCTGGGCTGATAGGTCGCTCGACAGTGAATTGCGAGTCTGATCTATAGCCGCCCGCAGGCTCTCGGTCGTTGAGGCCAGGTTTGTTGAAAGAGCGGCGATCTCGGCAGACAAAGCGTTGATCCTTGCGGACAGTAAGCTGATGCGTACGACCGAATATATGCCCACGGCTATGAGGACGACGGCGATAATCGCTGATCCCCAGAAAAGCGGCTTTTGTTCACGGCTGATCTGCTTCATCTGGTTATAATATCACTTTTTAATCCCCTGCATATAAAAAACCACGGAGGCGGCCTACCGTGGCTTGGTAAGGGATTCATTTCTTAGGGCCCGATAAAGAGCACGTCGGGCGATTCGACGACGAGACACCTGATTCCGCCGTATTTCCAGGTCGGATAATAGCGGATCGGGCACCGTGTCGTGATCACGTTCTTGCTGCCTACTAAACCGCCTATCAAGGCCTCAATCTCCGGTACCCCGCTTGTCATGAGCACTCTCCGGTCAGGGAACTGGAGCAGGTTAAGCGAATATGGCACGATCGAAGGCGGTGCCTCGTGAACCTGAATGCCGAGAGGTTTGAACCGCTCTTGAAGCAGGCGAATCGCATCGCCCGGCTCAATCAGCTCCCACGAGAGCGGGGTTTCACCCGTGACATTGGCCAGATGAAGCCGATGATCGACGATCAAATGAGGGAAGTCGAGCCGGTCCCTGACGAGACAGGCGACACGGTCGATGTGATCATCGAAGCCGATCGAATCAGCGACTCCTCTCACAGAGTAGAAACCGGAGACCGGAGGCGGAAACATCCCGACCGTCACTCCGGATGATTCGATTTCTTTTATTTCAGCGACCATCGTCTGACGGCTGTGCTGCCCCGAGAGTCTGACGCGATCTGAGATAAGCACCGTATCGCCGGCACTGAGCAGCCGGCCTCCTTCGCCGAAAGGCGATTGAATGATGCGCCATCCCTTTTTCATATCCGTCACCGGTCGTACGGTCGGATTGGTAAGCACGCACTTGGGGAGGGTTGTCGCGAAATCTCGAGGAAACATCATCGTTGAGGGAGAGTAATCAGGCGTGAAGCCGGCAAATTTGACATGATGGGCCGCCCGACAGAGGTCAATTGTCTCCTTATCCGCTTCAGGACGCGAGAGAATCACGCGAAAATCGATTCCAAGTTCTCCAAGGGCAACGATTATGGCAAGATATTCCTCCGCGAGCTTCTTTTCTATCCTGACCCTTGGTTTCTCGTTGAATATATTCCAGCATTGCTCGAGTTGACTGAAGGGGGCAACATATCTCTCGAGATTTTCGTTAAAGCCAAAGATCGGTTCGCCCACGAGGTACATAGTTGAGTTCATATCATTCGTTCTGCAGTTCACAGTATGTCATTGTTCCACCGTCACGATTATGCATTTAAACATTGCAAATGTCAAAATGTTTAAAGTGATGCAGAAATTCGGACTTTATTGACTTTCGGGTGCGCCAATGTAACATGCGAACTCGAGGAGGTAGCCGAGCCATCTTGATGAGTTTGCGGTTTAAGACGGGAATAATATTCCACGTTCAGTCAATTACGATCTGCAGCGGCAACGGGTTACAACGTTGTATGGAATACTCCCGCCTTAGCCGGGAAAGATCTTCTCGACAGCTTAGCTCGTTCAGAGTGCTGGTCGCCAGACCAGCTTTTTTATATGGATATGGTAAGTCCCGTCCTTTGCAAGCAAAGGACGGGACGCGAAGCCTGCGGATGCAAGCGCGGTGTGAACTTGAAATAACGATTAGAAAGAACTATGGTACTGTAGTATGTTTATTATTATGGCTTAAGGATCACCATTCGTCCAAGGGGACAATCGTTACATCTTTCACTGCTGCTTGTAGAATGCCGGCGGCATCCAGAGGTATGAGGAGAACTACGAGACGGGTATCCGTCACATTTTCCAAGTGAACTGCCAGCTTTCTCAAGCCGGGATTGGCAGTCTGTTTTAGCGGATGAGGCGTTTGGGGCAAAGGCACGGCATCCATGACCGTGAATTTCGCATTGGCTGGCGATGCGATGCGCGCCATCATGCTGACGTTATCTTGCGTCAGAATGGCGGAAGTTCCGGTCTGGTCGATGACGACCGAGGCGGGAGTCTGCATGAACCACCAGACGTCGCGGGGTCTGCCGGCGCTGATCTCGTCTTCGATCACAACCGATTTGCGGTTGGGCAACTTGATGCCTCGCCGCACGCTGATCGCGTCGTAAGCGTCGCTGGCATAGCGCACATCGCTCAAAGGATGCCCATAGGCCGACGAAAGGTCGGTGATAGCGAAGGCGTTAGTGGGTGTCGATACGAAGCGCGTTATCTTGGCTTCGGCGTTGGGATCCTGATCGGGTCCGAGACCCGGGTCGATAACGAGGGCATTGTGGCCTTCCGCACGCAAGCGGTAATAGGTCCAACGGTTAGTGCTCCAATAGCCCGGCAGATTGTAGTCGTCTCCGCCGATGTCCACCGCCCAGCGCTTGCCGAGAGCGTCCACTAAGAAGCTGCCAAGGTCAAGGTGTCCGTGCGCGACCTTATTATCGCCGGCCTTCAAACCGACGAAGAGGGCGTTCCGGTTATTCCAAGAGCTGCGAAATGTTGTCACTTCCGCCCCGGGAAAATACTTGTCTAGAGGAAGACCGCAGAGGAGCTGATTTGGCAGTGTGCCCGTGACCGGAGTTCTGTACCACAGAAGATCCAGCGGCTTGGGTAGAGCCGTGCTAACCTCGAATTTCATGAATTCGGGCTGACTGTAGTTTCCTGCCAGCCAGAGGAGCTGGGGAGCGTGGATGCGGTATTCGCTGGCGTCGGCATAATTATACGCCAGCCCGAAAGGGCCGGTCATGTATATAGGGAACTGTCCCGTGTCTTTGAACCCGTCCATGCTCGAAAGCCCGAAGTCTGAACCGAGCGCGGTCTTGAGGGCGGCCATGAAGATCACGTTGTAATCCGTGCCGTAATTCCAGTAGGACGGTCCCTCTCTGGTACCTCCGGCAGGCGCAAACCCTGCCATCGATATTTTTATCGAATTGATGGCGTTGCAGAGAATCTCGCAGGAGATGGCCGGTTCGAGATCAGCCACGGCCAATGCACCGAGGCCGATGCCGCCGTTGCAGACTTGATTCCAATTGTTTTCCACATTTGGAAAATTCTGATACATCGTCGTGCCGTGATAGCACATGAGGCCGGGTTTGAGGCCTTTCTCCACGATGGCAGTGCTCCAGCGGACGCGCTCTTCCGGAGTCCAAGCGTCATAGAGCCAGTCGTATCCGATGGCGAAGGCGCGAGTCATTTCGGCTGTGTCGAGGAAATGTCGCGGATTCCAATCCTTGAAGTTCGCCGCCGCATCCAATTCGGCCCGGGCGCGGTCGAGGTATTTCTGGTCGCCGTCGATGCGATAGAGCAGCGCGAGGGTTTCGATGCGGCCCAGCACTTGCCGGCAGACAGCGAGGAGCCTTAAGCCGTCAGGGATATCGTAGATCGATGGCGGCTCTAACAGCGCTTGGTCTCCGACGACCTTGAGCTTCTGATGCCACGCTATGAGAATGGGATCTGAAGCGGCGCGGATTTTTAACTGCTCGAAATCGCTTTGTGAAGCTAAGAGGCGCGGATGCCCCGAGAGCGGCAGGTTTGGAAGGATGTCTTGCTGTGGCAAGATGTCATATTCGCGGACATTGATAGAACCATGTGCGAGGTGACTCGTCGCCAAGTAAAGGAGGGTGGCGGCGAGGGTACGGCTAAACATAGAGGCTAATCTGAGGGTACTCATTACGAATTGTTTCTGGAACTGTATCCGTGTGTTGTCAAAGGTCAATACCGCGGTGGTACATGCAGCAATCGCTGCCGATCATAGGAGTGATTGACTACTTCAGAGAGTATCCTGCTCGGGAGATAAAAGCAAATTTGAAACATGATGTAATAATTCGCCGGTGGGGAATTTTCAGCAAAAATATTTGAACACGTTTCTTATTTGACTGACGCTCAATCCTGTGTATTATCCGGGCATCAGGTGTTCCAATAAACCGCCATATGAGCCAAACCGTCAGGCGCGAATCAGCGCCGAATTATCCGCACGGACGAAACACGATATACGTGTTTATTGACGCTTTCAACCTCTGGCAGGCCGAGATGACGAAAGGGAAATTTCTGGATTATGTGAAAACCATCGGCTATATCAAATCGCTCTATGACGGCACGACGGTTTCTGTATTCTATTACGCCGTCTATCCGGCCGACAGCACGCGCACTTACAGCGTGGCGGGCAAACATAAGTATCTGACCTTCCTGAAGAAAGGCCTCGGATTCATCATCCGGAAGAAGCCTCTGAAACGCATCACCGTCGTCCTTAAGCGCGCTTCGACGATTCAGGAAAAGGGCAGTATGGACGTTGAAATGACCATCGATGCCGTCCATAACTGCGGCAAATTAGACACTGCCGTCTTTTTTACGGGCGATTCTGATTTTCTCGCGCTGGTCGCATATTTGAGAGAGCGCGGCAAAAAAGTCTATGTCTGCTCGTCAAGGAACAATATCTCACGCGAGCTTAAAGAAGGCGCTGACGGATATGTCGACCTATTGGACGTGCCGGAGGATATTTGGGGAAGGCCTCTGACGCCGCGAGTTCACGCATAAATAAAAACCGCCCGAAGAGGCGGTTCGGCCGGTCCACTTTTTCTACTGGGCGACGCCGCGTAATCTCCTGTATGCGGTCAGGAGATCGCCTCTGATCATGGTCCACTCCTTGACTTCGCCGAAGCCGAGGCTTTTGTACCAGGTCAACGGATGCCCCGATTTCCTGAAAGTGCAGCCTTCAACGACAACCGCGTTGTGACGTGTCATCGCCTGGCTGAACATGTGCGCTAAGAGCGTCGATCCGATGCCGAGACGCTGGTAGTCCGGGTGGACGAAGAGCTCGCCGTCTACGAGATGGTTGCCATCCCACCACGGCTTGATGCCGGCAAAGGATCCGCCGACGATTCCGGCGGCGTCGGGTACTGAAGCCACGAACGCCAGATCGGGCTGCCGCTCGAACGAGTATCGGATCAGTGCTTGCGCGGACTCATGCGTCCATCTCTCGCCGACATCGAAATCTTCGTACACCGCGACATAAACGCCTGCAAGGTGGGCGATATCAAGTCCGGTTACATTCCGGATTCGGACGGTCGCAAGCGGCTTTACATGCCCGTTCCGCTCCCGCCACATCGCCAGATCATAGCGCGGCTGATCTTCAGGCTTCAATCGCGCGCGTCGGGCACGGCTGACATAGATATCGTGTTGCTGCTGCCACGGTAATTCATCGATTTCAGTTCTCATACGGTTTGCTCTTCGCTTATGATTCGTTCAAAAACCGTCAAAATGATAGCCCCGAGTGGCATAAAAAACAAGCACCACTTTCGCGATGCTTGGTCGGAGCAAACTGAACCTCGTTCGGACCCTATTGTGCAATCGATCATCTCTGGACTGTGTCACCGGCTTTGCGGCCGGTACCACCGACCTTTTGAGACCGAGAGCGCGCTTTCGCACTGGCAGGAATGATCGTGAGAACGGCTTCCTGCAAACAATAGACGCGTATTCGTTTCCGGCCGGATAACGAACAGGCATGGGAATCCACGGAGCAACTTCGAGGAACCTTCCTTCGCGCTCCTGCAATCTTAAGCAGGATTCTTTTACCTTCCCGCCGCATCCTTCTTCCTTTCGGAAGCTGACGTTGCCCCCGTGTCTTAACGACATAGGCTTCCCTCTACTCCTCCTCCGGACGCTTGCGCGCCGACGAAGGTTTGGGTCTTTCTCTCAAGGTCATGTCTGCTGGGAAGCAGTATAATAAGCCTGCGCATAAATGCAAATCGAGATTGGGGAAAATATTGTGGATTTCCTGTGGACAGTTCAAAAAATACCTGTTGCCGGTCAAAATCCAAGCAACCACGCGACGCTTTCGCTGGCGGTCACGTGAGAAGCCGGATATGAGCGATCGCCTTTCAAAATCTTGTCAATCATGCTTTGCTTCTTTTTATGATTTACCAAGAAGCAGATGTGTCGAGAATCGTTGATCAGGGGATACGTAAATGTGATCCGCCAACTGTTCTGCTTCGGTACGAAATTGGGGACGACGAGGCGGTTTCGTTCGCTAAGAGCCGCGGTGCCGGGAAAGAGCGATGCCGTGTGACCATCTTCCCCGACACCGAGGAGCAGGAGATCGTGGCTTAAGACTTTGACATGAGCAGCATCGGCCAGGAGCCTAAGCTTTTTTTCATATGATGCTGCCGCGCTCTCCGGAGGATCTTCTCCGCGTATTCTGTAAATGTTCTCCGGCGGAATTTCGATTCGGTCAAAAAGCGACCTTTTTGCCATTCCGAAATTGCTATCGGGATGTTCGGGACCCACGCACCGCTCATCGCTAAAAGTCACTATGATCCTGCTCCAATCCAATGACTTTCCGCGCTTCGCGATCTCGGCATAAA
>JAXDMJ010000017.1:0-16106 GCA_034666165.1 Candidatus Parcubacteria bacterium
CGACTCACCGGAACAATGAGAAAGTCGATGACGAACCGCTTGGAATGAATCAGCTTAAATCGTTCAGGCGCGGCCTCGTCGGTCCAGCAGCCCGAGAGATCAGATGCGTTATTTTTCATAGCCCAGAGCAACATATCATATTTTATGATCATTGTCATCCACGCCGTGAAACAGAAAAACCGCCATTGTGGCGGTCTTCTGTTTGAGGTATTATAGCGCTCTTTATTTTGTTCCGTTCGCCCATGCGCATTTCATATGATAATGCCCATGTGGGCCGGGAATCTTCCCCGGCTAAGCGCTCCTGTTTAAGGTAGAGAGAGCGATCACCTCCGGCCCTTCGCTCTTTCGAGCAAAAGACCGGATCGACTATAAGTTCCTCCTTTCGGAGAAACGGTTGAACTTTGAAATATTCCACGAGCAGCTTCCGCTACCCGTGCCTTGTTACGACTTACCCCCTGTCATCGAATTTGCCTTAGGCCCGCGCGAGGCGAGACTTCGGGCACCTCCGACTCCCTTGGGTTGACGGGCGGTGAGTACAAGACTTGAGAACGTATTCACCGCGGTATAGCTGACCCGCGATTACTAGCGATTCCGGCTTCATGAGGTCGAGTTGCAGACCTCAATCCGAACTGGCGCGGCTTTTCTAAGGGTTTGCTCCGCCTTACGGCCTTGCGTCCCGTTGTAGCCGCGATTGTAACACGTGTGTAGCCCAGGGTGTCAGAGGGCCATGCTGACTTGGCGTCATCCCCACCTTCCTCCCAGCCCGTAAAACGCGATTCGTTCGCAGAGAGTGATTTTTCGAAGACCGGAATAAATTCCTGCTGGAATTTTTCCTTTTGCTTGCGCCTATTTGCGCCTGCGCAAGATCTTCCCAAAATCACTCTCTGCGAACATCACGATCTATGGGCTGGGCGGTCTCGCCTGACACTTATAACAGGCAACAGGGGTTGCGTTCGTTACCCCACTGAAGGGAACAATTCACATCACGAACTGACGACAGCCATGCAGCACCTGTCCATCCGCCTTGCGGCGACTGACGTTTCTGCCAGTCTTCGAATGGATTTCTAACCCTGGTAAGGTTCTTCGTTTAGCGTCGAATTGAACCACATGTTCCACCGCTTGTGCAAGTCCCCGTCTATTCCTTTGAGTTTCAACCTTGCGGCCGTACTACCCAGGCGGATCTCTTAACGCGTTAGCTAAGCCTCGAAGAGGGTCGATACTCCTCAAAGCGAGAGATCATCGTTTAGGGCGTGGACTACAGGGGTATCTAATCCCTTTCGCGACCCACGCTTTCGTGTTTCAGCGTCAGGAGCGGACCAGTCACTTGCCTTCGCTTTCGGTGTTCCCCATGATATCAACGCATTTCACCGCTACACCATGAGTTCCAGTGACCCCTTCCGTCCTCTTAGTCTGGCCGTTTCCCCCGCAGGCTCTCGGTTGAGCCGAGAGATTTTACGAAAGACTAACCAAACCGCCTACACACCCTTTACGCCCAATGATTCCGGATAACGCTTGAAGCACTCGTATTACCGCTGCTGCTGGCCTCTCTTTGAGAGAATTTTCTCGCATCGCTGCGAGGATCGGACTATATCATCATCCAGTTCGCACTGGAGTTCGGCGTCTGATAGCGCGAGCTATCTCACTTTATTGAAAGCATCCCTGCTCTCTCAAGATCAGTCTCTGAGGGGTCAAGCCATAATTGGGCGGTAATTTATACGCAAAGCAAGAAAGGATGTGCGGCGCGATTATTCCCAAGAATCGATCTCGGCCGTTTTTCCCGACATATAATTTTGTGTATCGTTTGCCTCTAGAGCTCGGAGTTTGAATATTGGAGATGACTCCAAAATTATCTTCCAAAGCTTGTTGAAGCAATTCTACTTCTTCAACGGTGAAGTCATCGGCACTGAAGGAAAAAGAGTAATGCGACTTCTCGCGATAATCAAGAGTTCCATCATCCATGAACCACACGGCCAATGTAATCGGAGATTTCAACAACGACTTTATCGAATGAGGAACTGTTTTCCGTCCATTCGAGTAAAAAGCGTTCCTAAATTCTTCAAGTGATATCAATGACCTGGTACTGAAGTACCATTGAAGAGTGTCCGGCCTCTGTTTGGGCGGGGTTCTTACCAGAGTGGCTAGATTTTCATAAAGCCACATGACATATTCTTTCTTCCTCTCTGCCTGCTTTATCTGCAAGCGTGAAGCCTTGAATTTGTCATGCTCCAGCGACCCGTCGCCGAGCAACGTGCCGACAATTATATCTGTCTGTCTTTGCGATAAATCCATTGCGCCAATTATAACCGACTTCCCTGCTGATTGCCTGCAGATCCCGCTCTTTTTTAAGAGGGGCAGCACACTGCAGGTTTCCAGCATATAAGCCGAATTTGCATCCAGCTTTACAGCTGGATGTCGCACCACGGATTCATACGAGTGCAAGTGATCTAATTCACTAGTTGCTTTTTTTGTTTACGAGTTTAGCAACTTCTTATTCTCCGGGTACCGTCAATAATTTCGTCCCCGGCAAAAGGAGTTTACATTCCGAAGAACTTCATCCTCCACGCGGCGTCGCTCCGTCAGACTTTCGTCCATTGCGGAAGATTCTCGACTGCAGCCACCCGTAGGTGTATGGACCGTATCTCAATTCCATCGGTGGGGGTCAGCCTCTCAGCTCCCCTAGGCGTCATTGCCTTGGTAGGCCGTTACCCTACCAACTAGCTGATACCGATCAGGCCGTTCCGAGGGCGACAATAAATAAATATCGCTTTACTCTTGCGAGACTATCGGGAATTACCCCGCCTTTCGGCGAGCTATGCCCGACCCTTGGGTACGTACCTGATTATTACTACCTCGTCTGCCGCTCCCCTTGCGGGGCGCTCGACTTGCATGCCTTATCCACGCCGCCAGCGTTCATCCTGAGCTAGGATCAAACTCTTAACTATAAGCGAACGGAACAAAATAGAAAGCGCTAGCTTGCCATCTTATAATTCGCCCAGATGTAGTCCTTTCCCCGCTCATTTTTTTTAGAATTCATTGTTGAATATTGTGTTCTTGCACATTTTCTTTTCCCGCGTCTCCGCTAAGAAACGCGCGAAATTTCTACGTTCTCTAACTGAATATTTCACTTTCAAAGTGCCGCCATGCTCCACACGGCGTGTGATTATCTTACGCTGGTGAATCATAAAGTCAAGAGTTGCGGCCGGGCAATAAAATATGCGCACGCCCCTTGTCATGCGCCATGGAAACAACGCTAATCTCGCCTCGGCCACGGACGCAGTTGATTGGCAGCAACAAGGGCCTTGATTTTCTCGGGAAATGGCCATTCTCTGATCTGCTTGCCCGCAGCGACTTCGTAATAGAGCCTATAAGTCAAGTCAACTTTCTGTCGCACTCTGTTCAAATGAATAGCGAAGGTACATGAGCATTTAAAGACATCCCGGATCTGGCCGTCCGGACAGATCTTATCCCTGCACAGACTGTCTGTTTCCAGATTATTCTCAAGAACACTGATCGTATATTTGTCACCGCGCGGATCGACATACCACACTGTATCTTCTGCCATATGACCGTCCTTCCAATTTCAAATTAGGATATGTGCTTTGGGTTCAGTATATCACTTCGGTAAAAGAATAAGCCTGTACCGCGTGGGCACAGGCTGAGAAAGAGCGAGCGAAAGGCAAAAAAGGAATGGTGGGAAAATAGCGGTTGAGCTGTCGGAGCGAGGCTGGGAGCCGCGCGATGAGAGCACTTGGAAACGTCAAAAGTCACGGGAAAGCCGACAGGACCGTACCACCACATCCTTTTCTGATTTCAATGGTCCATCTACGCTCTGATTATATACGCGTGGATATAAAAGTCAAGTTCGGCCGTGAAAAAAGCGTGGTCCTATGATGACCACGCACCGCGCAGAATCATGGAAATGCTTTACCAGATTCCGGGCGACTAGACAGCTTCGGAGTCTCCTTCACGAAGTTCGCCGCGTGCTGACTTTTTGTTGAGGGGCAGCCGCTTTGAGAGCTTTTCCAGGATTTCTCGTCTCTTACGGGCCGAGAACAAGCCCCGATTTTCTGCCGATGACAGTGCCGCCAGTTCCGGTTGAAATAGTTTCGTGCTCATATTTCCTTGAGCGTCATCATATCACACCTTTCTCATTTTTTCAATAGTGACGAGGAGCGGCGAACCGATAAAAACGGAAGAATAGGTGCCGGAGACGATGCCGATAATGAGGGCGAGCGAGAAGTGCTCGGTAGCTTGTCCGCCCAGTATGTAAAGGACGACCAAGGCGATCAGGGTCGTGAGCGATGTATTGATCGAGCGCGTGAACGTCTGGCTGATACTGGCGCCGACGATTTCGGCAAATGTTTGTTTACCCGTTCCCAGGCGGAGGTTCTCCCTGACCCGGTCAAAAACGACGATCGTGTCATGCACGGAAAAGCCGAGGATCACAAGGAGAGCTGTGACGAAAAGCGTGTCCACTTCATAACCGGCAAAGTGGCCGAGGACCGAAAAAGCGCCTATCGGGATAATGACATCGTGGATGAGGGCGATGACGGCCACCAGCCCATATTTCCAAGAAGAAACCGGCTCTGAGACTTTCCTGAAGGCGAAGGTGATGAAAAGCACGATTCCTAGAATCACGAGCAGGATCGAAACATAGGCGCGGCGCAAAGCCTCGGCGCCGAGGACCGGTCCGATAGAGTCAAAAGCTTTGACTTCGAAATCCTTGGCAGTCGTCGAAGCGCCTGCGCTCGGGATCGGGGCGTTCATTGACAAAGCATCCATCACCGCCGATTTCTCGGTCTGATCGATCGGCCTCAAGCGGATCATATACTCGTCACTGCCGGAAGGTCGGACTGAGGCCGACGGATCCATGGCGACAATGGCCTTCGAGACGGCAGCTTGATCGGGCCGTCCGGCCGGATACTCGACTTCGATCAATGTGCCGCCGGTGAAATCGATGCTCGGTTGGAGTCCCCAGAAGGACAACGACAAGAGAGAAACCAGGACCAGAATTCCCGAGAACGCGTAGAATATTTTCCTGTTATTGACTATCCACATGATATGAATGGAACTACGATTGATTGGCGGGTCTCTGGCGCCGAAAACCGTTGCCGATCAGGAACCGCGAAAGAGCGGTCGTGGTCGCCGGTGAGATGGCGAACAGGAACAGCCGCGAGGCGGTGATGGCCGTGAACATCGAAACGACCACGCCGATGCCGAAGACCAGAGCGAAGCCCTTGACGATCGAATTGGAGGGCACCATGAAGAGGATGATGGCGGTGATGATGCTCGAAATATTCGAGTCACGGATCGACAGCCAAGCGCGCGCGAATCCTTCATGCATGGCATCCCAAATGCCGCGACCGCGATTGAGCTCTTCTTTCATGCGCTCAAAAATGAGGATGTTGGCGTCGACCGCCATTCCTATAGTGATGATGAATCCGGCAATGCCGGCGGCCGTGAGCGTGACCGACATGATCTTGAAGATGGCGAGCATGAGGACGGTATAGACGCCCAGAGCGACGACGGCGACCACACCGGGCAGGCGGTACCAGATGATGAGGAAAAGGGCGATCAGGATGAAAGCCACGACACCGGAGACGAGCCCGCCTTGGACCGCCGCCTGCCCCAAGGATGGTCCGACTGTCTGGGTAGAAATGAGTGCGATCGGCACCGGGAGCGCGCCGAAATTGATGTTCCTGACCAGGGTTTGGGCTTGGTCCAAGGTAAAGCTGCCCGAGACGACTGCCTGGCCGTTCGGTATCTGTTCGCGGACGACCGGCGCTTCGATCAGATGACCGTCAAGGAATATGCCGATAAAGTCGCCGACATGCTCTTTGGTCAGCTGGTTGAAGAGCGCGCGGCCTTCGCCGGTAAACGTCAGGCCGACTTGGGGCGCTCCGGTCGTCTGGTCGAATTGGAGCGAGGCGCGCCCGATCATCGAGCCGTTGAGGCCGGTCGGTTTGAAGATCGACTCATAGGTCGAAGTGGCGGAGAGAGCGGTAGTCGTAGATTTGAGCGGGGAAAGAGGCGTGGATGAGCTGAAATAGGCTTGGACATCTCCAGACGCGCCTAAACGGAAATCAAGTTCGGGCGTGGCGCCGATAGCGGCGGCGGCTTTGTCAGGATCGGTCACGCCCGGCAGTTCGACGATCAGCTTATACGCGCTTTCCTTCGAGGAGAGAGCCGCCGCCTGCTCCGTCTGGACCAATGGCTCGCTCACGCCAAAGGTGTTGACGCGGCGCTCGACATCGTCCCGGAGTGCGGCCATGGAATCACCGATGTCCGCCGGAGCGAGCTTTGAAACATCGGCGCGAAAGACCAGGTGACTGCCGCCGGAGAGATCAAGGCCGAGGCGGAACGGTTTGCTTTGCGATCTCTCAGTCGAGTAAACAAAATAGCCGATGGCGGCGGCGATCAAAACCAGAAAGACGGCACGGGCCCGGTGTTTCAGCATATCCGTGTATTATATGCATTTCAGGACGTGATGCAATAAATGAACCGGCCAAATTAGGGTCGCGGCCTTTCATTTCCCCGCTCGTTTGAGCAGGATCTGGATCGTCCGGAGAGCGATCTTAAGGTCGAGCGCCATCGAACGGTTCTTGATGTAATAGAGGTCATATGAAAGTTTGTCGCGCGTATCCTCCGTGGCCACGGCGTGGTGGGGATGGGCTTGATGGTATATTTGCGCCCAGCCGGATAAGCCGGGTTTGACCAAATGCCGGGCGTTGTAATACGGGATCTCCTTGTCATAGATCTTCGCCAAGGCCGGCAGCTCCGGACGCGGACCGATCAAGGAGAGGTTGCCGACAAGGACATTGAAGAGCTGCGGCAATTCGTCGATGCGGGTGGCACGGATGAATCTCCCGACGCGCGTGACGACATGGTCGGTCGAGCCGTTGTTTCCGTATTTTCCGTGGTCATTGCCCGACATGCTCCTGAACTTGGCAATCGTCACGACTCTTCCGTCCTTGCCGATGCGTTCCTGCCTGACGAATACATCGCCACCGTCGTCAATCTTGATCGCCAGAAAGACGAAGGGATAGACGACGAGGGACATGAGCCCCAGGACGCCGGAGATAGCGATGTCCATGGCGCGCTTCACGCTGTCATAGATCCGGCGGTTGCCGAGCGCTGTCCCGGAATTTTCGACCAGCCAGCGCTCGCCCACCATGGCGACCGGCACGCGGTCGAAGATGCGCTCATACATCTTGTCGGCATCGATGACCTGTATGCCGGAAAAGATGAGCGAATAAAGGTAGGGCATGGAGGCTTCGACCATCCGATCGTGCAGGTCGGCGACGATGACTGTCGCGTGGCTGCGCTTGACGGCTGCGCCGATCAATTCGGCGATGCGCCGCTCCGGCTCTTGGGGCACGATGTATTCCTTGAAGACGATCCCGTAAGTGGCAGTATGATTGATCTCGTCATGCAGGTCCTCGACGTCATCGCCGCCGCCGACCAGGATAGCAGAGAGGCGCCGAGTCACGGCCACGACCGGATACATGATCGTCCGCCAGATCAATATCAAAGCCGTTGAGACGACGAAGTAGATGAAGAGATTGGCCTTGGGAGCGATGGTCACCGGGGCAAAATAGAAGAAGCTGATGCCGATGACCGCATTCACGATCTGGACGCGGATCGGCAAACCGTTCAGGCGGTCGCGCGTGAGCGATGACTGTTTTTCATAGAGGCCCGCGCAAAAATTAACGATGATAAAGACGACGATCAAGACGGAAAAAGCCGGAGCGTGCGAGAGCAAGAGGCTGCGGCTGGGAATCTCGCCATAGCGGATGACGAGGGTCAGAACCAGAGAAAAAATGAAAGCGATGACATCGCCGACGACGAGTATGACTGCTCCTTTAGTGCCGGCCATCGTTCGAACGATACCATGAAGAAAGCGCTGTTTCAAGATGCAGTCCCGGACAAATGGGCATAAGAGGCGTGCTTGGCTCTATACCTGCGGTGTGTTACTTTAAGCGGAATGAAGATCGTCTACGTCATCACCAAGTCGAATTGGGGCGGAGCGCAGAGGCATGTCTTCGACCTAGCCACGACCATGAAAGACAAGGGGCACGACGTCTGGGTGGCGGTCGGCGGCGAGGGCGTGCTCAAGCAAAAACTGGAGAAGGCCGGGATATACACATTCTCGATCGCCGCCCTGGACCGGGACATTTCCTTGGCCAAGGACATCGGTTCATTCCGGGAAATCTTCTCGATCGTGAGGAGCAAGCGGCCGGACATCCTCCACCTGCACAGTCCCAAAGCCGCCGGCTTAGGCAGTCTGGCCGGCCGGCTGCTTAGAGTCAAATCGATCATCACCACAGTCCACGGCTGGACTTTCAATGAAAGCCGGCCATTTTACGAGCGGCTGGCTATCATTTTCGCCTCCTGGCTGACCATGCTCTTTTCGCATACGACCATTCTCTTGTCCGAGCGCGAATTCACCCAGGCGTTCCGATTCCCAGGCGCGAAAGACAAGATCAAGCTCATTCCCCTTGGCATCTCCGCGCCGACGTTCATGTCGATCGAAGGCGCCAAGAACTTCATGGCGAAGGCCATCGGCATCCCTGCGGCTGAATTCAACAAAAAAACGGTCATCGGCTGCATCGCCGAATTGCACGCCAATAAGGGCCTCTGCTATCTGGTCGAGGCCATGGCCTCGGTCGCCGCTCAAAATCCGGAGGCCATCGCCGTCGTCGTCGGCGAGGGAGAAGAAGCCGAGTCGCTCCGGAATAAGATCAAGGAACATAAAGTCGAGCGTAGCGTATTTCTGATCGGGTACGTCGACGGCGCGGCAGAATATTTGAAAGCCTTTTCAATGCTGGTCCTGCCTTCGATCAAAGAAGGTCTGCCCTACGCCGTCTTTGAAGCCGGTTCGGCGGGTTTGCCGGTCATCGCGACCACGGTCGGCGGCATTCCCGAGATCATCGAGGACATGAAGTCGGGCATCCTGATCCAGCCGAAGAAGAGCCGCGAGCTCGGCCACGCCATTTCGTTCATGATCGAACATCCGGTCGACCGCAAGAAATACGGAGCCGCGCTGAAGGAGAGGATCCGTTCAAAATTTTCGGAAGAAAAGATGCTCTGGCTTCTGCTCGGCCTCTACGGAGAGAGGCCTGGGGACGCCGAAGTGGCCGCTCGAGAGCTTGACTGATCACTGCGGGCCGACGAACTCATTCTTGGCGGCATCCTTGTGCGCCGATCGCGAATAGCGGCGCATGGCCATAGTGAGGCCGAGGGCCAGAAATTCGATCATGATGTGCGTGCCGCCGTAGCTCATCAAGGGCAAGGGCGTGCCGGTGACCGGCAGGAGGTGCATATTCATGCCGACGTTGACGGCGATATGGACGATGAAAAAGACCGCCACGCCGGCGCCGAACAATATCTCAAAATTACTGGCGCCATGGAGAGCGTTCACGATGATGCGCCAGATCAGGATGCCATAGAGACCGAATAAGATGACCACGCCGACGAAACCCCATTCTTCGGCAAAGGCGGCGAAAATGAAGTCGGTCTGATATTCCGGCAGAAATTTGAGGCGCGACTGCGTGCCGTAGCCAACGCCCTTGCCGAACAGACCGCCGGAGCCGATGGCGATAGCCGACTGATAAGCGTTATAGCCGGCGCCGTGAATATCGGCAAAGGGATCGATGAACGTGCGGATGCGGTCTTTCTGGTATTCCTTGAAACCGAAATTCCAAAGCAGGGCGAACACCACGGCTGCAAGGCCGATCATTCCGAGCAGATGTTTCTTTGAAACGCCGGAAACCATGATCATGCCGAGCCAGATCAGTGCGACGATCACGGCTGAACCGAGATCCGGCTGGACCAGGATCAAAACGAAGAAGACGAAGGCGTAGAGGCCCGAGATCAAAATGTGCCGGATGTGGGCGATTTCGATATGACGGCGGGAGAAATATTTCGCCAAGACGATGATCAGCGCGATTTTGGCAAAATCGGCAGGCTGGAACGAGAAAGCGCCGAGATCGAACCAGCCGACGGCGCCATGCGAGACCTTGCCAATGACAAAAAGCGTTGCAAGCAAAGCGACCGAGACGGCATAAAGAGCCACGGACAACCACGTGGATCGAAGGAAACGCACGTCCGCACGGCTGACCGAGAAGAAGACCAGGAGCGAAATGCCGATCCAGATGAACTGATGCGTGGCGAAGGAAGCATCCCCGGTGAAGGAATGCATGGTCGCGAGCCCGGCCCCAAGGATCGGGATGATCGACAGGAACAGCCACCAGTCGATACTCGCGCTTTCTTGGCGCGCGCCGAGGCGATACGAGGACAGCCCTCCGAGAACGTTGTCCATGCGTCCCTATTCTGCCACAGGCAGAACTTCCTGGGAAATGACCGCGCCATGGCGGTTGATCGGCCAGGTGAATGGGGCCACCGCGCTGCCCAACGGCGGGATCTGATCGACGATCGTCTTCGAGAAGCCGATGACATTTTTATCCTTGTCGTAGAGGATGACGTAGACGGCGACGCGGTATATCGCCTGAACGCTTGAATTCTTCAAGGTGACTGTCATGGACGAGCCGGTCTCATCTTCCTGGTAATTTTGCCCGCCGATCGAGAGCGCCGCGAGCGGATCGGCCCGCTTGTGCCATTCCGGCGCCGCCGTAAACTCAAAAAAGGGAGAGGTTACCGGCGCGACCTTGCCGAGATTAACGGCCCCGACAAAAGCCAAGGTCGGGCGATGGGGCGGGATCGTCACAGTCCCGGTTTTATTGGCGAGCTCCAGAGCTCGCGGACCGTAGACGACCATATGGTAAGGCACGTTGACGGCCTCCACGTCAGGATTCGGATTTTCGATGTAAGCCGCCAGATTATAGACGCCGGGATATATCTCCTCATAGCGGACCCAGTTCACGATAGGCGAAAGGAAGACGTTCTGGCAGAGGCGCTCGCACGAGCCGCCGCAGTCTATGCCCTGTTCATCCCCGTTCTTAATCCCGTCGGAACAGGTCGGCGGACGATATATGAGGAGGAATCCCGGCACGATGATCGCGCCGACGATTATAATGAGGGCAATGAGGGCGTAGGCCAATTTTCGGCGTCTGGACCAGGAGGCCATGATCATTGTTGCGGCGTGTCCGTCGCTCGGATCGTGCTCGTCCCCGTAACGGGATTATTGCCGGGATATTGCCCTCCGGGAGGCCGGTATCCGCCCAAACCGCCAGGCGAGCGGTAGAAGGGCATATCTTTATATTCTGCCCAGTTTTTCTGCGAGCCGAATTTCTTGATCTGTACCATGAAGAGCGTGCCGAGAACAAGCGGTATGGCGATGATGGCAATAACGCCGATGACCAGAAATGCGGTGAGCCATTTCTTGAATGCGGCGGTCGGGACATCTGCCCGTCTCGTCGCCTTGAGAGACATATACAGCCCATACATGTACGAAAGCGCAACCGGCACCAACACGGCCGCGAAAAAGAAACTCAAGATGAGATTTACGGTGACGGCCCCGGGCGATAAAGTGAGCGAAAAAGGAGAGCCGAGACCAAACAGGCCGTCGATCAGAAATTCGGCGCCGCCCAGGATAAGCTTGCCGATGATCGGCACAAGGACGAAATAGAGCAACCGGCCAAAGACTGCCCACCAGCGGCCGCGAACGAGGCTATATGCTTCAGTCAAGGCCGCGAAGCCTTTTTTATCGTCGAGGACGCGGGCAAAAATATACGTGCTGACGTACATGCCGATGACGATAGCCGGAATAATGAAAGCGAAAAACGAGCCGACGAAAACGAGCCCTTGAATAATGAAAAGTAAGACAATCGACCAGAAATATTTGAAGCCGAGCGCGTATTGCTCCTCAAGGCTGAGCTTAGGCTCTGCTTCCGTCGAGAGGCGATGAATAGCGTTCACAAGCGCGGGATACATGGCAACGATGCCGACCATGGCCACGATCGAGAAGAGCACGGAAATGACTGACAGAGCCGGACTCAAGGTCCAAATGAAGAGTATGTGACCAAAATAGAAGAGAATCGAAGGCACGATCGCTATACCGGAGAGCAGTCTCCAATGCTTCTTATAAAGCGACCAGGCTGCGGAAAGCATTTCGTACGGTCCTTTGAGTAATCCTGTGGTTGGCGATGAAGCTTGAATATTTGGTTCCATAATCGGAAAATCTGTGAATTATGATGCGGCGACATCCATATTATGACACGGGGAGGAGAAAAACTAAAACCCCGCACGAACCCCGCGCAAACACGAAATTTTCATCAAATCCTCGGTTCTGGCGGCAAGCTACTTTCGCCCATAGGACTATCATCGCCGCAACTACGTTTCACTGCCGTGTTCGGAATGGGAACGGGTGGTGCCATAGCGCCGAACCACCAGAACTGAGGATTCGATCTGCGCAATCTCTGCGCATTTTTCAGATTTCAAACAAGCAAAACTAAGCAAGCAATGCGATAACCAAGCGACTTCCAAAGTTCCTAACAGGATCGGCGGATTAGTACTTCACGGCTCAACGCCTTACGGCGCGTACACCTAAAGCCTATCAACGTCATCATCTCTGACGGGCCTCAAACGATACCTAATCTTGGGGCCGGCTTCCCGCTTATATGCTTTCAGCGGTTATCCGATCCAGACATAGCTGCCCTGCGGTGCCGTTGGCACGACAGCAGGTAGACCAGAGGTCTGTTCAACTCGGTCCTCTCGTACTAGAGTCAATTCCCCTCAAGTATCAACGCCTGCAGTAGATAGGAGACCAACCTGTCTCACGCATGGTACCCGATATTGCTATCGGCATTGGACTATAGCTTCATCCTGCGGGCTTCCGCCTGCTGGATGGTCGATGTTTAGTCTCTACGGGTGATTATTAATCATAATCTTCCCTCGGTATCGCCCTTGTACGGGGTTCACCGATTTTAATCGACTTGATCAGCGCATATCACTATGCGTGACCGCCGTGGTTGATCAGTCATTCCTCTCTAATTCTTCATTTAGACAAAAAGATTCCAAATTTCTCGAAGTGATTCAGACTGCCAAGCAGTCAATGCGACTTCGGCGCATGTTCTCTGTATGTCAGATCATTGAATACTCAACGGTCTGAACCCAGCTCGCGTACCACTTTAATTGGCGAACAGCCAAACCTTTGGGAGCTCTTGATTGTTATCTCGCGTTTCCGCGAGTATCAGACTATTCCTTCGCCGTATGCATTCCGTCACCGGAATACACCTTAGGCGCAAGCCGTGTGATACCGCACAATTCGTGCGCATATCTCATGCCGCAGCCAAGCCGCGACAATCAGTCGTTAGAGGAGACGCGTGTTTGGATCATTGTCGCGAAATTTCTTCGCCGATCTTTCGATCGGACATTGAAATTTGACAATGCATCCGCTAACCGAGCATTTTCTCTGCTCGCTTAACTTCAACGCTCGCCTTTCCTACGGCACTAGCCTTCATGTTGGGCCAGATTATAACAATCTGGGACCTGCGAAACAATGCAGGTCGCATGATTAGCCTCTACCGTATTGAGCTTGTTTATTACCTTGAAGTTTCCCTCAAGGAGAGAAGGTATGTTTTCTCCACCCCCAGGATGTGGTGAGCCGACATCGCTGTCGGTATTTTCTTCCGTTACCGGAAGGATCGGACTATATCTTCATCCTCTTGATCAAAGAGGCGTTGGCGTATTAGCTGCCTTGATGGGCAGCTCCGACGGTTTTATCCATCGAGTCTCTACAGGGCTATAACTCAATTTGTATTGCATGGATGGAGTGACATAAGGAGAAATCAGATTGAAGAACCCAGATGCTGAAGCGGTTCTAATCCTTATTCTCCAATAGATCTTATCTCGATTGAGAGTACTCTCAATGTTCAACATTTTCAGAAGTAATATACACTTCCTTTGGTCTTCCGAATCGAATTGTTGGGTATTGAGATATATGCTCTTTCCACAGATACTTCCATCATCCATGTACCAGACTGCGAGCATGAGCGGGTCTAGGATGAGGTCATCCGGTATGAATTTCCTCCGATCCCGATAAAATCTCCGATATATTTCGGAAATTTCCTCGCTTTGCCGAGTCGTAAAACGGTACGCGACTCTGCACCCGTTTCCCTTTCTTACTACCGGACCGCTCCTGCAGATCGGTTCGAGCATTGAATATTTCCAATCGACATATTCCTTTTGATGGAACGTGTGATTGATCTCCAGAAACGCATTCTTACGCTTCGGGACAATGCGCAAATACCCGTCTCCCAAGACGCTGCCGATAATAATTGATCTTTGTGTTTGAGTTAAGCTTCCCACGGTATTATCCCTCGCGCGCGATTATACATCATGCGCAGATAGGACTCCACCGTTATAAGCCAAATTTTTTGTATGCCATTACTGGCATAGCACCCCGATATGTTTGCTCTGCAAACGTGTTAAGGTGCCGAACTCCGCCGTCGATATGAACTCTTAGGCGGAACTAGCCTGTTATCCCTAGAGTAGCTTTTGTCCGATAATCTTCCGCGGCGTCTAACGCCCACGGTCGGTTCACTTGGCTCTGCTTTCGCATCTGCTCGACACGTACGTCTCGCAGTCAAGCCAGCTTGTGCCCATACACTATCGCCATGGTTTCCATTCACGGCTAGCTGACCTTAATGGGCTCCTCCGTTACTCTTTAGGAGGATAGCGCCCCACTAAAACTGCCCACCAGATACTGTCTCCCGGCGTTTTTGCCGTCGGGGTTAGAACATACATGCTTGAAGAACGGTGTTTCATCGGCGGATCCACCCTTCCCGAAAGAAGAGCTTCAAATCCTCCCGTCTACGCTACGCATCAAGAACGCATGGTCAATATCAAGTTACAGTAAAGCTTCTAGGGTCTTTTCGTCTAACTGCAGGTAACCGGCATCTTCACCGGTATTGTATTTTCACCGAGCAAGTCTCCGAGACAGTTCTCCAGTCATTACACTTTTCAACGCGCGGGAACTTACCCCGCAAGGAATTGCGCTACCTTAGGACGATTATAGTTATCGCCGACATTCACCAGGGCTTATAACAGTCACCATGCATCTTGCGACGCACAACGCCGTTATTTGACCTTCTGGCATTGGTCAAGTGTCACCCCCTATACATCCTCTTGCGAGTTCGCAGGGAGCTGTGTTTTTGATAAACAGTTGCCAGAGATACTTTAGCTGCGGCCCGCCAAAAATGGCGGGCAAGCCTTATTCCGAAGTTACGGCTGCTTTTTTGCCGAGTTCCTTGGAGACCTCTCACTCGTTCGCCTAGGTCTGCTCGACCTGACCACCTGTGTCGGTTTGCGGTACGGTTTGTTTGAAATTATGCTTAGAAAATTTTCTTGGAAGCGCGCTTTGCCTCATTTCCCGTGTGACCGGGATTTTCGCTCCGCTTGGATCCGCCATCAAAAGCAGGATCCGGATTTGCCAGGACCCATCCTTACGGTACGAACGTCACATCCAATCGCGCGCAAGGCATACTGCGCTCCGTCCTTCCGTCGCATTTCAAACAAGTCACGGAATATTAACCGTGTGTCCATCGGGTGCGGCCTTGGCCATCCCCTTAGGACCGACTAACCCTTGGCTGATATACATTGCCAAGGAAACCTCGGTTTTTCGGCGTGCGGGATTCTCACCCGCATTGCGGTTACTCGTGCCAACATTCTTACTTCGCAACGCTCCAGTGTGGGTCACCCCTTCACCTTCATCGCGATGCGAATACTCTCCTACCGCTTGCAAGCTTCATTGAGGAGGCAAGCGATCGTTGGCCGGCTTATTCTCTGCCGAGAATGAGCGGGCGGACAAATCACTTGCCAAGACGGAACGAAGGGAGAACAGGATTTGAACCTGCATCGCGGCTGGAGTCCAAAAGGACAACGCCACTGCGCCGAGTCGGAGGAGGAACCTACCGTCAGCATTTGCTTTGACATGGTCATCGCTAACCACTATTAAGCTATCTCCCTTCGAGATCTAAAGAACAACTATCCACGCTGAGCGAAGATTGTGACTTTCGAGACAGTCCGCAGGCGATTTGCAGTAGCAAATCGCCGAGGATTAGGGAGATTTCCCTGCAGGAAATCTCCCGCTGTCGAGAAAGACACAATCTTCGCTAAGCTTTATTTTCCTCAATGAAGCTCACAAG
>JAXDMJ010000018.1:0-4293 GCA_034666165.1 Candidatus Parcubacteria bacterium
TCGAAAAATAGATCAAGTCATCCTTCTGCTTGACGACTGCCGTCTCCCCGTCGGTCGCCTGTTCGACGCGTTCGGCCGGCCCGAGAGGCGAAATCGAGCCGAGAGCGCTTTCATAACGAGCGCTCGCGCCAAATGGCAGAGTATTGGCAATGACTAAATAGGCTGCGAGGCAAGCCGCCAGAGACCAGGCAATAGTCTTATTTATACGCGCGAATGTGAGCTCATTCATATGATAATGGCTAGTCGAGATTGATCAGCGGAGCGCGTCGCGGCAATAAGGCCTTTATCGCGCTAATGTCGGCTCTGCCGATCTCGCCCAAGATCACGAGGACGAGGGCGTATATTCCGAGGAGCACGAGATATGAAAGCGGCAAAAGGATGAAAGAGAAATGCAAGGCGGCATGCGCGGCGTACATGCCGAGAGCGGCGACCATCATCTTCGCGCTGCCGCTCCACGGGATGATTCGGGGAAAACGGCGGGCGACGGCTATGAGGGCCAAAAGCATCGTGACGGCGCCGCCGGCGGTCGTGGCGAGAGCGGCGCCGGAGAAACCGCGTTCGGGTACGAGCAAGAAGCAGAATAACGACGTCACGCCGACGCCGATGGCCGCGATCAGCATCGATGTCGAAGGTTTTTCGGCGGCATTGATGACATTGGCGAGGATGACGAATATGCTTATGAAGGCCAAGCCGAGAGCGAGCCACGAGAGAGATGCGGCCGCAGGGAGGTAGCTCGAAGAATACATCAGGCGAAGGACGTCGGCGCTGGTCATCATTATGAGAGCCGTCGACGGGATCAAGAGTAGCAGCAGATAACGCAAGTTATCGCGTATTTTTTTGCCTGTCTCCCGCGCCTCTTCTCTCGCCATGCTTCGGGCAACAGTCGGAAAAAGCACGGCCGCAAAAGCTGCCAAGGCAAAATAGGGAATGCGGGCGATATTTTGGCTCGCGGTGTAAAGACCGGCAGCTTGTCCCTCCGCGAGCAATGACTTGACGAAGAACAGATCTACGGAGATGAGCAGGGTGGACAAGACGGCGAAGCCGATGAGCGGCAGTGAGAAAACTATCAGGCGACGGCTGAGTCCATCGCCTTCGGCGGTCGAACGCGGCAGATGGGATCCGAACAACAATGCCGCGAGCGGAGCGATGATGAATCCGATGATCGCTCCGTAGAGATGAAAGACATATATCAAGCCGATGACAGCGACCAGTTTTACGCCCGAATAGATGATATACATCATCGCCTGCTTCCGGAAATTGTGGAGGCCGTTATAATAGCCGGTATAGAGAGCGAAAACGCTGTAAAAAGGAAGGATCAGGCTGGTGGCCTCTATATAGGGCATGAGGGAGATATCGTTGAGTAAAAGCGCCAATGGCCGCGACAGCATGAAGAAGAGGAATGAAATACCGATGGTCGAGAGTATTTGAGCGCGCAGGGCCGCATGGAGAACGTCCTCGGCGCTTTCCGGCTTGGCGGCGATGAATCGCGAGGCGGCCTGGGGCAAGCCGGAGGTCTGGATGATGTTGATCATGGTCATGAGGGAGATGATCACGCCATAGATGCCGTAATCCCCCGGCCCGAACTTTTTTCCCAGCCAGATGTTGACGATATAGCCGGAAAGCATGAAGGCTAATGACGAGACGGTCAGATGCATGACTCCTTTAGCGTTCATGAATGTTGGAACATATTACGCAAAGCCCTCGAAATCTTCTGTGGCAGCGACATCCTTGATTTTTGAAGGAGTTTCGGATGGACCAGGGCCCGGGCGGTTTTTGCCCGATATTTTTCAAGTGCCGGAAACCGTTCGAGCGCATCTTCTCGGACGTAGACGAAGATGTTTTGTGCGTACCACCAGGCGATCTCTCCGTCGTCCCAGACTTCCATCCTGATCGGGTCAGTCACGACGTAGCCGTGCCGCTTGAAGATCTGCCGCCAGTATTCCGGCCACTGCTCATTTTTATGGCTGGTGCCGCCTTGTCCGGGAACGGCGGCGGAAAAAATGATGGCTGGCGACAGTGCGACCAGAGAAAAAATGAAGGCTTCAGCTTGTCTTTGATCCAGATGTTCGGCGACTTCGAGCGATATGGCGAGGTCGAACACCCGGCCGATCGAAAGCGGTCTTTCCAGGTCAGCCGTCATGAAGGCCGACGCCGGTATTTCGAGCTGCTCTTTTTGCACATAATCTCCGTCTATGCCGAGAATTTCCGTGATGCCCTTTTCCCTGAAAACCCGGAGCCAGGAGCCGGTGCCGCAGCCGACATCGACGACCGAGCGCGGATGAATGAGAGCCGTGATCAAGGGCACGATCCTTTGTGCCGAGGCATAGGACAGCGCGGCGTGGCTCGAAAAAAATTTTCGGTCGTAGATTCCCATGGATTATGAATTGATTATATACAAGACGTACGAGCTGTCGCGTGCGATCTCTTCGATGTTGAGGCCTTCCCGTCCGACGGTCAGATCTTCGCCGGTTCCCCGATTCAAGAGAAGGTAATCTGCCTGATACATTGCTTGGATCGTTTTCAAATTGTTTTCTGACGGATCATTGAAGAATCTGTTCGCTAAAGCGTAGCGCATGGAGCAAGTGGTGCTGAACGGACCGTTGCAGAAGGACAAGACCTGCCATTGCTGTTCCTTGGTGATCTTGTCCGTGCCTTGGACGATATAGCGCTCGGCATAGAAGGGGACATAGCGGCTGAGACTGTCCCGCGGGTTGAAGAGGATGACGGCATCCGCCGGCGTATTGTCCTTGATCAGCCGCAGATCTTCGCTCATAGCGGTCAGATTCACGTCGGTATTTTTCGCAGACACATAGATGAAATACAGTTTAGGCATGAGGGAAATGATCACGAAGGTCAAAAGCACTGCCTGAAAATAGGCCTTTTCCCGAAAGCCGTATGAGCGCATGACATCTTTGATCGCGAACATCGCCACGATGGAGAGCCCGATATAGGCCGTCTCGGTAAAATAGCGGTGATATATTATCCATATATGGCTGAATAAAAAGACACTAGTCAGAAGCAAAGCGGATATGGAGAGCAGGAATAGATTTTGGGGAGATTTATTTCGGATGACGTACATGAATCCCATGGGAATGAACATGAAGACGACGAAGGAACTGATGCCGATCGGGTTCCAGACGCTCAAAGGCCACTCATTGAAGACTAAAATCTGGGTGATCGGATAATTCTCGACGGTGGAAAGGATGTTGCTCCCTGAAAACAGGAGAAATAATCCGACGAGGACCGGCAGAGCGTTCCTATTTTCCAGAAAAGTTGCGTTCATCCAGCCATGATCGGCGTTTTCCCTTATTTTATGTCGAGTGAGCGAAGTAAGTTTGGGAAGGAATTTGGAAATAAGGTAATACGCGCACATTATGCCGATGACGTGGAGGGCGATCTCGGGATGCGAAACGATCGTCAAGAGGAAGAAGGCGCCGGCGACGGCCAGTTTCTTCCGCGTCTTGTCCAAAAGATACGACTGGAACGCGAAGAAGAATACCATCATGAAAGCATAAGAGACGTTCCTGATCGAAGGATCAGTCCAGAGGATCTGGTTCAAGGTTCCGATGAACAGCGCGGCAAAGAATGCCGCCGAACCGCTGCCCAACAGTCGCTTGGCGAACAGGTAGAAGAAGAACATGAAGATCAGGCTTGAAACCGGCACGACCAGAAACCAGACGAATTCGACATTGGCGCTCTCAAATCCTGAAAGCAGGGCCAAGAGGTGGTAGACCACTGAATAGTAGTAATTCCTCTCTTCAAGGAAAAACGGGTTTCCGAACAGGCTATGCCCGCTCACTATGCTTTTGGTCAGAGCCGCGTGGTAGTAGACATCCGCGCCGACCAGATAATGCGAGTAAAAGAATGGAATGAGATTCAATAAAAGAATCGAAGCTCCGAGAATGCCGGCGATGATAAAATCTCTCTTGTAAAGGTTGGTATCGATGGTAGCCGAAGCCGCCGCCGTGGCCTTAGAGAGTTCGACTCCATCCAGTTCTTGGCGAGACCAATTCGGGATCGACCCGATGAGAAAGAAACAGGTGAATATCATGCAGTTATACAGCGCCAAGGAGCCGATGAGCCAGCCCGCGGAGAGATACGAATCGAAAACAATGTACGGCAAAAGATATAAGACTCCGGCAAACAATGAGAAATTGACGTAATAGAGCACGTTGTTGCGGGCGAGCGGCCTGACGATCCTGGTTGATAAATAGCCGGAGAAGAGAGGCAAAGCATAGACGAACAGCAAGCCGAACGCATCGGGGAAATATGACTCCCTGAAAGGAAGATTGT
>JAXDMJ010000019.1:0-10841 GCA_034666165.1 Candidatus Parcubacteria bacterium
TTTTTGACAGTGTTACAATCAATATCCCGTAATCATGACCTTCCCCATTGATTTTCAATTCGGCTCCTTGATCATCCCTTCTCATCCCATTTTTGAGCTCCTGGCTTTTTTCATCGGCTATCGTTACTTCGTCTATTTGAAAATGAAATCGAAGACTGCAGGCAAGCCCGGCTGTTCGTAAAATCCTTCATGGACGCGCGGACCTGGGACGACGACCGGATCGATCGGTGCCGCATGCATGTCATCCGTCCTGACGGCGAGCTTGATTCGTTCTGCCGGTATTATTTCGGGGACCGCGCGGCACGGCCAACGGAGACTGTCCAAAGCTCGTAATGGCCCGCAATCGGACCTGCACGCTGTCCGCGAAGATCATCTTCGCGGGCTATTTTTTATGCTTTTTATCGCTCCGTCCTCTTCCTTAGCCAATTCCTCCGCCAGTCCCACATAATTCCTCGGGGTGATCTTTCTCAATTCTCTCTTTATTTTTTCAGAAACGTTCAGCTTCTTTATGAAGTTTTCGAAATCCTTTTTTGTCGCTTTTCTGCCGCGCGTCAAGGCCTTGAGGCCTTCATAGGCCTGGCTGACCCCTTCACGGCGGAGTATGGTCTGGACGGCCTCGGCGATCACTTCCGGATGATCTTCCAGGTCGGCGGCGATTTTTTCCGGATGAGGGCTTATTTTGCCCAGGCCTTTCAGCAAAGATGAATAGGCGATCAGGCAATGCGCAAAGGCGGTGCCGAAATTCCGTTCGACAGTCGAGTCCGAGAGATCGCGCTGGAGCCGCGAGACCGGCAATTTGGCGCTAAAATATCCGAGTAAAGCATTCGCTACCCCCAGATTCCCTTCACTGTTCTCAAAATCGATCGGGTTCACTTTGTGGGGCATGGTCGAAGAACCGGTTTCGCCTTTGGCGGCTTTTTGTACGATCCAGCCGTCGCTTATATATCGCCAGATATCCTGATTCAGGTCGACAAGGATCGTATTCACCCGCCGTATGAGATCGAACAATTCAGCGTAACTGTCATGCGGTTCGATCTGGGTCGTGACGAGATTCGGTTCCAGATTTGCCTGCCGTGCTTGATTTAATTTTGAAATGAATGTCAGCGTAAATTTCCGCCAATCGTGAGAGGGGTATGCCGCAACGTGAGCATTATAATTTCCCGTCGCGCCGTTCAGCTTAGCCGATATCCTGAACTTCTTTATGGAAGCGAGCTGTCGCGCCAGTCTGCATTCAAAAACTTTGAATTCCTTGCCCAAAGTCGTGGGAGACGCGCTTTGGCCGTGCGTCCGGGCCAACATGGCCAGATCCGCGTAGGCCACGGCATATCTTTCGAGCACGGCCCGGATCAAGGCCAGAGCGGGGACCAGGATTTTTTCGAGAGCCCGATCGAGCGCCAGGCCGTAGGCCAGATTATTCGTGTCCTCCGAGGTCAGGGCGAAATGCACCCACTCGATTTCTTTTCGGAGCGACGTCTGTTTCAATCTCTCCTTCAAGTAATATTCAACAGCTTTCACATCATGGTTCGTCACGGCCTCGAATTCTTTGATTTCCTTCGCATTCTCAAGAGTCACATCAGACAATTCCCTGATCAGGTTTTTTTCGGCCCGCGTGAATTTTCGCAGACCGAGGCCTTTTTCTTCGGAAAGAGCGATCAGATATTCGCCTTCGACAATGATCCGATACCTGATCAGGGCCGCTTCGCTGAAATATGCGCTCAAAGTTTCCGTGAGCTTCCTATATCTCCCGTCGGCTGGGGAAATCGCTTCAAGCGGCAACATGGTACTTCTTGAGATTCTTTGCGATCCGCTTTACTATATCTTCGCTTTTGCCTGGCGCAACGAATTTCTTGCGCGTGATCTGTTCGTAGATCTGAATATATCGTCGGCTCAATTCTTTGACTAATCCGATCGGCGCGGGCGGCAGGACTTTGTCATTGTAAGGATCGCAATTTTCCTTGAACCAGAGCCGCAGGAATTCCTTGTCAAAATACTCGGGGTCTTTGCCTGCCGCCACTCTTCGAGCGTAGGTGGCTTTTTGCCAATAGCGCGAAGAATCGGGAGTATGGACCTCGTCGATCAAGATCACATTTCCGGCGCCGTCAATGCCAAATTCATATTTCGTATCCACGAGGATGAGGCCGCTCTTTGAAGCCACCTTCACTCCGCGGTCAAACAGTCGCAGGGCCGCTTCGGCAACTTCTTTCCAAATCTTTTTCGTGAGCAATCCTTCGGCAACTATTTCCTTCGGCGTGATCGGGCGGTCATGCTTATCAGATTTCGTCGTGGGCGTGAGAACCGCCTCTTTGAGTTTTTCATTTTTCTTCATGCCATCGGGTAGGACGAAATTTCCAAAATTTCTTTGTCCTTTTTGGTATTGTGTCCACAAAGACGTATCCGTCACACCCGTGATATATCCCCGGACGACTATTTCGACCGGCAACGGGCGGCATTTTTTCGCGAGAATCACGTTCGGATCGGGCACGGCCAAAACATGATTGGGCATGATATCTTTCGTTTTCTCGAACCAAAAAGCGCTGATCTCGGTCAGAACCTGTCCCTTACAGGGAATGTGCGCGATGATCCGGTCGAACGAGGAGTGCCGGTCGGTCGAAATCAAAATAATCCTCTCTTTCTCGACATAAATGTCCCGGACTTTTCCGACCTTCTTCTGGCCGATATTCTTGAAATTTGTTTCTTTAAGGATTTTCATGATCTATGGCGTCGTCTCTGTTCACTTTTTGCCTTCGCCGTCTTATTGCCCCGGCGGGGCTAGGGTTATATTTTCCGGTTCAAAAATGACGCTCCGTTCCCCTTTTTCAACTATGCCCGCGTCTATGAGATCATATCCGGCTTTGCGACCGATCGCGAGGACGCTTCTCACGGCCGTGGCCGGAGCAAAGATGTAGTAACCGATCCCCCAATTGAAAGTTTTCAGACAATCGACAAGCGGCAGGCCTATGGCCTCGCGATAGTATCGGAACAGTTCCGGCACTTTTTCGACCCACGAATGTATGCGGTACCTAAATTCACGCTTATCAAAGGCGATCTTTCCGACCCCGTCTCCCGTGCCGGGAAGCAGCGCATGGATCTCGACTTCGGCCTCTAAAAGCGCCTCGATTAAGGCAACATATGATCTCGTCGGGATCAATGCCTCGGCTCCCAGCGCATTCCCGTTCGGCAATTTCGTCAAAAACTTATCAGGCAATTCGAGGGCACGCTTGATCACTAACGAGATGCCGTTGGCATGAAGCCCCGACGAGCTCGCGCCGATGATGTGATCTCCCGCACGCAAATTTCTGCCGGTTATCATCCGAGTCTTGGGAGCGATGATCCCCGTCACGCAGCCGGAGAGCGACGGCGCGCTTTTTACGGGGTGCTCCGATTTGATCAAATATCGTAGAGCCGGGGATTCGCCGGCCGGCAAGGCCATGCCGACTTCGCGGCAGACGGAAACGAAGCCTTCCACCAAGTCGCGGCTGCGCTTTTTATCGGAAAACCAGGCGCTGTCGCCGACGGCGACTTCGTCGGTAAAAATGACTGGCATGGCACCTTGGGCGATGCAATCATTCGCCGCCATGAGCGCCGTATCTATCGCGATATTCTGGTAATAGGTCTTTCCGGTGCCTTCATGCATGTACATCCATTCGGCTATCCAATTCTTATTTCCCAAACCCTCCTGCGTCTGGCACCAGATATGCGGCAGATTTCCGCGATATTCAAAGACACCCCCATGAGAATGGAGGACATCTTCGTTGATGTATACGCCACGCCGATTGGGAAAAGCGGAGGTTTTCTTGCCCGCCGCGATCATCGCCTCTTTGAAAGGTTCCAATTGCGTGTAATCAACGCCGGCAAGCGCGTACAGGCTTTTTTGCGCGGCTGGCCGCCGGTTTTGCTTCGTTCTGCTCATTTTTTTGCGTATTTTTTAAATCCATCTTTCTCCAGCTTCCGCGCCTTTTGCTTGACCTCCTCGTTTTGCCGTCGCGCCGCCGCTTCCAGTTTCTCGCCGAGCGGCTTGTTTTCAAGCGCCAGGATTTTCAAGGCCAACAAGCCGGCATTTCTGGCTCCGTTCACGGCAACAGCAGCCACGGGAATGCCCGGAGGCATCTGCACGATCGAGAGCAAAGAATCCAGGCCATCGAGATTTTTTCCCTTGACGGGAACTCCGATAACCGGCAAGACCGTCATCGAGGCCGTCATGCCCGGCAGATGAGCGGCGCCGCCGGCGCCAGCGATGATGACTTTGAGCCCCCTGTCTTTAGCCGATCGGGCATAGGCAACCAGACGATCGGGCGTGCGGTGGGCGGAGACGATGGTTACCTCGAACGGCACGCCGAATTCTTCGAGGACGGAAGCGGCATCGCGCATCACCTCAAGATCCGAATCCGAGCCCATGATCACTCCGACAAGGGGATTTTTCATGGCTGCATTATAGCTCAAATCGAAATCATTGACCGAGCCAGGCGGGCCTGTTTTACCGCCGCTTGGAGTTCGTTGCCCAAGACGGTAATGTGGCCCATCTTTCTCTCCCACCGAGTTTCGAGCTTGTTATATACATGGACAAATGTTCCGGGCATAGCCGAGACATCTCCGAGGCCCCGAAGCAGTGCCGGACCGTTTCTTTCTCCCAAAACGTTTATCATGACAGAATACGGACTCGTCCTGCCGATCGTGCCCAGCGGCATTCCAGTGATGGCCCGGATATGCTGCTCGAACTGCGACGTTTCGTGGGCTTCGATCGAATGATGGCCGGAATTATGCACGCGCGGGGCGATCTCATTGACTATCACTTCATCTTCTGGAGTCAAGAACATCTCTATGCAGAAAACGCCGACCCCGCCCAAATGATCCATGATCCGCGCCGCCAGACCTTCAGCTTTTTCCGATGTGGAGCGCGCGACCGGCGCCGGCGAAATGACGAGGTGGCAAATATTATTTTTATGGATAGTTTCGACAGGCGGATATGGCAAGACTTCCCCGTCTTTGCCCCGCGCCACTACGACCGCTAATTCCTTCTTAAATGGTATGAACTTTTCAACATACAATGACCGGTCGTTAAGCTTTTCGAGCGCGGCGCCGATCTCCGATGGATTAGCGACCAAGGCATTTCCCCGGCCGTCATAGGCGTCAAATCGGGCCTTGACCAAAATAGGATAGCTGAATGAACGAGCGGATCTCAAAATATCTTCCATATTCGCGGCCGAAAGCGAGGAGGCAACCGGTATGCCATGCTCTTCCAGAAATCTTTTCTGTTCGAATTTGTCTTTGATGATGGCGAGAGTCCGGGGAGACGGATTGATGTCACGGCCTTCCGAGGCAAGCTCCTCCAAGGCGCGGGCATTGGCTGACTCAATTTCAAATGTCAGGGTGTCGACTTCGGCCGACAATTCTCTGATCTTATCCGCATCCTTGAAATCGCCCACGATCTGTTTCAGCGCGACCTCGGCCGCCGGGCATGACGGCGTGGGATCGAGAACGACGACTTTGTGACCGAGTTTTTTCGCGGCCATGGCAAGCATCCTGCCTAACTGGCCGCCGCCGACAATGCCGATTTTCATGTACGGGTTTTCATAGATGCGACAAGATGAAGCCGACCCGCTTTTCGACCGGCAAGACCGGAACGTTTACCGGCTCATAATTTAATTTGCGGTAGATCGTCTCTATAAGCTCGTGGAGCTTATCCTGCTGCTCCTTAGTTTCGACTCGGACATTATCCGGCGCATACGGCAGCCGATCTAAAAGAAAGATCTCCTTATACACGCCCGGTCTCATGTTTGCTTCGGGGAGAGCGTTATGAGGCGCATGGTAGAGCATATCGTATGCCCAGGTGTCGGGAATGGCTCTGTCCAAAAAAACGAGTTCGCCGGGGTCGAGCGCTTTTTCTATTTCAATCTTCATCGCCAGCACTTCATTCTGAAAAGCCTGTTCATCTTTTCTGATCGCCGCCACCGTCAGGCCTTTTTGAAGCCCCTGCTCTATGAGAACTCGCGCTGTTTCGTATACGACCTTATAGCCCTTTGCTTCCAGAGATTTGACGACTGTCGTTTTGCCTGAAGACGAGGCGCCTGTTATGACGTACCAGTTATTGGCCCCGTTTTTCATGGACCTATTGTAGCGCTTGTCTGAAAAATGGCGCAAGTAAAAATCCCGTGGCGCTCACGCGGCACGGGAATGCACAACCCGGATCAGGCTTTGAATAGCGTAGCCTGTACGATCTCTCTAAAGCTGCGGCCTTTAGACATCATCTCGCCAGCCCTGTTTCCGAACAAAGGCAAGAGCATGATCCAGCTCGGCACGAGGAATTCGACGCCGTCTCGCACCGGCGGCTTTCGGCCGCGCGGCTGAAACCAAAGGAACGGCAGGTTGAGGTTCCGAGCCAGACCGCCATCCGCCTCCGCACTGTCCCCGATGTAAAGCGCATTACGGATGCGGCCGGCTTTAGAGCCGTTTCCGCCGGCCTGCGTCTCTTCTTGCCACTCTCTGTAGAGAATCTTGAACGGCTCGGGGCTTGGCTTGGAGCGAAGCGCCGGCGGAAGGTGTGCGTGCGCTCGACTTCGAAGGTCATCATCGGTCACCATGAAGTCCGGCCTCGGGACGCCCCACGCGTCGAAACACTTGTTGATGAAGTTATCGTGGCCGGATGAGACGATCCCGAAGTCAAGACGGACGCCCCATGTCTCGTAGAATGCGCTCCGCGCTCTGCAATACCTATCCCAAAAGATCCGGAACCCTCGGCACGGTTTCGGCCAGGAGCTGCCGTCGGCGAGCGGCTGGCCGATCTGCTTTATGAGCTCCCGGAGTTTTACCCGCACGAACGCTTCGGTAATGACCGGCAGAGGCAGGGCATCAGGCCAAATGAGCGGAATGCCTTTGCCGGCCGGAACATATTGATCAAGCGTGCCATTCGACCGGCTCATGAATGCGCGCGCCTCGGCCAGAAGAACCTGGCGCGGACCCGAATATAGCGCGAGCTTGACCACCTGGCTCGGGGTCATTCTTTTTATTTCGGGAACCAAGCGCTCGATGAATCCGTGGTCAAAGTTGCTGCCGAAGATCTCCTGTAGAGCGATGATCGAGGCTTCTCTCACGCCTACGCCGCCCGGAGGCTTGTCGAAGGTTTCCGCGATAGTCGCGTCGAAATCCGAACTCATGAGAAAGTTCATTCGTTTCCCTTTCTGGAATTTTTAAACGGAATTTTTTGACTAGGACTTCTGGGAAAATTTTATCGCGTTTTGGAAAATATTCAAACCCGGACCGATCTTTGCCAGCTTCTTTCCCTGACGTCCCGATTTTTCTTTGAGAAATTGATAATCGGGCGACATGCTGGTCCAAAGCGCCCTCTCCGGGTGCGGCATCAGACCGAGGATCCTCCCTTCCTGTGCCGTGATTCCCGCGATGTCTTCCAATGAGCCGTTCGGATTCGCTTCCAGGTCATGATAGCGGCAGATCTCGCCTTTGACATACCGCGCGGCAATTTGACCTTTGCTTCTCAATTCATCCAGCTCTTCGGCCTCCAAAACGAACTTGCCTTCGCCGTGAGCGATCGGCAATGAGATCCTCTTGATCCCGGAGAGCCACGGGCTTCGGCCTTCGATCTCGATATCGACCCAGCGATCGATATATCTGGCGCCTTTGTTAAAGGTCAGGGCTCCGGGCAGCAATCCCAAATTCGTCAGAATCTGGAAGCCGTTGCAGATGCCGATGACAAGGCCGCCGTGATCGACGAATCTCTGAAGATCATCTTCTAAATGATTGCGGACTTTGTTGGCGTAAGCTTTACCTGAACCGGTATCGTCTCCATAGGAAAAACCTCCGGGGAAAGCCAGGATCTGGTAATTTTTCATCTTCTTTCCGCCGTCGATCAGGTCATTCACATGAACGATCTCGGCACGCCCGCCGGCAAGCTCGAAAGCCGCGGCGGTCTCTTCTTCGCAATTGAGCCCGTAGCCGGAAAATATGAGAATGCGCGGTGCGGCCATATCAGTGAGCTTTAAAGGTCGATTTATACGCCGCCAGAGCGTCCGTGAGCTTGAGACGTACCTCCGAATTGCCGCCGCCTCGACTGCGGGCGCCGCGCCGGCGAAGACCGCGAATCACGAGTTCCGGTTTTTCCGTGACGTGACCGATCAAAGCCAGCGGGCGTCCCGCCGTGTTTTTTTCGAATTCCTTCTTTTTGCGCGGATCTATTGAAAGCAATATCCGACCGGAGCTTTCAGCGAATAAGCTGAAGTCGTCCCGCGATGCGCGGCGGGATATTTTTTGGAGAGAGATCTCTGCGCCCAGCATTCCGCCGATGGCGGCCTTGGCCAAAGTGACCGCCAACCCCCCTCTGCCAACGGCGACCGCACTGGCGATAATTCCCTTATCAATGCATTTCCCGAACTGGACATAATGTTTTCTGTTGTCGGCAGCATCGACGCCGGGCACAGACGTACCGAGATATTCTTTGCCGTATTTTTCGCCGAGATACGCAAAATACTCCGAACCGCTCAATTCTTCACGCGTCTCTCCGAGCACATAGATCAAATCTCCGGCAAATTTAAAATCGAGCGAGACGGCTTTTTCCGCGTCTTTCATGATGCCGAGGACAGAGATGAGCAAGACCGGCGGGATCGAGATGAGCAGCGGATCGCCCTTTTCGTCAAAACCCTTGAAGTCATTGAACATGCTGTCCTTACCTGAAATAAACGGGGTGCCGTATATCAAAGAATAATCGTAGCAGGCCTCCGCCGCCCTTTTGAGCTGGCCCAAGCGCAGAGGATCGTTCGAACTGCACCAGCAAAAGTTGTCGAGGATCGCCATATTCCGAATGTCTCCGCCGGCGGCCACCGCCCCACGTATGGCCTGGTCTATGCTCGCCGCCGCCATCTTATAGCTGTCGATTTCGGAATAGCTCGGGAAGAGCGCCGACGAGATCACGACCCCCCGCGGGGATGAAAACAAAGGGCGGATGACCGCCGCATCTCCATTTACTCGGCCGCGTCCTTGCAAAGGCTTCAGTACGGAATTGGCCTGCACTTCATGATCATACTGAGTGGAAATGAATTCGAAACTGGCGATGTTCAAACGCCCCAGCACGGTTTTGAGCGTGCGAGTAAGATCGGATGCCTTTTGCTCCGGCGGTCGGACCTGCTTACGGGACGGATCTCCCGAGACGAGAGGCGCAGACGTGACCAATTTTCGCTTCGGCAAACCGTTGTGGAGGAATTCAAGGCTGACATTCATGATGACCTTTCCGCGGTGCCTGACGACGCACGTCCCTTTGGACGTGAATCTGCCTACAACTGTCGCCTCTACTCCCCTCCTTTCCATCAGGCTTTTAAAGGCTCTCCACTTTTTAGGCGGCACGGCCAGAGTCATCCGTTCCTGCGATTCGGAGATCCAGATCTTCCACGGAGGCAGACCCGGGTATTTGAGCGGCGCCTTGTCAAGGTCGACTTCGCAGCCGTTGCATTCCTTGGCCATCTCGGCGATCGAACAGGACATGCCGCCGGCGCCGTTATCGGTGATGCTGTCGTACAGATCGAGATCGCGCGCCTCTTTGACGATCGCGTCCGACAATTTCTTCTGGGTGATGGGGTCGCCGATCTGCACGGCCGTGGCCGGACTGCCGGCATCCATGCCTTCCGAAGAAAACGTCGCGCCGTGGATGCCGTCCTGGCCGACTCTGCCGCCGACGATGACGATATAGTCGCCGGGCCGGGCGGCTTTCTTGGTGGAAAGTCTTTTTCCGGCTTTGCGCGGAATGAGCCCCACTGTCCCCACGAAAACCAAGGGCTTCCCCCTGAAACGATCATGGAAATAAACAAAGCCATGCGGAGTCGGGATGCCGGAACAATTTCCGCCGACATTCACGCCCTCGATGACGCCATCCATGATGCGCCGGGGCGGAAGCATCTTCTGCCTCAGCTCTTTATCGCGGTACAACGGCCGGACATCTTTCGGATCGGCCAGACAGAATCCGTAGACGTTGGCGATCGGCTTCGCGCCCAGACCGAAACCGATGGCGTCGCGGTTGACGCCGACGATGCCGGTGATCGAGCCCCCAAAAGGGTCCAAAGCCGACGGGCTGTTATGCGTCTCAACCTTATGAGTGACCAAATACTTGTCGTCAAATGAAATTGCGCCGGCATTGTCGCTAAAGACTGAGACACAGATGTCTTTCTTGCCTTTTTTCCGGCGAATACGATTCGTCGCCGCCTTGATATATGTCTTGAAAAGGCCTTTCGACGCGTCATCGATCGGGTCGGCGAAGATAGTGTGTTTGCAGTGCTCCGACCACGTCTGAGCGATCGATTCCAGCTCGATATCCGTCGGGTTGCGTCTCTTTCCGCGGAAATAATCCCGGATGGATTTCATGTATTCGAGATCGAGGGCGAGCGGTCCCCGAGAAGTCCCATCAGCGTCCCTGATGCCCTGTTTGCCGATTCTCGCCAATTCAAGATCGGGGACGCTCAGATTGACTTCAATGACAGTATCGTCGGGTGCAAGCGTGACCTTGGGGACGATGATCGGCAAATCTCCTTCCTTAATGAATTCGGCGCGGCTTTTCAGGCGCAATCGTTGGATAAGCGGATTATATAGAGCCGCGCCGACGGTTTCAGCGTCTTTCTTGGCAAGATTTCCGGTCAGCAAAAAAATCTGCGAATAATACGCGGCTTCCCCCGGCTTGAATTTTATTTTGAGAAGATCCTCGATAGTCTCCCGCGCCGTCGCGCCGACATTGTCGGTCACGCCCGGCAGAAAGCCGATTTCAATGAGCCAGTTCCAGCCGGTATTCACAGCGATTTTTCCGATATGCGGCCTTTCGAGGTGCGGATTCGTGAGAACAGCGGCAATTT
>JAXDMJ010000020.1:0-2983 GCA_034666165.1 Candidatus Parcubacteria bacterium
ATCTGTTTTTTATAGTCTGCCAGTGCACTGGATGTTTTTATGCTTCCTGCGTTATATGCTACAGCTTCATCCAGTGCGTCTTGCTCCGTAGAAACTTTCAATTTGGCCTGAGGATAGGCTGTATGAAAATCCGCTTCAAAATTCATCACTTCTTTAATATCTGATCCGTGCCCAAAGACGATATCAAAATTTGTCGGTATATTTTGTGCATAACTCATGCAAGTATCAAAATCTATGACGTCTTTAGGATCGGTGATTGAAACCGTATTTGAGGTACTTAATGAATTATGATTTTTATTTAAATAGACATAAGCAGCACCGCCTATCACTATCAGTCCGATTATTACAGCCAACAAAGGAGCAATGAAACCTTTTTGTTTATTTTTCATAGATGTTTATATTCTATCAATTTTTTCCTGCTTTGGACATACACACAAAAGCATCTCGAGCGCTCGACGCCCTCTAGGCAGTCGAGCTAGCTCGTGTTGGCGGAGAGGGGGAGATTTGAACTCCCGAGACCCTTGCGAGCCTGCCGCTTTTCGAGAGCGGTGCCTTCAACCACTCAGCCACCTCTCCTTTCCGCGCGCTTTCTCGCGAGCATTCTGCTTCTCACGATCATCGCGTCGCAGGATCACAATACCACGGAAATGCGGCCGCTGACAATTTCTTCGAAGATGCGTCTGTAGATCGGGTGGAGTTCGAGAGCCAAGGCCTCCACAGGAGATGCCCATTTCATATCCTGGCCTTCGTGGAGAGCCAACGGCGATCCGCCGTAAATCTCAAGAAAGACGTGAACCGTGCCGGTTTCATCCATTTCCGGAAGGACATACGGATGACCCCAAATTCGCTTGGGGCGGACAAGCGGCAATTCCAATTCTTCGAGGAGCTCCCGCTCCAAGGCGGCAACCGGCAGTTCGCCCGGCTCGATTCCCCCGCCGAACAGTCCCCACGTGTTCGGAAAACGCTTGGCGGTCTTCGACCGTTTCTGGAGCAAGATACTCTCGCCGCGTTTCAGCAGCAATACGGATACATCTCTCTGCAACATGCGTATATTCTACATAGTGTCGTTCCAAAAGGCATCTTGCACCGTATATCTCCGTTTTTTTGCCAAAATCGCGAAAAAGTAGTAATATTTCGGCACCACGCCGCCCGGCGCCAAGATCGGCGGCGCCGGCACGGCCCTATCGTCTAATGGTCAGGACATTTGCTTTTCAAGCAAGTAATCCGGGTTCGATTCCCGGTAGGGTCACCAAATTATTATCCATGCAACCCGACAAAGAAATAGAAGTCCGCTTTCTCGAGATCGACAAGGACGGCTTGATAGAAAAGCTGGTTGAACTGGGCGCCAAAGACAAAGGCGAGGCCTTGCTCGAAGAAATGATCATATACGACGAAGATTTCAAGTGGCTTGAGGAGCGGAAGTTCATCAGACTGCGCAAAACCGGCGGCCAGACCCGCTTGGCCTATAAGCACCACGACGACCTCGGCAAAGGCGAAGCGACCGACATCGAATTCGGCGTGGATGATTTTGACAAAGCCATTGTCTTTTTCAGCGCGCTCGGTTATATCCCCTATCGCCGCCAGGAGAAAAGACGCCATACTTTCAAAGGGCTCGACGTGAATTTCGACATCGACACCTGGCCGCGGATTCCGCCGTACGTGGAGATCGAGGGCCCTTCTCTTGCGGCCATACGGGCGGCGGCCGAGGCGGTCGGTCTTGACTGGTCAAAAGCGAACTTCCATGATGCGCGCTGGATCATCGAAAATGTCTACAAAATCCCGGTCGGAAAGATGCGCTGGTTCACATTCGATAGATTTGAGTAATGAGAGAAAGGAGCGTACAATGACGGCAATATCATGATCACCGGCATGGTCTTCGGCGTCTTCGACGGCCTGCATGAAGGGCACAAATATTTCCTGCGCCAGGCCTTGGTGCGCTGCAACAAGCTGGTCGTCGTCGTGACCGTGCCCGAAGTGGCCGAAGCGCTCAAAAAGCACCCGCCACAGCACAGTTTCGAGGGACGCGTGGCCATGCTCCGCAAATTCGACGCCCAGCTCGAGGTCATTCCGGGCGACAAGGAGCTCGGATCGTGGCACGTCATCCGCGACTATCCGCCGGATATCATCTTCCTCGGTTACGATCAGGCGGCCATTGCCAAGGAGCTCGATCAGCTGAAAAAGCCTTATGTTTTTCTTGATGCTCTTCAACCGGGCGACTTTAAGTCGTCTTTGCTCAATGCCAAAACCTGATAGTAATCCATCGCCTGCTGCTGTCATCTTTGCGATCGTGGCCATGGTCATTGGCTTGGGTCTTTTTTGGCTTGAAAATGAGAACATTCACATGGCCGCCCGAATGTTTCAAAATGATGCTACGGCGCTCGAAACTTCAGGGAATGCGAACACCACCACTGCGACGGCCACCGCAGCCTCGCCCGTGCCTCAACTCGCCTCGGTCGCCCCGTCTGCGGAGTTGACCATCCGCATGGCCGGCGACATCATGCTCGACCGCCATGTGCGGCTTTACGGCAGCCGTTATGGTTACGATTCGCTCTTTGCCTCCATCACTCCCCTCTTTGCCGGCGCCGACATCTCCGTCGCCAATCTCGAGGGCACGATCACTTCGAATGCGTCCGAAACTCTCCTGCCGAACGGCCAGACGACCAAGAGCTTCGTCTTTACGTTCGCCACCGGGACTGCGCCCGTCCTCGCCCGGGCCGGCATTTCACTCGTCAGTCTGGCGAATAATCATGCTGACGGCTACGGTTTGGCCGGAATCCGAGAGACCGAAAAATGGCTGGCAGCCGCAGGCGTCGGATATTTCGGCGACCCGTGGAATAGTTCCACGACCGAAGCCGTCATTACGAAAAACGGCATCACCGTGGCCTTCGTCGGCTATCACGCCTTCCAATCCGGCTTCGACCGTGTGATTTCTGCCGTTAAAAGACTTTCAGCGGACGGCGATTTTGTTGTCGTCATGCCTCAT
>JAXDMJ010000021.1:0-4897 GCA_034666165.1 Candidatus Parcubacteria bacterium
TTTTTCTTCACTACACCTATTACCATTGCACGAAGGCCAAGGACCCGAAATGCGCCCACAAATCCGTGAGCGCCACTGAGCTGGACCGGCAGATTGACCATTATCTCTCGCGCATCCAGATTTCAGCGCGGTTCAAGGATTGGGCGCTCAAGTATCTTCATGAGCTGCATGAGCAAGAAAGCGCATCACGAAATGACATTATTCAAGCGCAACAGAAAGCGTATAGAGATTGCCTGGGCAGGATTGACAACTTGGTAAAACTCAAGACCTCGCCAAGTAACGCCGAGGGGGGGTTCCTGTCCGATGAAGAATATGGACGGCAGCGGGCGGACCTTCTCAAGAAAAAAGCTGAACTAGAGGAACTGCTTCATGATGCCGGACATCGCGTCGATCAGTGGATCAAACTCTCTGAACAGACATTTGAATTTGCCTGTACCGCCCGGAAACGGTTCACCGAAGGTGATGCAGGGACCAAGAAAGAGATTCTTCTCACAATCGGATCGAACCTGACATTGAAAGACAGAACACTTCGTATTGAAGCCAGGAAACCGCTGTTTATTCTGGAAAAGTCCATTTCGGATGATGAACAGCAAAATGGGCCAATCGAACCCGAAACTGTGGCCATTCCACAAAGGCAAAAAGCGCCTAACTACCATCTTCGTACAAGACTGCTGCGGGACCTGGATTCGAACCAGGATACTGGGCTCCAAAGGCCCATGTCCTACCGTTAGACGATCCCGCAAATTTTGACCACCGCCAATTCAAGCGGCAGCTGCTCGATGCGCGCGCGGTTGACGGCTTCAGCGGCCTCTAGGAGATGGGAGAGCATGGCCGGCGTGACCGCTTTCGCGCGGTCGGCCTTGCCTTTCGCGGCCGCACCCTCCACGAATTCCCAATCGTCGGGCGAGAGATGCTCCTTGACGTAGGGCTTAGACGATTCCGAATGCGAGGCTAGGAGGATGAATCGCACCTTCTCCAAGACCAGCGTGACGAAAGTGTTCATGGAAATGCCGCTTTTCTCGGCGTTCGCGAGCACCGCGAGGGCTGCGTCCTCATTCTTGTCTATGAGATGGCTGACGAAGTCATTGATGAGCTTGGCCTTGGGCGCGCCGGTCGCGGCCTCCACCTCGGCGCGGGTGATCTTCTTGTCGGGCGAAGCCATGATGACCTTCTCGAGCATGCCGAGGGCATCGCGGAAAGAGCCGTCGCCGAGCATGGCGATCAGGTCTGAAGCGCCGGCATCGAGCTCATAGCCCTCCTTCTTGCCGATGCGCGCGATCTCTTTCCGCACGATCTCGCGGGGCGGCTTCCTGAAAGCGAAGGTCTGGCAGCGCGAAACGATAGTCTCCGGCACCTTATCGAGCTCGGTCGTGGCCAGGATGAATATAACATGAGCTGGCGGCTCTTCAAGCGTTTTTAAGAGCGCATTCCAGGCGTCCTTGGAGAGCATGTGGACCTCGTCCACGATGTATATCTTATACGGCGAACGGAACGGCAGGACCGAGACATGCTCGCGGAGCTCGCGGATGTCGTCAATGCCACGGTTCGAGGCCGCGTCGATCTCATAGACGTCCTCGGCGGCGGTGCCGACTTCGCGCGCCAAGATCCGCGCCACCGTGGTCTTGCCCGTGCCGCGCGAGCCGGAAAAGAGGTAGGCATGGGCCAGCCGCTTATTGGCTATGGCTTCGCGCAAGGCGCCGGTCACGTGCTCCTGTCCGGCGACTTCATTCCAAGTGGAGGGGCGGTATGTGCGATAAAGGACGGCCATGGGGGAAGTTTACAGGAAAAAGCCGACCCGGCAAAGAAAATAGACCTAATTAAGATATGATTTAGCTGTCTCTAACCGTTTGCTTGACATTTGCCAAGGATCGGCTATATTCGGTGCGTAGTTGGGAAACGGTAAACCTCAGCAGAAAGGACAGTTATGGCACCTCTAGAAGCGAAGCCGTTGACAAACGGCTTTATCAACGAAGAAACAAAACTGCACTTCGACAGGCCGCACGCCGGTCAGCCGGCTCATGTTGACATCATCACGAGGTTCGGCAATGGCATAAGGGGAGCCTCGAAAGTGAAGGTCGGTCCCAACGGCGAAATCACCGGCATCGACAACAACGTCTGAGTCAGTCGTTGATGAAGAAAGCTGCCGCCGGTCGAAGTCGATCGGCGGTCTTTTTGTTATTGTCGTCGCAATTGCGATATACTGCAATCTCCGCTGCTTCAGTTCTGGCGGGAGAGGTTCGGTCCGGACATACATGAAGGAGCTGTGGGCACGTTGAGGCTCACGGCACCGTCTGTTAATACTTCCGCTCCGGCCTCTCCTGCCTTATCGCTCTCCCTTCTCCAGAAGAGAGCGTTTTTTTATTTCTATATAAGGCCCCGACGTTCTCCGTCTTTTTATGTCGGCCGGGACGAATATGACGACCAGAAGGGATCAGCTTATTTTGATATAATACACGCGGAGCCTTATGGACACGCCAAGTTCGTTTACGCCAATCTTTCGGCTGATGCGGGGCGGCAACATCGGCGAATGGTCGGCCCCGAGCGACTATTTCAAAGCTACGCTGCTCGGATTAGTCTCAGCGGATGTGCATTATTCTGGTCACATTTTTTTCCATATTGAGTCAAGGAAGATCGACCTGCTTGAAAAAAAGGTGATCCTGCGTTTCGATGACCTGAAACTCGAGCTGGAGCGCGATTGGCCGCCTTTCAGGAACTGCGGGCGGTCAGCCACTGATGTGCTCGTGCGTTTCCGCATGAGACATCCGAAAGAGTGGACGCGGATCAAAGCTGTTTCTGATTGGATCCTATCTCTGCCCTCAAATGACACTAAAGAGGTCAGTCTGCCATTCGACATGTGGGAGCGAGTTCCCACGCCAGAATCAAGGATGTGACGTCACGGCGCCTGAAGAAGGCGTTTTTTATCTATTGACAGGCGCCTGAACTTCTGCCCCAAGCGGCTTTTCCTCACTGAATCGCTTATGCACTGTTTAAAAACGGCCTCGCATGCTTTACAGCATACGAGGCCAATACTGGAAGGCAGTTTGGGGTTATTAAGGTTTGTCTATAGTTTCATTTCCGCAGGTTTGAACCGAGACTTATCGCGCGCATTCCTTTCGGTTCGCGAGCCTCGCTCCGGTGCGACCGGAGAACAAGTCATTACTGCCAGCGGCCATTCTAGCTCGGCGCGGGCGTGGATGCAAATCTGTTACGTTATCCACTTTTTTAAAAGCATCTAAATGAAAAATTAGGCCTCGCGCATCTGGGGAGCCCATTGCGCGAGGCCACTAATGGCGTTGTAGTTTTAGTTTACTCTCGAGACACTACCTCCTCCCATACTCACTCTTTTGCTTTCGCCGTTGACTTATCTGGTGGATCTCACTGCTTGGCTGTCAGCCGACTGGCGGTGCGCGAGCACTGCTCCGTGGATTCTTCATACGAAGTCTCCTGTCTAAACCGAACCCGTTCTTGATCCGTCGCCGCCATGCAGGGCCCAGTTTCGCGGCCTCGCCCCGAACACGGTTCAGGGAACAGATCCTTACCCCGAGATATTATACGCCGGCGCTCATGTACTCGCAAAAAAGTTATCCACGCTCTATGATTTTTTTGACCTCGCCGGCATCTCTGGCGGTCATCAAGGCCGCGCGCAATTCCTTGGCGCCATCCCAGCCGGAGACATAGGCCTTGAAATGCTTCTTCATGACATCAAAACTTTTCAGGCCTTTGAATGTTCTTTCAAAAAGCTTCGCGTGTTCGACGAGGACATCAAGTTTTTGCCGAGGAGTTTTTAGAGGCGCGGCATACACAGCCGTGGCAACCGGGTTCTCGCCTTTTTTTCTCAATTTCGCGAGATTCTCGAATAGCCACGGTTTTCCGAAGATTCCGCGGCCGATCATGATGCCGTCGCAGCCGAATTTCCTGGCAAATTCCGCGGCTTGTGCGGGAGTCTCGATGTCGCCATTGCCGATAATGAGCGTTTGCGGACTGGCTTCGTCGCGCAACTTAACTATATCGGGTATCAACTCCCAATGGGCCGGCACGGCCGAGAGTTCCTTGCAGGTGCGCAAATGCACGGAGAGAGCTGGGAGCTTGACCGCAAGAAGAGTCCGTATCCATTCTAAATCGATCTTATTAAATCCGATGCGTGCCTTGACGGAGACTGGTAGAGGTCCAGCGCCTTCCCGAGCGGCTTCAATGACTTTTATGGCGAGATCGGGATTCCTGATCAGAGAAGCACCGCCTCCCTGCTTCATCACTGCACGATCGGGACAGCCCATATTGATATCGAGGCCATCGAAGCCGAGTTTTCGCACGAGCTCGGCGGCTTGCTTCATGGCTTCGGGGTGACCCGTAAAGAGCTGCGCCACGATCGGCCTCTCCGATTCTCCGAATGCCAGATCCGGCAGCAGCCGTTTGCGACCCTCGGGTGATGCAAGTCCGTCGGCCGAAACGAATTCCGTCCACATCACGTCCGGTTTGCCGTATTTGGCAATGAGCTTGCGGAATACCGAATCGGTCACATTGGCCATTGGCGCCAGTACAAAGAACGGCCTCGGCAGTTCCGCCCAGAAGTCCGGGATATGCGAAGCCGCGTCTATGGTTTTTTTCATTCTGCGATCCGGCTTAACAAACGGAGCTCATCGCTATCGCGGGAACCGCTGCCGAGGACGACGACCGCCACCAGATCCTTGTTTTTGCCCATGGTGAAAAGCGAAGCGGCCGTGCGATTGGCCTCGGGCGTGTAGCCGTTCTTGCCGCCGGCATAATTGGAAAGCGAAAGGAAATGAGTCGGGTTGACCCAAGTGTGGTTCCGCACGGTCTTTGATTTGAGCTCGGTCACCGCGAGGATCGACGGGTCGTTCTTCCGCAGCCAATCGAGGATGATGACGAGGTCGCTCGC
>JAXDMJ010000022.1:0-8450 GCA_034666165.1 Candidatus Parcubacteria bacterium
TTTTTCTTCACTACACCTATTACCATTGCACGAAGGCCAAGGACCCGAAATGCGCCCACAAATCCGTGAGCGCCACTGAGCTGGACCGGCAGATTGACCATTATCTCTCGCGCATCCAGATTTCAGCACGGTTCAAGGATTGGGCGCTCGAATATCTTCATGAATTGAATGAGCAAGAAAGCGCATCGCGAAATGACATCATTCAAGATCAACAGAAAGCATATAGAGACTGTCTTGGCAGAATTGACAACTTGGTCAAACTCAAGACCTCGCCAAGTAACGCCGAGGGGAGGTTCCTGTCCGATGAAGAATATGGACGGCAGCGGGCGGACCTTCTCAAGAAAAAAGCTGAACTTGAGGAACTGCTTCATGATGCCGGACATCGGGTTGATCAGTGGGTCAAACTCTCTGAACAGACATTTGAATTTGCCTGTACCGCACGGAAACGGTTCGCCGAAGGTGATGCAGGGACCAAGAAGGAGATTCTTGTCACAATCGGATCGAACCTGACTTTGCAAGACAGAATACTCTGTATTGAAGCCAGGAAACCGTTCTTTATCCTGGAAAAGTCCTTGTCTGCCGGTGAACAGCAAAATGAGCCAATCGAACCCGAAACTGTCAGTATTTCACAAAGGCAAAAAGTGTCTAACGACCATCTTCGTACAAGACTGCTGCGGGACTTGGATTCGAACCAAGATAACAGCTTTCAGAGAGCTGTGTCCTACCATTAGACGATCCCGCAATTTTTAAATGTCAAAATCTATTATTTTATCCGGCCTCGGAGCTATCTTACTACAAATGAGCGTTTCGTAGAAACAATTCCGGAACGATTGATAGACATAAAAAGATATAAAAAAAACAGACAAAAAAGCGCGTCCGTATGGCGCGCGGAGAAATAACCAGGCGTGATGAAATTTCTAAAGGAACGTGGGCAGCAGACACATATTATTTCCACCTCCGACGAAGAAGAGCGAACGATGCGAGGCCGACTAACGTCAACGTAACCGTACCGGGTTCGGGTACGGCTGGCGGTTGGCAATCATCGTCATCGTGGTGGTGGTGATGATGGTGGTGGTTCCGAACCCAGGCGGCTGGCCCGTCATCGTCATCCCAACCGGTCCGAAAATTGGCGGGGAACGGCGGTCCTAGTCCTCCTTCTCGTTTTGCTCCGTCCTCCGCCGGCTCCGCTCTTTGGGCGGACTGCTGCCCATCTTCGGCATACTCTCTGCTGAGAGCGGATTTGCCGCCTGCATTGCCAAGCAAAGAATCCTCTGCCCCGGCGTGAGAGATATCGCTGAACTGCACACGCTCCGGCGACACACTCTTTGATTCAAAGCCCGAAAAACGCGGCGAATCAAGCTTAACTTCGAAGGCGGCGGGCCGCGAGCCGAAAACGGACAAGCTCAGGTTGTTCATGTTCTCCAATCCAGTCGTGATTGGAGAGCCTAATTGTCTGGTTTCTATATATGGGATGATAGTGCCGGAACTGTGCAAAATTTCTTCCGGAACTGCAGCTCCCGCCACTCCCTTATCGGCATCGGGTACTGGCGACTTAATGCCTTTCCGTTCGGCGCCTTTGGCCAAGAGCAAGATCGCCGAGATCAGCACTAGGAGCGTTCTCGAGACCCTGCCGCATGCCATCCGCACCAGTCTTTCGTAATAGCGATCGTGATAGCGATTTTTCATGTTCTGCCTCCCTTTCATTTTTCAATCTCATGTCGCGCCGCCGCGGACGACGCACTGCGCTGTCGTATCTGCCTCAATTTTTCCAGATAATCGGTTCAGAAGCAATGCCTGCATCGACCATCTATTATTCAATATACTAAAAAAGCGCCGTGGCAGTCCGGCGCTGTGACTAGGGGTCATAGATGCTGAAAGATCTAAAGGAACTTACGGCGGAAGCGCGTAGCGATGCAATCTCGGTTATTACCGTCAATTCTGATTGATCGTCTCCGACGACGCCGTCTCGATATAAGCCGAGATGCCCGATGGCGCTTCTGCGGAAGCGGCCTTTCGCTCGGCAAGTTTGTCCTTGGCCCGGGCTTTGGCGGCTTTGATGAATTCGGTGAAGAGCGGGTGCGGCGAAAGCGGACGGGCCCGGAATTCGGGATGAAACTGGGTTCCAAGGAAAAACGGATGCGTTTCGCGCGCGAGCTCCGCTATCTCCATCAGCCGGCCGTCAGGAGACCGGCCGGAAAAGACCAGACCGGCTTTTTCCAGCTTCTCGACGTATTTCGGATTAACTTCGTAGCGGTGGCGGTGCCGTTCGTATATGGTCAGCGTTTTGGGGCCGTTCCTGCTGCCGTTCCTGTATGCCGCTTCCGCCAAACTGCCCTTTTTGAGGCGGGCCGGATACTTTCCTAGGCGCATGGAGCCGCCGAAGTCGAGAGCGGCGATCTTCCTCTTCTGGTCAGGCATGACGTCGATCACGAGATGCGAAGACTTGGGATTGATTTCTGCCGTATGGGCATCGGAGAAGCCGACGACCGTGCGGGCGAATTCGATGGTCATGAGCTGCATGCCGTAGCAGAGGCCGAAGCACGGGATTCCCCGTTCGCGGGCATGCCTGATGACGTGGAGCTTGCCTTCGATGCCGGATTCGCCAAAGCCGCCAGGCACGATGATGCCGTCTACGCCGTCGAGCTTGGCGCGCGGATCATCTTCGTCATTCTCGCTCGGCGGTCTGTTGCCGTCGAGCTTTTCAAATTCGCGCGCATTGACCGTCTGGATAACAGGCCTTAAGCCCGAGGCATAAGCGGAAAACTTGACGGCTTCAAGCACCGAGAGATACGAATCGGACAATATGAAATCGCCCGTATTGAAGTATTTGCCGACGACCGCGATCTTGACCGTCTGTTTACCGTGATTCTTGATGCCCCGCGCCATTTCCTTCCAGGCCTTGAAGCTCGAATCGGTCCGGCGTGCCGGCAGGTCGAGGCTTTCGAGCAGGATCTCGCCCAGATGATCGTGATCGAAATTGACCGGTACGTCATATATGCTCTGGATGTCGGGCGCCGAAATGACGCGGCGGGGCGGGATGTTGCAGGCGGCGGCGATCTTCTCCTTGCGGCGCTGGTCGAGCGGCGTGGCGGCGCGGGCGATGATGACGTCGGTCGTCACGCCGTAGGCGGCCAAGTGATAGACAGCATGCTGGGTCGGCCGAGTCTTCATTTCGCCGAGCGAACCGGGTATTGGCAGATATGAGACCATGATGAAGATGACGTCGTGCGGATGGCGTATTTTGAGCACGCGGGCGGCCTCGATGAACATCACGTTCTGATAATCGCCGACGGTGCCGCCGATCTCGATGATGGAAATATCGGATTTGCTGGCTTTGGCCGCATGCTCGAAGCGGCCGACGATCTCGTCGCGGATGTGCGGCACCGCTTCGACGCATTTGCCCCCGTATTCGAGCGCCCGCTCTTTTTCGATGACATGCTTATAGACCATACCGCTCGTAATATAGTCGTCGGCGGTCAGGTCGCGGCCGAGAAAACGCTCATAATTGCCCATATCCTGGTCGGTTTCCAGACCGGAATTGAGGACGAAAACCTCTCCATGTTCTATCGGATTCATCGTGCCGGCGTCGACATTCAAATACGGGTCGACTTTGACCAGGTTAACGCCGTAGCCCTTAGCAGAGAGCAAGGTGCCGATCGAAGAGGTGGCCACGCCCTTCCCCACACCCGACATCACGCCGCCCACGACGAAGATGTACTTATGACGCTCGGACTGATGCTTGGCAGCCTTCGGCCTTCGTTTGGGACGTTCAGATCTTTTCTTCATAAGTAATTTAGACGATAAGGATATTCGTATTCTAATCAAGCGGGGGCAGCTTGTCCACTATCCGCCGGCAACTCTGGTCGAAGTCGGAAATATTATGACACGCATTGATGCGATCATGTCTTTACCTGAAGCTCATTTTTTGTTATGGTCGAGAATGGACTGCCTCGGGTGGGGTGGTGGCAGAGCATCTTCAAACCCAAAACAACCCAAAAAAAGCTTCGTCTGCATGATAAAAATACCCAAGTCAATAGCTTCGCTTCAACTTCAAGAGATTCTGATCGAACACGAAGTGCCGATCGAAACCTGGGAAAACAACGGGACTAAAACGCTGGAGCATCTCCTCTCTGACATCCATTCGGGAGCAGCAGAAATCTTTCTATCCGAGCCGGGAGAAGCGATCACGTCGATCGAACGGCACATCACCTCTGTGGCCATCGATATCGTTGATGTCCGCGCAGACAAGTCCGTCTTCAGATTGCGGGAAAAAACGCGCCGATCGGGAGGCGATGAACTGGAACCGCGTATAAGCCACACTGTCAGCGGAAAAATCCGCCCTAATGAATCGCGTGAGGATGCCGCCGTTCGATGCCTGAAGGAAAAATTCCGACTGAAAATACCGCTCCGTTTCGTGAAGACTCGGGACGAGGAATCTCCGCTTAAATCCATTTTCCGCTTCTGTCGCCAGGACGCCGATCAGAACGTCTGCGTCCTGACCAAGCTGGAGATGGATGAGCAGGTCGCAGAGAATGGCATGGAATCGTTTCCCGGTCTGCCGACCACGCGTGAGAGGCATGTGTACGTCTTCATCGTTCCTAAATCTTTGGTCGACCCCGCGCGCTTCACTCGAAGATTCGGAAAAAAGATCATTACCTATGACTGGCAGCGGTATGACGACTGAAGCATGCGGACTCCGGCAAACTGATCCTGCACTGTCCGGCGACTATTTTTCGTCGGCGGTTTTTTTATCGTGCGATTTTGGCGTCGAACTCTAGACCCGCAGATACCGCCGGGCGGCGATATAGCTCGAAACGGCGCCCAAAGCGATGCCCGCGCCCATGATGAGGAGGAAAATCTGGGTGAAATTCGCGACAAAGTAAGTGGACAAGACATTGACCATCAATTCGAAATCAGCGGCGATCTCCACGCCGGCCAATCGCAAGACAACGTTGTCGCTCCAGAAGGCGAAAGCCGCCATGAGGATGAGCGTGATCAGCGCCGAGACGATGCCGTACATGATTCCAGAGACGACCAGCGGTCCGCGCACATAGATGTTGCTCGCGCCGACCAGTTTCATCACCGAAATTTCGTCCTTAGCGGTGTAGATGATCAGGCGGATAGTATTGAAAACCACGATCATGGCGACAATGACCAAAATAATGGCGATGACTATGCCCGTTTGCTCGATGGCCGGTATGATCCGGCCGAGCCGGTCGATGATCAGCTTATTTTCCAGATAATTTACCTTCTCAATGATCGGCGTGCCGCTGGCGTCGGTCGGATTGGCGTTTTCCAGGAATTTAGCGATGCTCGCGTACTGCCCGGGATCTTTGGCTTTGATATTGAGCGAAGCGGGAAAAGGATTGACGCCGACCTCATCGAGGCCCTGCATGATGAGGGCGTTGTCTTGCCACTTGTCTTTGAAAGCCGCGAGCGCGGCATCGCGCGAGATATAGCTCGTGCTCGCCACTTCCGGCAGATTATCGATGTCTTTTTGAACGGCGAGGATGTCGGATTCGAGCGCGTTCAGCGAAAAATAGACGTTGATGTCGACTTTATCCTTGACGTCGGCCAGAAGCGCCCGGCCGAAAGCGCCGGAAAAAATGATGATCCCGAAGGCAGAGAGCGACAGGCTGATGACGACGATGGCGGCGAAGGACAGGAAGCCGTTCCGCCAGAAATTGACGAAACCGCTCCTGACTATCCTTCTAAAGGTCGTGAATACCATGTTTTGAAGTATAGCAGTTATTGAGCCGGCCTTTCATAGAATGTACTTTCCGTCGCGGTCATCGCGGACAACTTTGCCTTTTTCCATGGTGATGACCCGGCCGCCGACCGTATCGACCACCCCTTTATTATGCGTGGTCAAGATGACAGTAGCGCCGAGTTCGTTTATCTTTTGCAGGATGCGGATGATCTCATAGGTGTTGGTTGGATCGAGGTTGCCGGTCGGCTCGTCGGCAACCACGATGTCGGGCTGGGTCACGACCGCCCGGGCGATGGCCAAACGCTGCCGCTCGCCGCCGGAGAGTTCCCGCGGAAAATTCCAGATCTTATGGCCGATATCTACCAGTTCAAGCACATGCGGCACGTCGGCGGCGATCTCACCGTCGGTCCGGCCGGCCGCTTCCATGGCAAAGGCGATGTTTTCGTAGACTGTCTTGTTAGGGATCAATCGATAGTCCTGAAAGACCATGCCGATGCGCCGGCGCAGCTTGTTCATCTGTTTCTTGCTCAGGCGATGGATATTGACTGATTCGAGATAGACGGCGCCTTCGGTCGGCCAGTCCTCGGCAATGAGCATCTTCATCAAAGTCGTCTTACCCGCCCCCGACTGCCCGACGATTGTGACGAACTCCTTGGGCTCGACGCCAAAACTGACGTTATCGATGGCTACCGTTTTGTCGGGATATACTTTGGTGACTTTGTCGTAATAGATCATACAAACAATGAGTATAACACGCCTTAGAGCTCTTCTTCAGCTTTGATGAATTCGTCCAAATCCCCCTCCAAAACCTTGTCAACCTGTGACGTTTCGACATTCGTGCGGTGATCTTTGACCATTTTATAGGGATGAAGGACGTATGACCTGATCTGATTTCCCCATTCAATGGAGGTGGTCGAGGAAATCTGCATGCCGCGCTCTCTTGCCAGCCGCTCCTCCTCTTGTCTCTTCCAGAGTTTTCCGCGCAGGATTTCAAGGGCTTTTTCGCGGTTCTGCGCCTGTGAGCGCTCGGAGGTCACATGGATCGATATGCCCGTCGGCTTGTGGACCAGCCGCACTGCTGTCTCGCGCTTGTTCACGTTCTGCCCGCCCGGCCCGCCAGACTTGGCGATACTTATTTCAAGGTCGCTGTCGGAGATGACAATGTCGCTTTCCAGGGACTTAGGCAGTTTTGGAATTATTTCAACCAGTGAAAATGACGTGTGTCTTTTTTTGTTAGAATCGAAAGGCGAGATGCGCACCAGTCGGTGCACTCCCGATTCGTTTTTGAGCGTGCCAAAGGCATTCTTGCCCGTGATTTCGACCGTGATGTTCCGATATCCGCCATGATCATTTTCATTTGAATGGATAACCGACCAGCCCCAACTTTTGCCTTCCGAATATTTCCTATACATGCGCGCGAGCATGGCGGAAAAATCCTCAGCATCGTCGCCGCCGGCGCCCGAGAGAATTGCAAGGATAGCGTCGCCGCGGTCATATTTTCCGATGCCTTCGAGACTGTCTTTCAGACTCTGGAGTTCCCTGATGGTAGCCTGCGCCTTGTCCTTGTCGAGCCAAAAATCAGCGGCGCCCATGGCAACTTCCAGCGCAGCGATCTTTTCCTCGATTTGTTCCTTTGTTTGATTTTGTGAATTCATGGAGCCAAAGCCCGGGCTTGAACCGGGGACCCCCGCTTTACGAAAGCGGTGCTCTACCAACTGAGCTACTTTGGCACGTGCCGCTTGCATTTTCACACGCGATTCATGCCGTGAGCCAAGACCGAGGATCGAACTCGGGACCTCGCCCTTACCATGGGCGTGCTCTACCAACTGAGCTATCTTGGCCTTTCGAAAAGGCCATTGCATGATGGTACATAATATTTTACAGTTTTTCAAACTCTCTGACTTTGACGGTACGGACAAAATGCGATATGTTCTTAGGATAGGAACCGAGAGGAAGACAAGACATGAACCTTGACATTACGCTCATCTGTCATGGGAACGATGACGATCACCGTGACAGACAGACGATATCGCTCTCGATCACCGGCAAATATCTGGCTTTCCGTTGCGGGCTTAGGCTTGGCTATCCGAAGTTTGACTTGGCCATTCATTCATCCACGAGCGCAACACTGGAGACCGCCGAAATGGTCGCCTATGGCACAAGCGAATTTGCCCTGATTCCGGAACTCTTTTACGGCTCGGATGACCCGCGGGGCGTCAAGATTGAATATCTTCAAGGTATTTTGGGATACGCGCCGCTTGGAGCGTACTTCAGGTTCGGAGCCGAAGCCGCTATCATGAGCCTGGCCCAAAACGCTGTCGGTGCGGTCAGCCGGGTAATCAATAAATCTCAGGCACGCAATATTCTCGTGGTCGGGCACGCCATCTTATTGCCAGCCATCGGAAGCATCCTCGCCGACGGTCATTCGGGCTTTGTCGAAAGCATGGTGCTGGGGCCTTGTCATGGATTCATCTTGCAGCTGATCGATAAAAAAGCGGAAAATATCATCCATATTTAATCGGCACCGGTCATCGGGGCACAGCCGCGAGCATTCCGCGGTTTTTTATTTTTTGTTGTCTGCGCGGCCGACGGGATTCGAACCCGCAACCTCTCGCGTGACAGGCGAGTGCTCTAACCAGTTGAGCTACGGCCGCAAGTGGCATCAGTCTAACAAGAAACGAGAGAAAAACAAGAAATGTGGCGCAGTCCGCTTCTCAGGCCTTTATGCTCGCCAAAGCCA
>JAXDMJ010000023.1:0-23509 GCA_034666165.1 Candidatus Parcubacteria bacterium
TGGAGTTCTCATGAACATAGAAAAACGCATAGCACTAGCGTGCTTCATTGGTGCTACTCTCGGAGCTTTGTTCGCCCTTCAATTCAGCCGACACTTCTGGTGGTTCGGGATCATGATTGGCGGTGGCGCTGGATATCTGGGCTATGAGTTCAAAACTGTGCTTTGGGCTGTAAAGACGGCATGGCTCGAAGTTGTGCGGGAATGTAGAGATGGTTTTGCCCGGGTTGGACAAGGAATTAAGATTGTTTTAATGATTGGCGGAGCCGGACTGATGGCAACCGCTTATGTACTTGCCATCATTATTCCACTTTTCGCTGCGTCAGCGTCTTGGTTTGTATTGCTCGAAGCTATCGGCAGACGCCTTGCTATCGGAAACAGTGAGTTCTTCTTGACTGTATCCTTCGAATCTGCCATAGGAATATTTCCCATCATGTTCGGATACATGTTATTCAACATGAAGATACCGGCAGACGATGAAGATTTCTGGACCAAACCGACAAATACGCTGCGCGTCTTCATTGACACCAACGTTATCGCGGTCATGCTCAGGCTGATTCGCATTGTGATAATACGTGTATTGCCGAAAATTCCAGGAGTTGCGGTCCTCTTGGGCAAAATCGTGCGGCGAATCTTTATCCTCATTCATTCCGAGATTCGGCTTCTCTGCATGACGGACTCCATGATTGGGGCGCTCGCCGGATACTATTGGGGAAATGCGCTTGTGGGCGGAATCATCGGAGCAGCCTGCGGTATGCTGAATTACAAGCTCATTTCTGTCCGCTGGCTCAAGCTTGCACCGAGGTAAGCTTTGAGACTCGGTCCGGGCGTTGGGAGACCAACGCTCTTTTTGTTGCCCTAAGCGGCAAGATTTACCGTCTACCATTCACCCTTGTTGTCGGTATCATTTACCGGACGACCAAATATCGCGGACAAGTCCGGCAATTGGCCGGCCGCGCTTAATGTCGTTAGTATACGCAGTAATCTGTCCCAGGTTCGAGGTACTGCTCGCTCTAGGCCACCGAAAGTTGCCATATTGGCAAGAATGCAAGCCAGCCGTGTTTGAAAATGAGTCATCTAATCAATTATACTTGTATGGGGTAATGATTTGTTCGTCACAACTCAGCTTAACCCATTGAAAGAAAAGAAAGGGGGTGTCACATGACCCGAGAAGACTACGTTATAGTTTCACTGCAAGGACACAGTGCGATGGGCGGAGATCCTGATCTTTCTGCCGGACGCACGCTAGAAGCGTTTGGTTTTGTTCGCGCTGATAATACTAAAGAGCAGTCAGTTTTTCCTTATGAACCGAGGCCCGAACGCAAAGGGCATTACGAATTGCATCTTACGAGCGACCTCGGACACGACACTGCTTGCCTGATGCTTTTCGAAGGGATAAGGGAAATCAGGTTCGACCAAGGCAGGGTCGTTGGTCTTAATAAACCGAGCCCAAAATCCCAGCGCATTACTGTTATCATGGAAGGGAGCCATCTCGTGGAGTGGCACTTGGATTGTCGTCTGAAACCCGACCCGACCGCTCCACCGGCTCCGACGGTTTTATCAAAAGTTTCAGATCCGCTACTGTATGAAAATGTTGGTGCGATGAAACCTGAGAGCAAGCCTGCGTCGCCTACGCTTGTACCAAAAGCGCCTCCTGTCCCAGAAAAATCGCTTCCAGTACCGCAAACGAAGCCGGTGGCCGCAAAGTCAGGCGATAGAGTCATCCCGATCGCTCCCTTGGTAGCTAAAGGTCCTCCCAGTCCGGAGCCAGGAAACGAACTGCCGAATTCCGCATCAGCGATTATCCCTGAAATGATTATTCAGGAGATTCTAGCGAGCAGGATACGCAGAAACGAAAAGCAGCCTCGCAAGCATTTCGCGAAGGGGAAATTGAAAAAGCTCGGTAACAGCATGCTGAAGAAAACCCAGCGTCAGCTTATTGAGGTGGTCCGTGTGTACGGAGATCCGAATGCCGACTTCGAGCTTATCACTGGTGAACGCCGGTGGCGTGCCGCCGGGTTGGTAGGAATGAAGAAGCTCAAAGCCATAGTGCATCCCGACGGATCTGTTCCTGACAAGAAAACGCAACACCGTATGTGTTTTATTGCGGATTGTCATCGGGAAGATTACTCAAAGCTCGAGTACGCGTTAGGGCTTCTGGAGGAGAAGGAAAACGGGGCTTCGGTTGAAGAGTTGTGCGAGATAACCGGAAAATCCAACGCATGGGTATATCAACTCCTTCGGATCAACAACCTGGTTCCTGAGCTGAAGAAGCTCCTGGATCCGGAACTGCCGCGGTCTCACCGTTTAAGTCTTAGCCTTGCATATCCGATCGCAACGGTAGCTCCGGAAAAGCAAATGGGGATATATCATCAGGTTTCCAAGATCGCCGGGGCACGACTTCAGCTGATCGAGGTTAAGCGGCTTGTCAGGGAAGCGAATCCGGACAAAGCCCCAGGGCGAGTCCGGGGTCCCAACGATTATGTCAGGAACCTCGGCTGGATAGCTCCTCGCATCGCGGCTGACGCGATCACTGCAAGCGGTTTTTCGGACAAGGTCTTCGATAGTCTGGTGACGAATACTCATCCGGACAAGGTGAAGACTATGACCGAGCAGATCGTTACGGCTCGCGAGCATTTGCGCCTTTTGGATCAAATGATCAAGGACGCACAAAAACGCGCTAAAGCCAAAAAGGCTTAGCCGGGCGCTCACTACCATGGTGGTGAGTGCTTTTTCTTTCCCAGGAAACCGAAATCTGATTCGGTTCGGCGGCTCAGCATACTTGACAATCCATGAATATCATGCATAATGTTATTGGATGGCTGCATCAGCCGATGCTTGAAAAAAGGTGATTTATGAATGAACTACTAGATGTGTGTGCGCGCTTGTTTGTTGCGTTTGTCGTCCTCGGAAGTATGTTCTGGGCTGTAAGTGATTCGGAGAAAAGGAAGATGGAGAAGTCGCGCAAAAAGTTTTTGACAAAGTGTGCAGCCGAAGATGTCAAGAGAAGGTGGGGCGATCGGCTGAGTGATGCTGAGCAAAAAAGACTTATTGAATCAGCATACTCTTTCCATGAAGCTCGTGATCGCGAGTATCATGAGGACATCAGGTTAGCACGCAAGGCATTATTAGCAGGCGATGATCCGTTCACATGCCTTAAAGAGCTGGACTTTAAGCGCGAGGCGGCTAAGCACAATATGAGTGTGGACGCGTACCGTCAACACTTGGACCGCCTGGTGGCTCGGCAACGGGCGCAGTACATTGAATGCTATACGCGCGAGGCGGCTGAGCACGGAATGAGCATGGACGAGTACATTAAAGTCCTGACCGAGAGTGGCCCGTATGGCGGGTATTTCTCGCCAACCGCACGCCGGGATTTGGAAGCTCAGGAGCGCCTGGCGGCTGAACAGAAGTTAGTTGCGTGGATAAATCGAAACTTATGACCAGTGGGGGTGTCAGTGCGGCCACATATCAAAAGTACCGCGTGACCGAAGTCATCCGGTTGAATCCCATGACTAATCCGAGCGCGGACATGAGGCTATCGCGAACGTATCTGCGCAACATCACATGCTGCGCATTTTTTTGTCGCAAACTGAGCATCGACATCAAAAACAAACGGACATATCCCCGCACGGACCGCCACCTTGCTAGAAATTATCCACGATTATATCCCTCGGCGACAAAGTTTCGTGCTATTACCTTGAGCAGACGAAACCTCTGCTGTTTGCGCGATACATCTACTGACGAATTATGGTTCGAGAAGCAAAACTTTACACGAATATGAATGCACAGAATCTTTGCTCATAAAAATGAGCCGGCTTTATCGAGAAAACTAGATCTGATATTCTAAACGTATGTCCAAAACGATTTCAGACGGCACGGTACACAAGTTGCCGGCAGACTTGCGGAGAGCCCTATCTTCTGATGCCAAAGCATTAGCGGCTTGGGAAGATATCACGCCGCTTTCCCGCAACGAATGGATCTGCTGGACTATCTCCGTTAAAACTCCCAGGAAGAGGGAGGAGCATGTCGACAGGGTCGTCTCGGAACTTAAAGAAGGGATGCGCCGCCCTTGCTGTTGGTTCGGCTGCGTTCACCGGAAGGATAAGGCATTAAGCCCTTCGCAGAAGTTTGTACTCAATAGAAGGGTTGGAAAATAGATAAAAAAAGAAGTGTCAGATGTAAATCGACGATTATGCCGCACCCTTCGGCCCAGACGTTTAGCTAATCGAGCTGGCGCTATCATTGACTCGACGACCAAACATGGTGGACAAGTCCGGCAATTGGTCGGCATCGCTTAATCTCGTTAGAATTCGCAGTAATCTGTCCCAGGTTCGAGACACCGCTCGCTCTGGCACCAAATTTGATTTGCCGAGGGGCGAAGCCCCGGGGCATGACAAGGCATTGACATTTGCAAGTGTATATGCCATTATTGGGCTGAATTGTAAACACCGGAAAGACCGGATAAAACGACGAACTTAGACCAGAAGAAAGGCAAAAATTATGTGGCCAATAGGCCGTCGACGACCGATATGCGGAAAACGCCGTTTCAGCCTGCGGGGCAAGGTTATTGATCAAATATCAGAGACAGAGGGCTGGTGGATCTTTCGCCAGTCTCTGCATAGAGTCAGAATCGAACTCAATGCCGAGCAGGTGAAATATTTTCGCAAGGCACTCGAGGATCCGAGTCTGACCGAAAGAGAGACGGCCACGATACCCGACAGGATCAGTGTTTTCATGCCGCGGAAACACCTCAAACAGTTTCCAATCGGTACCGAAGTTGGCGTGATGCTTGCTCAATGCGGGCCGATCGGCAGGTTCCGCGATAGCGAGTTTCCCTTCAACGTCGTTGACCTCGTCAGGACGGCCAATGGCTCGGTTTTGGAGAATGAAATTTATTCTCATGAACCCAATCAGTCTAGCCCTGCGGGTAGTGCATGAGAACAAGATAACGCGAGGAACTGATGGCCCGGCCGAAATGGACCGGGAATTTTTATTGTCATAAACAGCAACAGCGTTCAGCGCTCCGTCAATATTGCGCCAAATCTCTGCCCGTTATAGTATCGGGCTTTACCATGGAAATGATTGAAGAAATGTTCGTGGCTTTATGGGATATCTGGGCCGAAATGCTCGGCGCTTTCATGGAAGTCGCCCCGAAGATCATTTCTTTCGTCCTGTGGGCACTCGCCGCCATGATCATCCTGCCGTGCGTCTTCGTCGCCGGTAACATTTATCCGTCATGGGTTGAATGGGGCGAGAAATTCTAGACTTTATACTTTTTCTATTTGTTGTAGACTAGGCGCATGGAGCCGAACCCGTCTATCGAAACCGCGCTATCAAGCCAGCCGCTCGCCCTGCATCCGACGGTTTTCGTCATTTTCGGCATTACCGGCGATCTGGCCTCGCGCAAGCTTTTGCCCGCTCTGCTTGCTCTCTATTCGAAAAATCTCCTGCCGTCGCGCTTCGCCATCATCGGTTTTTCGCGGCGGTCTTTCAGCCGCGAGGAATTCCGCGAATACATCCGCGAGCGCCTGAACGTCCGTCCCGGCCAATTCAAAGAGGAAGTCGTCAAGCATTTTTTCGACCACATGTCTTACGAGCAGGGGTTTTTCGATACGATGCCGGCCTACGAACGCCTGGCATCGCGCCTCCAAGCGATCGACGAGCAGTGGGGGCAATGTTCGAACAAGCTTTTCCATCTCTCCGTGCCGCCGAAATTGTATGAGGGGATTTTGAGGCATCTGGCCGATTCCAAGCTGACAATTCCCTGCGACGATCAGACCGGCTGGACGCGCGTCTTGATCGAAAAGCCCTTTGGCAATGATATCGTCATGGCGCATTCGCTCGATAAGCTTCTTGGAAAGCTTTTCGATGAAAAACAGATTTTCCGCATCGACCATTATCTGGCCAAAGAAGCCTTGCAGAATATCCTGGCCTTCCGCTTCGAAAATCCGATATTCGAGCCGATGTGGCGGCGCGAATACATCGACAAAGTCCATATCAAGCTCTTCGAAAAGAACGGCATCGAGGGCAGGGAGGCCTTCTATGATCAGATAGGGGCTTTGCGCGATGTCGGCCAGAACCATATGCTCGTCATGCTCGCTTTGATGGCCATGAACATGCCTAAATCTTTTTCGGTCGACGATATCCGCCGTGAGCGGGCCAAAATCCTATCATCCTTGCAAAAAATATCGCCGCAAGATCTGCGGGGAGCCGCCGTCAAAGGCCAGTATGCCGGCTATACTGCGGAGCAAGGCATCAAACAAGATTCGAAAACCGAAACATATTTCCGCATCAAAGCCGCTCTCGCCACGCCCCGCTGGAAAGGCGTGCCCTTCTTTCTCGAGTCCGGCAAAGCTTTGTCAGAGTCGAAAGCCGAGATCGACATTTATTTTAAAAATGACAAAAAGCGCTTGGCAGGCGGCGCGGACGGGAGGGACCGGAAGACGGCAAAAAAGTCTCCCGCCGACCAGAACATCCTGACATTCCGCATCCAGCCCGACGAATGCATCAAGATAAAGTTCTTCGTCAAGACACCCGGCTACGGCTTCAAAATTGAGCCCAAAACGCTCAAATTCAAATACTCCGACGTGCCGGCTTTCAGCGATATTCCCGACGACTACGAACGGCTGATCCACGACGCCTTTGTCGGCGACCAGACCTTGTTCGCCTCAACCAGCGAGATCATGGCTTCATGGAAATTCGTCACCCCCATTTTGGAAAATTGGGGCCGGCTGCCGCTCAAAATATATGAAAGGGGAGCGAGGGAGATTGATTGACCTGCACCTTCGATTATAATAGACAAATAATATGAGCGACAAAACAATTATTTCTGCTTCCAATAAAAGAGCTGTAGAGCTCAAGGTTTTAGCCGAGGAAAAGGAAAGTATCAGACGCAAGCTGGTGGTTACAGCAAAGAAACTCGCTGTGACTGCCAAAGAAAGGGAGATTGTCAGGCGCAAGCTGGCGGTGACAGCCGAAGGCCTTGAACAGATCAGAGCTAGAAACGAGGCAATGTTGGCGAGCATCGGCGATGGGTTGGTAGCAACAGATAAGTCAGGACGAATTCTGTTCGTCAATAAAGTCTTTGAGAAACTTCTAGGCTGGCAAGAGGCGGAGTTGCGGGGAAAGTTGATATTCAAGGAAATTCAGATGATAGATGATAGCGGCAAAGAAATTCCTGCATCAGAACGTCCAACCGTCAAGATACTTGAGGAACACACTGCCCATGGTACCAGGACTATATCCGGTACTTATAATTATGTACGCAAAGACAAGACACGGCTTCCCGTAGCGATGACTCTCGCCCCGGTGATCCTGGATAATAAGATAATCGGATCCATCAACGTTTTTCGAGATATCACGCGAGAAAAAGAAATTGACAAAGCGAAAAGTGAATTCATTACACTTGCTTCCCACCAGCTCAAAACTCCGCCGACTGCCATCAAGCTCCTGACCGAAAGACTGCTCGGCAGCAACATAGGCACGCTCACGGAAAAACAGAAGGAATATTTGGGTGATATCCATTCAACAAATGAGCGGATGATCGAGCTCGTTAATGCGCTTTTAAATGTCTCCCGTATTGAGCTCGGAGCTTTTACCATCAACGTGGAAGAGAAAAACGTTTGCGCCATCATACAGAATATTCTTGATGAATTGCAACCCATCATTGACAAAAAACGCCTGCAACTTAAGACTTTATTTCCGGTAAAGAATATACTGCTCATGCTCGACGAGCCTCTGTTCCGCATAGTCATTAATAATCTCGTCACCAATGCCATCTTTTTTACGGCGGAAGGAGGCGAGATACAGGTAGAATGCGAGGTCGTCGAAAAAGGACAATCAATTGGCGAAAGACTTCTAAGAGAAAATAGTTTTGTCGTTGTCATTTCCGATACCGGCTTGGGCATTCCGCAAAAGGATCAGGATAAACTGTTCACGAAATTTTTTCGAGCCGACAATGCCAGAAATCAAAGTCCCAGCGGCACAGGTCTCGGGCTCTATATCGTAAAATCCGTCCTTGATCATTCCGGCGGCTTGATTTGGTTTATCTCAAAGGCAGCAGAAGGGACAGCATTCTATGTGGCCATTCCCATGACTGGAATGAGAGTAATTGATTAGCAAAGTCTGCTCATATATAATGTCTATGTAATATGTCACTATGAATGAAGACAAAAAAACGAAAATCCTGATTGTCGAGGATGATGCGGTCATCAACAAAGTTTATGCAGAGGAACTGCGGGATCAAGGGTATCTTGTCTTGACCGCAGTGAATGGCAAAGAGGGCTTGGCGCTGGCTTTGAGTGAGAAGCCCGATCTCATCTTACTGGATATACTCATGCCGATCATGGACGGCAGCATGATGATGGAAAAACTGCGAGAATCAGACCTCTACGGAAAAAAAGTGCCCATTATACTTTTGACCAACTTGTCCGCGAACGAAGATAAGATCATCCAGGCGATCGTAAAAAATGAGCCCGCGTATTACTTGGTCAAATCAGATTGGAAATTGAGCGCTGTGGTCGAGAAAATCAAAGAACGACTTTCTCGTCCGCAGGAACAATCGCAAAATGACGTTTGGCGCTCATAGTGCTATATTCGATCCATGTTGAGCATCGGCATCGTCGGCTTGCCAAATGTCGGCAAATCGACGCTTTTTAACGCGCTGGCGCGCAAGTCGGTGCCGGCCGAAAACTATCCCTTCTGCACGATAGATCCGTCGGTCGGCGTGGTGGCTGTACCCAACGAGCGCCTCGCGCTCCTATCCGATTTCTCGCAATCTGTCAAAAGCGTGCCGGCGGCCGTGCAATTCACAGACATCGCCGGCCTGGTCAAAGGCGCCTCGGAAGGTGAGGGATTGGGCAATCAATTCCTGACGCATATCCGCGAGACCGACGCCGTGGCCGAAGTCGTGCGCATCTTCGAAGACGAAAATGTCATCCACGTCCACGGCAAAATCGACCCGCTCAAGGATATCGAAGTCATCAATCTGGAGCTGGTTTTAGCCGATCTCGCGACCGTCGCCAAGCGAAAGAACTCCATTGGAAAGGACGTCAAGGCTGGCAAAAAAGAGGCGCGGATAGAATCTGCCCTGCTTGAGAGGCTCATTTCTGCGCTTGAGTCGGGGAAACTGGCTTCGACGGTTGAGCCGGACGAGTTTGAGGCGCCATTATTGAAGCAGCTCTGCCTCATCACTTCAAAGCCGTTCTTATATGTGCTCAATAAGAAAGCCGGTGCGAAAAATCTGGATGAAACGGTTGGCGAGAATGAGACACACGATGAGCGCTGGAAAAATCTGCACAAATTTTTCGAGCAGACACGGGCCGGTCATGTGATCGTCGATGCAGGTATCGAACAAGAGATGAAAGACCTCGATGAGGCGGACAAGCGGTCCATGCGCCAAGACCTCGGCTCTCACGACGACGGCACGGACGCGCTCATTAAAAAAGGCTACGACCTGCTCGGTCTCATCACTTACTTCACGACCGGCCAAGACGAAACGCGCGCCTGGACCATTCAGAAGGGCTGGACGGCTCCGGAGGCCGGCACCGCCATTCACACCGATTTCAAAGACAAATTCGTGCGCGCCGAAGTCATCAACTGGAAAACGCTCCTCGATTCCGGCTCATTTGCCGCCGCGCGCGAAAAAGGTCTGTTGCGGGCGGAAGGCAAAGAGTATGTGGTCAGGGACGGCGACGTTATTGAATTTAAGATTTAAAAAAACCGCTGGGACAGCCATCGGTCTTTAGGGCTCACGCGGCAGGATGCGCACGGAATCATAGCCGCACCAAGGCGAAAACGAGATCGTGCCGTCATTTTCGGTCCGGAGGTCCTCAACGCCCTCGACCGAATCGGAAAAATTATTCTCGTCGTGCGGTTCGTATTCGTCCCGCTCAAATCGAATCCGCGTTTCGCCGGTAATGACCGTCAGATTCGTGCCCTGGAGCGTCGCTTCCTCGATGCAACCGAGGATCTCGCAGCCGTCGTCAGACGTATCCTTCAGATTGATCATCCTTCCACGCAGATGATCCGCTTTAAAAATCTTTTGCCATTCGGCATGACTTGGTGACATATATAGAGCTCGCTTCAAATCTTCTGGGGAAAATCATAACATAACTTTTCTGAAATGACCGTCGATCGCAGCCGAAGCAGACGTGGTGGATTTTTTTCCAGCGCTATAGTACAATTCCGCGCCAGAGCACCATCCGTTTGGGATCGGCTCTATTGGAGAAAAAACCAGTTCACGAAGAAACCCTATGGAACCGAAGATGACCGGAGGCCGCAGGACTGCCATTGTCAGATTCCGGGAACGACGGCCGTATAGTACTTCCTATACGCTCGATCTCATGCTCGTCTTGGTAGTGGCTCTCGCCTGCGCCTACTCATTCGTGTGCCTCATGCTTAAACCCTGAGCACACAGACACCCGCCGCCCGCAAGGTGCGGCGGTATTTTTGATACTTCCGCACATTTGAGATATCATGCTTAAACATGAAGAAAGCCACGTCTAAAGTTTCGGCTCATGCCTATGATCCGGCTAAAATCGAGAAAAAATGGCAAGAGCGCTGGTCGGCAGAGAAGATTTATCAGACAAAAGAATCTTCCCGCCAGAAAAAGTATTACGTGCTCGATATGTTCCCGTATCCATCCGGTGAAGGCCTCCACGTGGGCCATCCCAAGGGCTATATCGCCACGGATATCATCTCGCGATACCGTCGGATGAACGGCCGCTCCGTCCTCCATCCGATGGGCTTCGACGCTTTCGGCTTGCCGGCGGAAAATTATGCTCTGCAGACCAAGACCAATCCGGCCGAGGCCGTCAAGAAAAACGTGGCACGATATAAAAAGCAATTGGAGCTTCTCGGCTTCGATTATGACTGGTCGCGCGAAATAAACACCACCGACCCGGCATATTATAAATGGACGCAATGGATCTTCCTCGAGCTTTGGAAGAAGGGGCTGGCCTTTGAATCCTACGAGCCCATCAACTGGTGTCCGGTCGACAAGACGGGTTTGGCCAATGAGGATATAGAAAACGGCCGTTGCGAGCGATGCGGGTCTTTGGTTGAAAAACGGCCCTTGCGGCAGTGGGTTCTACGGATCACCGATTACGCCGATCGTTTGCTCGACGATCTCGACGCCTACGACCCGGCCAGCCTGGCGCACGTCATCGACAAGAAGAATCCGCCGCGAAAAGGCAAGAAGCTGATCGGACGCCGAACTGTCCATGCCTTGGTCCGCGACCCGAAGAACGGGAAATTCCTCGGGCTCAAATGGAAAACACATCCATGGGTCACATATATCGTCGGCGGCGTCGAGAACGGCGAGGACATCGTACAGGCCGCGTTAAGGGAAGTAGAAGAGGAGACCGGCTACACTGACATCAAGTTCGTGAAAGTGCTTGGCGCGCCAGTACTCTCTGACTACTACGCTGCCCATAAGGACGTCAACCGTCGGGCTATGACTTCAGGCGTTCTGTTTGAACTCGTTTCCGACAAAAGGAAAGACATTTCGGCAACGGAGGCCGAGGCGCACGATGTCATCTGGATGGAACCGGCAGAAATTAATCCGGAGAACATGACCTGCGCTGAATTGCCGATCTGGCAGAAGCGTTTGCCGAGCTCTGCCATTGACACGACAAAAGCCGTACCGGTTTTTACGCAGGTCTGGGACTCGAGCGCCGTCAAAGAGAATCACCCTTTCATTGAAAGAAACGCCGTCATGGTCATAGTCAAGCATTGGTCCGAGGACAAATATATCGGACTCAAATGGAAAAAAGTCGACTGGCAGACCCTAATCACTGGCGGCATCGAAGGCGGACAATCCGCACAAGAGGCGGCCGCAGCCGAAATAACCGAGGAAACAGGATATGCCAATCCAGTTTTCGTCAAAGAGCTCGGACGCTTTGATTCCAAATTCTTTCATAATCCGAAGCAGGAGAATCGCTGGGCTCATTTCAATGTCCCCTATTTTGAATTGAAAGACGGGCAGCGCAAGGAAATCTCGGAAAAAGAGAAAGAAATCCACGAGGTCGTCTGGCTCCCAAAAGCCGAAATGGAAGAATTTTTGACTGCGCTCGCCCAGAAGTACGCCTGGTCAGGACTTTTTCTCGGAATGAAGGACGAATGGCAGGATCAGGGACGAAAACTCCTGGATTGGCCGGAATCAATCAAGGAATTGCAGAAAAATTGGATCGGCCGGAGTGAAGGGGCGCTCATCCATTTTCCTTTGCCGAAACGGGACGTAAATTTTGTCCTGCTCCACGGTTGGGAAGGTTCGCCTGAGCATAACTTCTTCCCATGGCTCAAAATCGAATTGGAAAAACAGGGTTATCGCGTACAGGTTCCCGCCCTGCCAAGCACAACGAAACCGAAGGTCAGAGAACAAGTCGAAAAAGTTTTGAAGACGTGCACTTTCGACGAGAAAACGGTGCTCCTGGGACATAGCCTCGGCGGGACGGTAGCGATGAAAGTCCTGGAGAAATTGCCGCAGGCCATCGATACGCTTGTCCTAGCCGCGTCCTTCATTAAAAATCGCTTCAAGGACGGCACACACTTCGAAAAGGGAACCCACGATTGGAAATATGATTTTGAGAACATTCGCTCCAAGGCCAAGAAAATCCTCATTCTTCGTGATCGCTCCGACTCTGTCGTATTTGACGATCAGGCTCTCAATTTGCAAAAAAGATTGGGCGGGGTGCTCATCGATTTCAAAGCAGAGAAAGAACATATTACCGGCACAAAAGAGCCATCTGTCCTGTCCGCGCTCGTGCCCGGCATATCCGTTTTTACCACCAGACCCGATACGCTCTTCGGCGCCACATACCTCGTACTCGCTCCCGAGCATAAGATGGTAAAACAATTTTTATCAGATGCGACCATTTTGAACGGAACCGAAGTTGAAGAATACATCAGCAGAGCCGCTAGAGAAACTGAAATCGTCCGCACCAGCACGGAGAAGGAGAAAACCGGTGTCGAGCTCAAAGGCTTGAGAGCCGTCAATCCGGCTACCAAAGAGGAGGTGCCGGTTTGGATCGCAGATTATGTGCTCCCCGATTACGGCACCGGAGCTATCATGGCCGTGCCCGCGCACGACCGCCGCGATTTCACCTTCGCCAAGAAATTTGGCCTGCCGATAAAGATGGTCGTCTGCCCGAACTATCCCGATCCTGCTTGCCCGGTCGGCGATGAGCCGTTCATAGGAGAGGGGCATTTAGTCGGCTCGGGGAAGTTCGACGGACTGCGCTCGAGCGAAGCCAAGCGGGCTATCACGGATTCCGTCGGCGGCAAGACGACGGTTATTTACAAACTGCGCGATTGGGTTTTTTCGCGCCAGCGCTATTGGGGCGAACCGATCCCGCTCATCCATTGCGCCGAATGCGGCGTCGTGCCCGTCCCGGAAAAAGACCTGCCCGTCCTCTTGCCCAAGGTCAAATCATATGAACCGACCGGGACCGGCGAATCGCCTCTGGCCACAATCGCCAAATGGGTCAATGTCAAATGCCCGAATTGTCGAGGGTCGGCCAAAAGGGAGACGAATACCATGCCGCAATGGGCCGGTTCCTGCTGGTACTATCTCCGCTATGAAGATCCGAAAAATACGAAGCGATTCGTCGACGAGAAAAGGGAAAAATACTGGTCGCCGGTCGACTTATACGTCGGCGGAGCCGAGCATGCCACGCGCCATCTGATATACTCGCGTTTCTGGCACAAGGTCCTCTATGACCTCGGCGAGGTCTCGGCGAACGAACCGTTCATGAAACTCCGGCACGTCGGCCTGATCATGGGCGAAGACGGCCGCAAAATGTCCAAGCGCTTCGGCAACGTCGTCAATCCCGACCAGATAGTGAAGGCTTACGGCGCCGACACCTTGCGCCTCTATACGATGTTCATGGGGCCTTTCGACCAGCAGATCGCTTGGAGCACGTCGAGCATGGCCGGCGCGCGGAGATTCATCGAAAAAATCTGGAAATTGCGGACGCGGGTGGAAACAGGCAAAACCAGTGCCGATCATGAGATCGAGCGAACACTCCATAAGACAGCGAAAAAAGTCGGCGAGGATATCGAAGATTTCCGATTCAATACGGCCGTCAGCGCTCTCATGATCGCTGTCGGCAGATTGGAGAAGACGGAATGGATAACGCGCGGACAATACGAAGCATTGCTCCGGCTGCTTGCGCCTTTTGCGCCGCACGCGGCCGAGGAGCTTTGGAGGTCGCTTGGAAATAAGAAATCGATTCACCTGGCAGGCTGGCCGAAATATGATCCGAAAATCGCCGCGGATGAGGAGCTAACTGTCGTCGTACAGGTTAACGGCAAATTGCGCGGCTCATTTACCGCAGCCGTCGGAACAGAAAAGAGGGAATTGGAAGAGCAAGCGGCGGCCGTCCCGGAGGTCAAGAAATGGCTCGAAGATAAGGCCGTGAAGAAGGTCATCGTCGTCCCCGATCGGCTCGTAAACTTCATAGTTTGACAAATGGACACAATTAATGGTACTATTATGACGTCTGGGTTTGGGTCTGAAACGCCCAATTTTGTCCACATTCCCACATGATTGACTTTAACTCAAGAGGATGATACAAAGAGATACACCGATCATATAATATCCATGGCCGCTCCAACCATTTCGTTCAAACCCAAACAGACCGTCAAACGGCTGCTTTCATCGCTGCCCGACCGCGCGCGCGATGTCATCGTCTACCGTTACGGCCTCGGCAAAGAGGTCAAACGCATGACGCTCGACGCCATCGGCAAGACGTACGGCATCACCCGCGAGCGTGTCCGCCAGATCGAGAACTACGCCCTTTCCAATATCCGCAAGTCCGAAGAGTACCGTCAGGAAAAAGCGATCTTCGGCGAAGTCGAAAACCTCCTGAATTCTCTCGGCGGCATCGTCGTCGAGGACGATTTTCTCGGCCATATCTCGAAAGACAAAAGCTTGCAGAATCACGTCTATTTCCTCCTAGTCGTCGGCGAACCATTCCGCAAAAAGAAAGAGGATGATGAGTTCCGGCATCGCTGGCATGTCAATGAGGACCTTTCCAAGAAAGTCGAGGATGCCCTGCGCAAACTCTACTCAAATTTGACTAATGAGGACCTCCTGCCTGAATCTGAAATGATCGGCAAGTTCTTGGGGCACCTCGAGGATGTTTCAGAGCGCTATAAGAATCAGGAGGTCGTCCGGCGCTGGCTGGCTATTTCCAAAGCTATCGGCAAGAATCCGCTCGGCGATTGGGGCGTTTCTCGATCGCCTAACGTCAAGACCAAAGGCATGCGCGATTACGCGTTCCTGGTCATCAGGAAGCATGGCTCGCCCATCCATTTCCGCGATGTCGCCAAACAGATCACGGTCATGTTCAATAAGAAAGCTCATGTGGCCACCACCCACAATGAGCTCATCAAGGACCCGCGCTTCGTCCTGGTCGGCCGCGGCCTTTATGCCTTGGCTGAATGGGGTTATGCGCCCGGCGTCGTCCGCGACGTCATTAGGAGCGTGCTCGTGAAGAATGGCGCGCTTTCCAAGGAAGAGATCATAGACAAGGTCATGAAAGAGCGCTACGTCAAGGAAAATACCATCATCGTCAACCTCCAGAATCCCAAGTACTTCAAGCGCGACCGGGACGGCAAATATATGCCAGCCGGGGATAAGTCGAAAGCCATGGCTTAACGGCCGGGCTGACCTAAACATACGGAGCGTTTCGCTATATAATGAAGGCATGCCTGTTGAACAGACGTTTTCGCTGATATTCTCCGCTTTCGAGACGACTTTGGTGCCGGAGGCGATCCAAGCGATCATCGTGATATCGCCCATAGCGCTGGCGATTCTGCTTGGACGTCTTTTCTGGGGTCTCTGGGTCGATTATGTCCAGTCGAAGCAATTTTTAGAGCTCCAGTATACGGTGCTTGAACTGAAACTGCCCAAAGAGACCTTCAAATCGCCGCTGGCGATGGAATCGTTCCTTAACTCTCTTCATAATACGGCGGGCGGCAGCCAGTATGCCCAATATTGGAAAGGCGAGACCCGGCCGTGGTATTCGCTCGAGCTCGCCTCGGTCGAAGGCCAGGTCAAATTTTACATTTGGACGGAGGACCGGCGCAAAGGCGGCGTGATGTCCGCTTTGTTTTCGCAGTTTCCGGGAATCGAGGTCATCGAACGCCCGGACTATACCCGTTCCGTCTATTTCGACCCTAAGGAGATCCGCATCTGGGCCTGCGAGTTCGACTTTACGAGCAAAGTCAAGTCCAAGAAAATCCCGCCAGGGATCAATCCGTACCCGATCAAGACTTACGTGGATTACGGCCTCGACAAAGACCCGAAAGAAGAGTTTAAGGTCGACCCGCTTCTGCCGCTTATCGAATTTTTAGGCAGCGTCGGCCCAAACCAGCAGGTCTGGTTCCAGATACCGATCCGCGCGCACAAAGGCGATCAGCGCAAGCCGGGGCATTGGTTCAAACGCGGCGACATCTGGAAGGAAGCCGCCGAGACAGAAGTCAATGAGCTTCTGAAGCGCGATCCCAAAACCAAGGTGGCGGGCGACATCAATCCCGAAACGGGCTTTGCCAAACTGCCGACGATCTCAAAGGGGGAACAAGAGATCGTCGCCGGGATCGAGCGCAAGATCTCTAAGCAGGCTTTCGACTGCGGCGTTCGGGCCTTGTATATCGCCAAAAAAGACGTCTTCAACACGCCCTTCGGCATTGGCGGCATTATCGGCAATATGAAGCAATTTAACGCAGACAATCTGAACGGCTTCAGGCCGAACGGCGACAAATGGCACGCCAAGCTCGGCGATCCCTGGCTCGATTACAAGGACTACCGCCGCAACCGCTTCGGCCGTCTGGCTCTCATGGCCTATAAGCGCCGCTCATACTTCTATTCGCCGTTCAAGAGCAAGCTTCTCGTTTTGAATACCGAGGAATTGGCGACCATTTACCACTTCCCGGGTTCGGTCTCCCAGACGCCGACCATGGAGCGAGTGCCCTCAAAGAAAGCCCAGGCGCCGATGAATTTACCCGTATGAATCAATTTAAAATACGAAGGAATCTATTGAAAAAAATCGCCCTGCCGTGCGCGGCTACTTTAGGCGGTCTTATCATCATTTCCCTCGCCGTCATCGTCTTTTTCTCGATCGCCCCGTCAAAATTTCCCAGCGATAAAATAGTTTCCATCCCCAAGGACATGTACATGTCGCAGGCCGCCGATGCTCTCTATGCAAGCGGCGTCATCAAATCGCCCTTTCTTTACAAAATTTTCGTGGTCTTGATGAGCGGCCATCGGCAGGTCCAGGCCGGCGAATACCTCTTCGATCGGCCCGAGTCGGTCGTGCGGGTGGCGTATCGAACGCTCTATGGCCTTGAGGGCATCGCCAAGATCAAGGTGACCCTTTTTGAAGGCATGACCGCGGCCGAGATGGGTACGACTCTGAAGGCGGCCCTGCCCGCCTTGGATGCCAAGAAATTCGTCGCTCTGGCCAAGCCGCTGGAGGGCTCTCTCTTTCCCGACACCTATTATTTTCATGCGAACGCCAAGCCGCAGGAAATCGTCGACCTGCTCCACGGCACGTTTGAAGCGAAAATCAAGACCGTCCAAGGACGGATGAGCCGGTTCGGAAAATCGGCGACTGACGTCATTGCCATGGCTTCGCTCGTCGAAAAAGAAGCGACGAAAACTGCCGACCGCCGGATCATCGCCGGCATCCTCTGGCGAAGACTGGCAAAGAAAATGCCGCTGCAGGTCGATGCCACGTTTTACTATCTGCTCGGCAAAGAATCCGCCAAGCTGACAGTCACTGACCTGGCCATGGATTCTCCATACAACCTCTATAAACATACCGGTTTGCCGCCGGGGCCGATCAATAATCCGGGGCTCGACGCCATCGTCGACACCATTTCGCCCACGGCCACCGATTACCTGTACTTCCTTTCGGGAAAGGACGGCGTCACGCATTATGCCGCCACCTTCGAGGGGCATATCGCCAACAAGGACAAGTTCCTGGAATGATGCCGCATAAAAAAACCGAGAGGCATCCCGGTTGTATGAGCGTGATCAACCTCACGGTTAATCACGCGGCTTGAGGACATCGAACAAGGCCGGCATTTGGAATGGCTTTGGGAGCACGCCGTCTGCTCCGGCCGCTTCTATCTCCTTCATTCTTTCCTGACTGATCAGCCCGGACATGACGATCACCCGCGTCGGCTTAGAGATTGATTTGATCTCCGCGCAGACTTGAACGCCATCCATTTTGTCGAGGCCGATATCGACCAGAACAGTGTCGAAAGTCGGATCTTGTCTGAATTTTTCAATCGCCGTCTCGCCATCGGTGGCTTCCACGACCTGGTGTTTTTGAGCAGATAAGAGCGAAGAAACTACGAAACGCAGTTCAGGATCATCTTCAACAAGGAGTATTTTCACAGGAATTCCTCTTATATTCACCGAGTCTTGGCGTAGTCTATCACAACGATATAAAAAAGGCCGAAATGCATGATCTCGGCCAGCGTCAAAAGACGCTCATTTAAACCACTTCCCTCAGGGCAGCGATGGCGCGGAGAAGTTCACTGCCCTTAAAAGGTTTGTCGAGGATCGCGTCGGCGCCGGCTGCTCGGAGCTCATCCCCCTGAATATCCGTAAGCATGCTGGGGATGATCATCACTAAGGTCTTGGGAAAGAGCGATTTTATTTTTTTTACGACGTCCAAAGCCGCGATTCCCGGCATCTTAACATCAATCAAGGCGACATCGAATCCATCTGCATTTTTTTGTTCCATGAGGACAGAGAGGGCTTCGCTGCCGTCGATCGCCGGAGTCACGGCATGGCCGGCGTCTTCCAGAGTCTCAGTTATCACGCGCCTGACATCTGGCATGTCTTCTACGATCATGACTTTCCAAAATATCTTTTTGTTCATACGTCTCTTCCTGTATTACCGGAGTTGCGCACGGTCCGGCCTAAGTTTATCATACAACCATGAAGGCATATATCGGCATGTCCGGCGGCGTGGACAGCGCCGTTTCCGCGGCCTTGCTTAAGGAAGAAGGCTTCGATGTCACCGGCGTGTTCATCCGAGTCTGGCAGCCGGATTGGATAACGTGCGCCTGGCGTGAGGAGCGGCTCGAGGCCATGAGAGCGGCCGCGCATCTCGGCATCCCGTTTCTGACTCTTAATCTCGAGAGGCAATATAAAAGGGACGTCATCGACTATATGACCGCGGAATATGGGAGCGGCAGGACGCCAAACCCCGATGTCATGTGCAACCGGACCATCAAATTCGGCGCATTTTGGGATTGGGCGCGCGAGCGTGGGGCCGATTATATCGCAACCGGGCACTATGCCAGGGTGGCTCGCGACGATGGCTACTTGAAATTGCTGGCTGGTACGGATAAGAGCAAGGATCAGTCATATTTTCTTTGGACGCTCAGGCAGGCGGATCTCAGACACATTCTTTTGCCAGTGGGCGGAATGATCAAAAGCGAGGTCCGGTCATTGGCCAAGAGGTTAGGCCTGCCGAATGCGGAAAAGAAAGACAGCCAAGGCCTGTGTTTCATCGGCAAAATGAACGTGAAGGAATTCCTCTCGCATTCGATCGAAACTGTGCCGGGCATCGTCCTTGATCAAAGCGGCGAAAATATCGGCGCTCACCCCGGTGCGTCGCTCTTTACGATCGGCGAACGGCACGGCTTTGTCATCGATGCAAAGCATAAGAGTCCGAGTGATGAGCCGTACTATGTGATCGACAAAGACATATGGCAGAATACGCTCACCGTTTCCAATAGAGGCGCCGCAGGGGCATTGCCCCTAGCCCAAAAAAAGGTCCGAGTCTCCGGGTTGAACTGGCATCGCGGTTCCATTCCCGAAGCCACGGACGACGCCGAGGCATTTCCTTTCCGGGCGCGCCACCGTTACCGCCAGCCGCTCGAGAAGATCCGCGTGTCGCGGGCGGCTATCACCGAAACGATCTTCGAGTTCGAGCGTCCGCAGGATACGATCACGCCCGGACAGTCGCTGGTTATATACGACGGCGAGGAGTGCCTGGGCGGCGGGATCATCGAAGATTGACCTCGGCGCAAAGCTTATGCGCTATACTTATACCATGAATCAGCCGATCAATATCACCAAATCCGACGGCACGACCGAGCCGTTTGAAAAAGAAAAACTCATAAGCTCGCTCAAGCGCGCCGGTGCCGCGCCGGAGATCGTCGAGGATGTCGTTGAGGATGTAGAAAAGGAGATACGCGAGGGCATAACGACCGCCGACGTTTACGTCCGCGCCAGGAGCCTCCTCCGCGAGCATTCATTGCCGATCGCCGTCAAATATTCCATTCGCCGCGCTATGATGGAGCTCGGACCCGACGGCTTTCCTTTTGAGAAGTTCATGGCCAGGATCTTCAAGACTTGGGGATATGAGACTTTGACTGATCAAACCGTCATGGGCAGCTGCGTGGACCATGAAGTCGACGTCGTTGCCTGGAAAGATGACGGCCTGGCCATGGTTGAAGCCAAATACCACAACGAGTACGGGACCAAATCTGACGTCAAGGTCGCGCTCTACGTCAAAGCTCGATTCGACGACATCGCGCTCGCCCGGCTCCATTACGGCGGCAAAGACAGGAAATTGACCGAGCGCTGGCTGGCCACCAATACCAAGTTTTCAGCGAAGGCCATTCTTTACGGAAGCTGTAACGGACTCAAGCTCCTCGGCTGGAACTATCCGGCCGAAGGAAATCTGCATCAGACCATCGAAAGGAACGGCCTGCATCCGATCACCTGCATGACCAGCCTGTCCAAGCTCCAAAAAAGGGATCTGGTCGGCCGGGGCGCTTTGGCCTGCATCGATATCGTCGGCCAGCCGGCGCTCCTTAAAGACATCGGCAGCAAGCCGGAGGAAAGCGAAAAAATATTGACGGAGGCCCAGATCATCATTGAGCAGGCGAAGTAGGCCGCTAAACGAAATAAGATGAACTCTTTGGACAAAACAGAACTGATGAAACAAATTCGAGATGAGGTCTTGGTCCTCGAGCAATCTCCGCTCTTTGAATATCGCACGAGCAACAAATATTTCCCAGTCATCGGCGAGGGCAGCCACGACGCCAAGATCATGTTCGTCGGCGAAGCTCCGGGACAGAACGAAGCCAAGACCGGGCGCCCGTTCTGCGGCGCCGCCGGCCGGGTGCTCGACCTCCTGCTCGAACATGTGGACATCCCTCGAAAATCAGTCTATATCACCAATATTATCAAGGACCGGCCGCCGCAGAATCGCGATCCACTGCAGAGTGAAATCGACATATACGCGCCTTTCCTTGACAGGCAGATCGAGATCGTGAGGCCTCGTGCCATCGCCGCTCTCGGACGATATGCCATGGGCTATATCATGAAGAAATTCGACCTTGATCTCGAACTCGAGCCGATCAGCCGCGCGCACGGCAAGGCTTACGCCGGCAAAACGGCGTTTGGCGACATCGACATCGCCGTCTTGTATCATCCCTGCGTGGCGGTCTATAATCCCAACAATCTCGAATCGCTCAAGAAAGACTTTGAGATACTCAAAAAATACGCATGACACGGGGCGGACTGACATTTGATTCCGGCCTACGTCTGCTCGCCTACCTTAATCGGACGATGAGCAGACTGCATAAGGACTATGAGGAGCTCTTTTGGATCTCGCACATGGGCGATCACCGTGTGGATGGGCGAATGAACCGAGCCCAGGCGGCTCGCGATGCTTTCCGCGGCGATGAATTCCTGAAAGGGGAGACTCTGCGGCTGGCCAAAAATTCAGAGGGGAAGATCAAAAAACGCCTGGCCGTCTGGACCGATTTTTTCTGCCTCTATCAAACGCCAGCAGCCGCGGTGCCGGTGAAAAAAAGCGTCGCCGAGATGGAATCGCGCGCTTTGGCCAAGCGCGCAAAGAGAAGAGAAGGATATACAGATCCGCTGACGAAGCGGTTCGTCGAGGCTTCAGAAAATAGGATGCGCACCCTGCTCCGGACGCATCCGGACGAGGCAGTGCGCAAAGCTTGCTTTCAAAGCCTGGAAAAATTGCCGCTCGAAGCGATCAGAGACTACATCGAAATGGTCAAAGGCCGGAATGAATTTGCCCGCGCGCTCGGCTATGAGGATTTCTACGACTACAAACTCCGGATCGACGAGGACATGACGAAAAAGGAGCTGTTTTCGATCTTCGAAAAGATCTTCAGGAAGACGAGGTATGCCTTCAAAAATGTGAGGAAGCTGGAAAAAACTCGACCCGGTTTGCGCCGCCCGTGGAATTTCGCGTATATGATGACCGGCGATTTCACCAAGGAAGAAGACCCCTATTTCCAGTTTGAAGACGCGCTGTCGCATTGGGGAAGAACGTTCGCCGGCCTTGGCATTGATTTCCAGGGAGGCCGCCTGAAACTCGACCTCCTGGACCGGAAAGGCAAATGGAATAACGGCTTTTGCCATTATCCCGACCTCGTCCAATACCGTGGAAAGGTGCGCATTCCCGGATCGAGCAATTTCGCCTCAAATGCCATACCGCGCCAACTTGGATCGGGCCTGCAGGGTTTAGAGACCGTCTTCCATGAAGGCGGGCATGCCGCCGACCGGCTTAATTCGTTACAGAGCGATGTTTGCGTCAATCACGAATATCCTCCGAATACGGTCTCCTGGGCCGAGACCCAGAGCATGTTCATGGACACGATCGCAGGGAGCATCGAATGGCGCATGCGCTACGCCAAGAACAAGGCGGGGCAGCCGTATCCGTTCGAGCTCTTCGAGCGCAAGGTCCGGGCGCTCCACCCGCTTCGTCCGCTCAACATGATGGGTCTCATGTACGTGGTCTTTTTTGAAAAGGAAATATACGAATGCCGGAATTTGACAAAAAATTTCGTGCTCAAAGCCGCTCGCCGGGCATACCGGAAATATTTCGACCGTTCGGCCGACTCGATCTCGGTTTTGAACGTCCCGCACATCTATAGCTGGGAAAGCTCGGCCTATTATCACGGCTACGGCTTGGCGGAACTCGCTGTCGCGCAATGGAGAGAATATTTCTTCAAAAAATACGGCTATATAGTCGATAATCGGAATGTCGGGAAGGAACTCACGAAAATATGGAGCTACGCCTCGCTCTATCCTGCAAAAAAGCTGATCAAGATGGCGACTGGCCGAAAATTGAGTCCGCAGGCATATCTTTCCGGCGCCACCAAATCGGCACGAAAAATCTTTAAATACTCCCGGGCCATGCTTAAGCGACTCGAACGCGTGCCGTCCTATGATAAGCCGGTCAGACTGAACGCCCGGATCGCCATGGTTCACAGCAAAAAGAAGATCGCCGATAACAGGCGAAGTTTCGAGGATATGGATGCGAAATACAAGGCATGGCTCCGATCACTCGATTGACAGAGGACCTCCGACCTGTAAAATTCTACTGAACAGCCTTTGTACAAACCAATAACGATGGACGGAAAAAATGAACGAATCCAACATCTTGCGGATCCTCACCGACATTGGAGCCATAGCCGACGGGCACTTCGTGGACGA
>JAXDMJ010000024.1:0-12765 GCA_034666165.1 Candidatus Parcubacteria bacterium
TCGGCTCTTCGGAATTGGATGGCTTCTCGTCGCTCTACTCTTCGCGGCGGGCATCATGTCACGCGAATCGGGTATCCGCGATGCTCAAAATAGGGTCCTCATCGTCTGCCGAACAATAGACTCGTACTATAATTCGACTGCCGCCTCGAGGCGCGACGTCTGGTGGCTGAAAACGGCGCCCGCGCCGTCTTCCGAATCGTTTGCCTTTATGGAATCACGCCGAAAGATGATGGCTCGGCTCATCGAAAGTTCAGCTGTCGCCTCTCCCCGCCTCAAACGCATCAATGAGCGTTTCGGCCAAGTCGGGATCGGGCTTCTCGTGAACGGCGAGCCGCGTCGCATCAGACCGGTTGGTTCGCCGCCAACCGACCCGACCAACCAGGTGAATATCTGCGTCGTTCCGGAGGATGGGGAAAAAACGAAAGGATTTTCGGTAACGCTCTGGAACTCGACGAGGGAGCTCATGATCATTCCGGCGATAACGTGTCCGGATTCCGTATTTAAGGCGATCATATATCATGAGCTCGGCCATGCCTGCCGACACAACAGCCTCGATGGAAATCCCGTATATCCTTTCAAAAGCGATGAGTATGCGGCAGAAGAAGTCGAGATGCATGAGCTTGGCGGCGAGATCCTTGACTCGGAAAGCAAGGGCGCTTACCAGGCAAGGATCAGGGAGATCCTCGGTCGGACGAGAGCGGCCAAGAGCTTCGATCAAGCGCTGTGCGGCCTGACCAGGGACGACTTGGCGTATTTCGACGCTCTTTTCGGGACCGACAAGATGGAGGTGCCGAGCTTCCAATTGACATCCCAGTGCTTGCTTGGCGTCGGTTTCGCGTACTGTGACGAACGACATCTCGGGATGAAGGGGAAGATCGAAGTCTATAAGTGGTTCGGGAAATATGTGTCGTCGCTGCCGATCGAGTGAATTTTAGGAAATTGATCCAGACGCGTTAACTACCCGTGTTGCGGCGAAAGCTGTACCGCGGTTTTTTTAACTACGCCATTTCACTGTCTTATATTTTTTCACTACAAACACAATTTGCGGTTTGCGACGATGCGATTTTGCCCACGAAACATAATTTTCAATTTTGGCGGAGACGGTGGGATTCGAACCCACGAGGAGGTTGCCCCCCTAACACCTTAGCACGGTGCCCCTTTCAACCGCTCAGGCACGTCTCCAAATTGTTCAAACTTCGGCAGATTTTTCTGGTTATGAGTTCCAACGAGAGTCTTGAACATCCGAATATCGCTTTGACTCTCAAGATGTACCGAAGTGCCGCGAGAACCTATTCTGGCATGAAATCCCTGTTTTTTCAAAATTTTTGATATCGATATGATAAGCGGTGGCGAAGCGCTCGTAATTTCAATTTTCTGGTATGAGTATTCTTTTCCGTTAGAATTATATGTGTGAGTAAATATGCATCCGTCAGTATCAAAAATTCCCCTGATACACGCGATCGCCCATCTTGGGTCAGACTGAATCCATGCTGGTATGTCAAGCCCGTTCCTGATTTTATCCCCTTGATTGAGGCCGAGAGAGATGCAGTGATCTACTAATTTTTTTCGGTGCACCACGATATCGATCGCGAGACTTGATTTTTTTGGATAGATTTTTGGCCTGATGCCGAATAATTCAAAAATCAGATCTGAGACATATAACGAATATACTTTGTCATCAATCGAGTGCAAGGTCACAGCGATATGATAAGGAGCTACGCCCCCGTCGCCGATCATAATGCCCATGAATTCAGCGAGACGCTCATTCTTAATAGGGATCTTTATGTCAAGCGTATTTCTGACTGTGATTTTACTTTTCCCCTCTTTTTTCCACCAATCGCGCCATTTTCGCAGTCGGTAATCCTGATTTCCGCCGACCGAACCGTGTTTCCGAAAGTTCTGCTCACCGCCAGTGACGGCGATACTCGACAAATGTTCTGTAAGTTCAAATGTTTCTATTATGGGGTATTCGATATTGCCGATTTCAGATATTGTTTTCAGGGCGAAATGAGGCAAACGAAATTTTTCTCGCGTCCAGTCGCGGAGAGTTCGTTGGTGAACACCAAGAATCTCGGCAAAATCTTTCCATGTTTTTCCCGAATTTTTCCTCGCAAGAAATAGAAAGTCCCGTTGCATACCATGTCGAGGAAATACGACTCTTTTAGATATGAAAAGCTTAACCATATTTCTATTTTACTCCTTTTCTTTTTCTGCGACAATAAGCCGATAAGAGAAAGTCTCGATAGACATGATGAAATCAATCACCGATCAGGCGCGACTTGAAGAGATCTTTGCCCGCGGCACCGTGGTGGACGTCCTGCCCGGCCGTGCGGAACTGATGAAAAAACTGCTTTCGGGCGAGCGGTTGAAGATATACATCGGCTTTGATCCGACCTTCACCTCGCTCCATCTCGGCCACGCCAAGAACATCATGTTCTTGGAGGAGTTGCGCCAGCTCGGCCATGAGGTCATCGTCCTCTTCGGAGACTTCACTGCTTTGATCGGCGATCCAGACAAGAATGCTACCAGGAAACAGCTTACTCCCGCCGAAGTCAAGCACAATGTTTCCGACTGGCTCCGCCAGATAAGACCGCTGATCGATTTTGACGACAAGGCGAATCCGGCGCAGATCAAATATAATTCCGAGTGGCTCACCAAGCTCTCTTTTGCAGAGGTGCTTGATCTGGCGGCGAATTTCACCGTTCAACAGATGCTCGAGCGCGATCTCTTCGCCAAACGCATCAAAGCGGGAAATCCGGTGCATCTCCACGAATTCCTGTATCCGCTGATGCAGGGTTATGACAGCGTGGCCATGGACGTGGATGTCGAGCTCTGCGCCACCGATCAGATCTTCAACGCTTTGGCCGGACGAACGCTTTTAAAGCGGCTCAAGCACAAGGACAAGTTCGTCATTGCCTTGAACCTGCTCGCAAATCCGGAAACGGGCGAGCTCATGTCGAAGAGCACAGGCACCGGCGTTTTCATCGGCCAGCCGGCGAACGATTTATTCGGCGCGGTCATGGCTCTGCCCGACGCCATGATCTCTCCGCTCTACCTCAATTGCACGCGTTTGCCGCTTTCCGAAAGAGACGCGCTCACGAAAAAAGGTCCGCGCCAAGCCAAAGCGCGCGTCGCATTCGATATTGTCAAGAGATTCCATGGAGAGAAAACCGCGCAGGCTGCAGAAGAATCGTTTGACCGAACTTTTTCGAAGGGAGGTGTGCCCGAAGATGTTCAGGAAATCAGCTTGGTCGCGGGCGAACCGGTTTCCGAAACGCTTATCAAGGTAGGCATAATCGCTTCCAAGTCCGAATGGCGGCGGCTGATCGAAGGCGGGGGAATCCGCGACGAAGATGATTCGAAGATCACAGACCCGAATTATTCTCCATCCGAGACGACGGTTCTCAAGATCGGAAAGAGAAGGTTTGTGAAGCTCGTCAAGCTCTAACTCTTTCCTCTCAAATTTCCCGCTGCAAAAAGAAAACCACCCGAAGGTGGCTCTCTTCTCCTAGTCGCACTGGCGCGTCTTCAACAAAAAATTGAAGCTGGAATTGGTATGGACATAGTATAGCAGGTACTTGGTTGCCGTCAAGTTTTTTAAGCCGGCAAAGGGATTCGAACCCTTGCGGCTAGGAATACCAATTCCAGCCGCGCGCCATGCTGCCGGCGCTGGTCTCATCCGGGGGAACTATAGACACGCGAGATGAAATACTGCTAAAAATTTAATAAAATAAGTCTAAAATCATGTCTTGCAAAAAGAAAACCACCCGAGGGTGGCATTCTTCTCCACGTCGCGCTGGTTGCGTCTTCAATAAAAAAATTGAAGCCGGACTTAGTATGAACGAAATTTAGCAAACTCATGGATATTGTCAAGTCTGTGAGCCGGGGAAGGGAATCGAACCCTCACGACGTGGAATACTAAGTCCAGTCGCGCGACCATGCCCCCGGCATTATCCTCTTTTGGGAACTATAAAGTCACGAGATAAAATCTCGTTAAATAAACACTAAAAGCAGGATAAAATTTGTTGCCTGGCGTTCTTTTTTCGCTCAATGCGCGAGAGAAAGACCCGAGATGTCGGTAAAGCCGGCACGCTCCAGAGTCGTTAGAGCCGCTGTCATAGTGCTGCCGGTCGTGATGACGTCGTCAATAACGACGATTTTGGATTTTGAACCGGCAAGTCGAGCGGCCGATTCGCGATCGCATGAAAAAATTCCTACGGCGCTTGTCAGGCGTTCAATGCGTTGCTTCAAAGTCTGTCGCGAACCGTGATGCACGCGACGCAAGAGATCGGATTTAACGACAAAATGACTGCTCGCATCGAGCCGTTTGATCCCATCTGCGAGCAGTTCGCACTGGTTGAAACCGCGTTCGCGCCGCCGGCGCGGAGAGATCGGAATTGGCACGATGATCAGGGGACGCTCCGCAATCGCGGTCGTGGAGGTGATGGCGGCGTTAGCGTCGACAGCGGCGATATTGGACGCCAAGAATCTATGCAGCGCATAGGCGCCGATTCGCGCGGCCGTAGCCGACTTTTTGTACTTGATCATCCAGACGAGCTTGGCGACGCGCTCGTCCTTGTATGCAAAAACTGCGCGAACATTCGGGATCGGCGCCTCGAAAACCGGCGCGCGCGGCAAAACCGAAAATGCTTGTTCGGGGGACAAGTGCATGAGTCCCTCTTCAATTTCGGAAAGCGGGAAGAGAGCGTCGAGTACGGTTTGGCGAAGCGCGGCCATGAACGGTCGCATGAACGGCCTGACGGATGGCAGGATGAACGGCATGATATAAAAATAAATCTGCTATACTTGTATCATGGCGTTACTCTCGTCCTTTTTCAAGAAAGAAGCCAGCGTCCTCGGCGTTGATCTCGGTTCTTCGGCCGTGAAGATCGTCCAGGTCAAGAAAAAAAAGGGCCGGGCGGTGCTCGAAACCTACGGCGAATTGGCGCTCGGACCGTACGCCGGCATCGAAGTCGGCCGCGCCGTGGCCCTGCCGCCGGATAAAATGATCGAAGCCATCAAGGATATCCTCCGGGAGGCCAAGACCACGACCCGGCAATGCGGCTCAGCACTGCCCCTGTCGGCCAGCCTTATCAGCTTCATCACAATTCCGCCCGTGCCCGACAAGCAAGTCGCCGATATCGTGGCCATCGAGGCGCGCAAATACATCCCCGTGCCTCTCTCCGAAGTCCTTCTGGATTTCTCCATCATCCCGCGCGAGGAAGCGTACGTCACGGAAGACGAAGCGACCAAGACGGAAAAGCAGGGGCGCGACATTCTGGTCGTGGCCATCCACAACGATTACATCAACGAATACCAGTCGATCATGACCGGCAGCGGCCTCGCCCCGACTTTCTATGAAATTGAGATCTTCAGCTCGATCCGCGCCGTCATCGACCAGGGCGTGTCCACCAACATGATCATCGACATGGGCGCGCGCTCGACCAAGCTCTACATCATCGAGCGCGGCATGCTGCGCTCGTCGCATATCATCAATAAGGGCAGCCAGGACATCACTCTGGCACTATCGAAAGCCCTGTCCATTCCCGTAGTCGAGGCCGAAAATATGAAAAGGACCTACGGCCTCAAAGGCGGGCCGGAATATAAGGAACTGACGGAGATCATCACCGTCAACCTCGACTACATGTTCTATGAGGCCAATTCCGCGCTCTTGGCCTATCAAAAAAAATTCTCGAAAAACGTCAACAAAGTCATATTGACCGGCGGCGGTGTCCTCTTAAAAGGTTTCACCGATCTGGCCAAGATCAGCTTCCAGACCGAAGTGATATACGCCGATCCGTTTGGCAAGCTTGAAACGCCGGCATTTTTGGCCCAGGAATTTGCCGAGGCCGGCCCTGAATTTGCCGTGGCCATCGGCGTGGCCCTGCGCAAGATCGCCGAACTCGATTGAATCTTATACACAGCCTTTAAGGCCGTTTTTCTGATATAATTCACGGGAAATCCCTATGGAACCGAAATTCCAAACTTCTTTCATACCGAAAAGGCCGCTCGGCGGCGCCGGGAGTGCGGGATCGATCGGGGGTCTGGGCGGGACGATCCCCCGCTCGCCTCGGCCTCGCTCCGGTGTCAGTATTTTTTTGGTGCTGGCCATTTTCCTGTTCGTGCTCTCGCTCGCCGGGGTGGGCGGAGCCTATTTCTGGAAGCAATACCTCGTTTCGAACAAGGATGCATATATAAAGGACTTGAAATCCCGTGAAGAGAGCTTCCCGTTAAATGAGATCGCCGATTTGAAGCGGGTGAACGTCCAGATCGATGCGGCCAAGGACATTCTGGCTCACCATCTTTCAGTCACGCAAATATTCAAGATCATCGCGGATCTGACGATCGAAAGCGTCCGGTTTCTGACCCTCGACGTCACCGCGCCAGCGAACGCCGCCGACGATCTCAAAGTGGAGCTCAAGGGCTACGGCGCCAATCTCTTTTCCGTGGCTTTCCAATCGCAAGTCTTCGGCTCTCTCGATCTTTATCACTTGCAGAATATAGTCAAGAATCCCATCATGTCCGATCCCACCCTTAATCCGAACGGCACGGTTTCGTTCGGCTTCACCGCCACGGTCGATCCGTCATCCATCACCTATGAGAGGCTGGTGAACGCGACCTCATCGCCCATATAACATGAACCGCAACATCGTAGCCGTCATCCTGATCGTCCTCGCCGCTGGCATCTATTTCACCATGACCGAACGCATCATGGGCGAAGCCAACCTGGTCCAGGCGGATAATGTCAATTACCTGAAAGCGATCGAAAGCGCCAAGCAGCTCTTGAGCGAGCGTGACAAGGTCCGCCAAGATCTGGCGAGCATAGAGCCTGCAGACCTCGAGCGGCTGAACAAGATGGTGCCGAAATCGATCGATAATATCCGCCTGATCATTGATCTCACGAACGTGGCGCTCAAGCACGGTTTTGCCCTGCAGAACGTCAAAGCCACCGCCGGCAGCGCGGCTCCCGGAGCGGCCGGCACGCCCGCATACGCACCCGCACCCTCTGCCGGTTCCGCGGCGAATCAGAACGGGATCTCCGTGCCGACGATCGATACGGTCTCGATTTCCTTTTCGATCATCGCTCCCTACCAGCAATTCATCGGCTTCATGCAGGATCTCGAAGCCAACCTGCGGCTGATGGACGTGACGCATATCTCCATGACGGCGAGCGATACCGGCATATACAATTTCAACGTCCAATTGAGGGCTTACTGGCTGCGCCAGCAATAGCCGAAAAGCATCGACACCATGAAACCGAAATCATCCAAAAAAACTCTGATCGTCATCGTCGTCATCGTTGTGATCGCGGCGGCGGTCTACTTCTATTTCCAAGGCGGATCAGCGCCGGTCGCCGGCACAGCCGCGCTCCAAACACAGACGGAAACGGCGGACGTCGGCCGGAATGTCAACTTTCTTTTGAATCAAGTCGAAGCCCTGAAGATCGACGCATTGCTTTTTAAGGATACGGCCTACGGCACGCTGGTCGATTATACGGTTCAAATCCCGCCGCAGATCGTCGGCCGGGACAATCCTTTCGCGCCGATACCGGGAGTCACGTCCACGCCGATCTTCGGAGGCAGTTCGCGCTAATATCATGCCGCATCATGTCTGTCCTCGATATACTTCTTCAAAAAAACCTCATCGGCAAGGACGATATCCGCGAGGTCAGGAAGCAGACCGCCGGCGGAGCGTCGCTTGAATCGGCGCTCGCGGCCCGCGGCGTCAAACCGGAAGAGATCGTCACCGCCCGAGGCGAATTCCTGAACATCCCGGTCAGGTCGATCGCCGAACTCAATATTCCTTTTGACGTGCTCGATTACATTCCGGAAGAATCGGCCTTGCATTACCATTTCGTGCCCTTGGGCCTGCGTGACGGCTCGCTCGAAGTCGGCGTGGTCGATCCGGACAACATGGAAGCGCGCGACGCCCTGAACTTTTTGGCTGCCAAGAAGAATATCCCTTACAAGATCTTCCTCATCACGCCCGAGGACTTCGCCAAGGTCATCGACATGTACAAGGGCTTGACCGGCGAGGTGACCAAAGCCCTCTCCGAGCTCGAAACCGAGCTTTCGGTCGAAACCGATACGGTCAAAAAGGAGCCGGCCGCCAAGGCCGGAAAGGAGGGCGCCGCAGAGGAGACATTGATCATCGAAGACGCGCCGGTCGTGAAGATCGTAGCCACGATCGTCCGTTATGCCGTCGAGGGCGAAGCTTCCGACGTCCATATCGAGCACATGCGCGACAAAGTCCGCGTCCGTTTCCGCGTCGACGGCGTCTTGAACACCAGTTTGGTCCTGCCGCCGGCCGTCCATTCACCGGTGGTGGCCCGCATCAAGGTCCTTTCCAATATGCGGCTCGATGAGAAGCGCAAGCCGCAGGACGGGCGCTTTTCAGCCCGCATCGAAGGACGCCGCGTCGATTTCCGCGTCTCGACCTTTCCCGCTTTCTACGGCGAAAAGGTCGAAATGCGCATTCTCGACCAAGCCCGCGGCGTGCGCACGCTCGATGAGCTCGGCCTTTCGAAGGAATATAACGCGATCATCAGAAAAGCCATCGACGCGCCTTATGGCATGGTCCTCATCACCGGTCCGACCGGCTCGGGAAAATCGACCACGCTCTATTCGATCCTAAGCGAGCTCGACCGCGAAAGCTACAATGTGCTCTCGCTCGAGGACCCGGTCGAATACCAGATCGAGGGCGTCAGCCAGTCGCAGGTGCGACCGGAGATCGGCTACGATTTCAGTTCAGGATTGCGTACCACATTGCGCCAGGACCCAGACATCATCATGGTCGGCGAGATCCGTGACAAGGAAACCGCCCAGCTCGCCGTCCAGGCGGCTCTGACCGGCCACCTCGTCTTTTCGACCCTGCATACGAATAATGCGGCCGGTGTCATCCCGCGTCTCATCGACATGGGCGTCGATCCGTACCTGATCGCGCCGACCCTGATCCTGGCCGTGGCCCAGCGGCTGGTCGGCATGCTGCCGCCGGGCGGAGGGCAGCCCGTGCCGGTCGAAGGCAGCATCAAAGCTCTGATCGACCGCCAGTTCGCCGACCTGCCGGCTGAATTCAAGAAGAATATCCCGTTTGCGAGCACGGTCATGAAGATCAAGCCCACTCCGGAGGCGCCCAAGGGCATGCGCGGCCGCATGGCCGTCTTCGAGATGTTCGCCATGGACAAGGAAATCGAGCAAGCCATCCTGAAACAAGCCACCGAGATCGAGATCCAGAAGATCGTCCGTGAGAAGGGCATGCTGTCCATCAAAGAAAGCGCCATCATCAAGGCTTTCGAGCGGGTCATTCCGTTCGAGGAGGTCAATAAACTTTAATCCGCAGAATGTTATACTATTTCCATGTCTGACCAACCAGAGAAAAAGATCTTCGTCATAGATGATGACAAGTTCCTGCTCGATCTGTACTCTTTGAAATTCACCAAAGCCGGCTACAGCGTCGCCACGGCCGATTCGACCGATGTGGCCATTAAAATGCTCCGCGAGGGCTATGTGCCGGACGTCGTCCTGGCCGATATCGTCATGCCGGGCTTGGATGGCCTCGATATGATCGCCCTCGTCCGTTCGGAAAAACTCATACCAAAAGCCGCCATCATCATGCTCACCAATCAAGGCGCTTCCGACGACGTGGCCCGCGCGAGGAAGCTCAACGTCGACGGCTATATCGTGAAGGCCACGACCATTCCGTCCGAAGTCCTGGCCGAAGTCGAGAAGATCAGCGTAAGCAAGAGCAAAAAAGCCTGATAATTTTCTAAAATACATGGACTACAAAAAGGAAATCGAAGATCTGGTGAATCTCATCTTGAAGGAAAGCGCTTCCGACCTCCACCTTTCGGTCGGCCGCACGCCTTTCATCCGCTCGTCCGGCAATCTGATCCCTCTCATGAAAAAAGCTGTCCTGACCGAAGCGGACATGAAGGGCTTCATGGGCGTCTTCTTGTCGCCGGAGAACAATGAGATATTGGAAAGGGAACGGGACGTTGATTTTTCATACGGCCTGACCCATGCGCGTTTCCGCGGCAATGTCTTTTTCCGCCAGGGCGTGATCTCGATCGCGCTCCGGCTCATTCCCAAAGCCATCCGCACGCTTGTCGAGCTCAACCTGCCGCCGGTCCTCGAATCATTCAGCCGCAAGCCGCAAGGCTTCTTCCTGGTCGTAGGGCCGATCGGGCAAGGGAAGACGACCACCTTGGCCTCCTTGGTCGAACTTATCAATCAGACGCGCGCCGAGCACATCATGACTATCGAGGATCCCATCGAATACATCTATGAATCGAAACGCTCGATCATCGACCAGCGCGAAGTGCGCCTCGACACACCTGATTTCCACAAGGCGCTCACCGCCATGTTCCGCGAGGACATTGACGTGGCCATGGTCGGCGAAATGCGCGACACCGCCACCATCGCCACGGCGGTCACAGCCGCCGAAACTGGCCACCTGATCCTTTCGACCCTGCACACCAATAATGCCGCCCAGACCGTGGACCGCATCATCGACTCGTTCCCGCCCAGCCAGCAGGATCAGATCCGCGTCCAGCTGGCCAGTTCATTGACCGGCATCTTCTCCCAGCGCCTGATCCCGCGCGTTTCCGGCGGTCTCATTCCGGCCTATGAGCTCTTGATCGCCAATAATGCCGTTTCCAACCTGATCCGCGAGCGCAGGACGCACGAACTGAACACGGTCATCGAAACAAGCTCACAAGAGGGCATGATCGACATGAACCGCTCACTCGCCGAACTCGTGCGCTCCGGCGAGATCACCGTCGAAAGCGCATATCTGAATTCCCTCAATCCGAAAACGCTGGAGAGGATGATTTAGGCACATACTAATCGATTTCCCCCCCTATGCTTTTCAATTATCAGGCCGTAGACGAGACCGGAGCGACAAAAAGCGGTTCGATCGACGCCATCAACGTCGACGTCGCCATCTCCTCATTGCAGCGGCGCGGCCTGGTCTTGGCTTCGATCCATCAAGCCGACGTCGGCGGCTCATTCCTCTCTCGCAATGTCTCATTTTTTGACCGCGTCGGCAGCAAAGACATCGTCATCCTCTCCCGCCAGCTTTCGACGCTCTTTGAGGCCCAAGTTTCGGCTTTGCGAGTCTTCCGTCTGCTCGCCGCCGAGACCGAGAACCGGCTCTTGGCCTCAAAACTGCAGATCATCGCCGATGACATTCAAAGCGGCAGCGCCATGTCGGCGTCTCTAGCCAAACACCCCAAAGTATTTTCCAGTTTCTACGTCAACATGGTCAGGGCTGGCGAGGAATCGGGAAAATTGGACGAAACGTTCCTATATCTGGCCGATTACCTGGACCGCACCTATGAGCTTTCGTCCAAAGTGCGCGGCGCTCTCATTTACCCGGCTTTCGTCGTTGTAACCTTCTTCACGGTCATGATCCTGATGTTCACTTTGGTCATTCCCAAGATCAGCGGCATCATCGTCGAATCGGGCGCCGTCATACCGTGGTACACGACCATCATTCTGGGACTCAGCAATTTTTTGGTCAGATACGGATTTATTCTTTTGGCAGCTTTTGTCATCGTCGCCTTCTTCGTCATCCGTTTCATCCGCACGCCGCCTGGCCGGATGGCCTACGACCACTTTAAGCTCGGCATCCCATACATCAGCTCGTTGTTCCGCAAGCTCTATCTCTCTCGCATGGCCGACAACATCAATACCATGCTCATTTCCGGCATCCCCATCGTCCGGGCGCTAGAGCTCACTTCGGATGTCATAAACAACAAGGTCTATGAAGAGATCATGCGCGGGGCGATAGAAGCGGTCAAGGGCGGCAAGACGCTTTCGGAAGCTCTTTCCAACAATCCTCACGAGATCCCCGGCATCATGGTGCAGATGACCAAGGTCGGCGAGGAAACGGGCGAAGTCGGCAATATCTTGAAAACTCTGGCGAAGTTCTACACGCGCGAAGTGACCACGGCGGTCGATTCATTGGTCTCTCTGATCGAGCCGGCCATGATCGTCCTTCTGGGCGGCGGCGTGGCCGTATTGTTGGCCTCGGTCCTTATTCCCATCTACAATATCGCGCAGGCGCAGTAGATTTGTTATCCACAGCCCGCTCCGTTGGTCATGTGGACATAATGCTATAATTATCGCAACAACCTTCATTTCTAAAAGGTTCGTTATTAACGGATTACTAATTATTATAAATAATTTCATACTATGAAAAGGTATACAAAAGGTTTTACGCTGATCGAGTTGCTCGTGGTCATCGCCATTATCGGCATCTTGGCGTCGGTTGTGCTCGTTTCACTTAACACGGCTCGGTTAAAGGCTCGGGATGCCAGAATTACGTCCGACGTCCAACAACTAAGGACGCAGGCCGAGGCTGGCTTTAATGGTACTGACTACAGCGCGACTCTAGTCGCAGGCAATGCCCCGACGGCAGCCTGTGCATTGGGCTGTGTGAGCGGAAACGGGACTGTTCTCACCAATACCAACGCAGCATTGCTCGTAGCTGACGCGTCGAACCAGACAGGTAAATTATTTGTTGTTACAGCAGCTGCCGGACCGACCGCCTACGCCATATTCGGTGCGCTGCCGTCGCAACCGGCCGGTACGTATTTCTGCATAGATTCCGCCGGACGTACCGCGCAAGCCGTCGCGACGTCACAGCCGACGATCGCGTGTCAGTAGAAGCCGATCTCACTCACGATTTTTCCGCCCCGCCCATTTATTTCGGGCGGGTTTGCGTATGGGGATAACTCGGTGACTCATTCAGAGATCTTCATGT
>JAXDMJ010000025.1:0-5756 GCA_034666165.1 Candidatus Parcubacteria bacterium
AGCATTTCGAGCATCTTTCAGCACGCCCCAATGGAATGCCGGCATCTTGGCGCGCTCGAATTCAAGCCGCGCCAAGAGATACATGATGGTCGATTCGGCTCCCTGATTGAGGTTGATCTCCTTTTCGCCGACGCCGTCGTAGCAGCCACCGGTCGCATGGTCATAGACGATGCGACGCAGGGAGTTGTTGCCAAGGAACCAGTTGAAGGCATCGCGCATGCGGCGGGCATATTTATTGTCGCGAGTAACGGCATGCATGGCTTTCAAAGCGGAAATCAGGGTCGCGACTTCCTCCGGCTGCTGGTCATGGTTGTGCTTCTTGCCGCCGCGCTTAAGCCAGCCGTTCTGGCCGATCGGCATGCAGACCGGCCCTTCAAAGCTGTAGTGGATGAGAAAATCCAGGGATTCCCGCGCCACGGTCAGATACTTCTCGTTTCGCGTCGCGATGTACGCCTCGATCAGCGATTCTGACATGATACCGTTCGAATAAGCCAAGATATCCTCGAACCATTTCCAATTCGGTGCGCTGGTTGTCTCGAATCGAGTAACGAGCTCGTCTGCCATTTTGGTGATCTGACCGCTCACGGCCGGAAATGAATAGGCCTTGGTCCAAGCCGAAAGGGCCTTGATGGCGAAAGCCATCGAGCGCGGAGCTGTGACTGTGCCGGCGATATGCACGTGTTTTCTGAAAAGATCGGCGGCGCGTTCACGCAGTTGCGAAGGGACATGCTCCGAAACGGCGGTGATCGAAAGCGCATATAGGCCACGGGCGCTAGTGCCTTCCAGATTCTCCTTGACATGCTGGTCGCGAGGTATCTTTTTTTCGATATCGACGTAATTGTGAAAGCCGCCGCTCTCTCTCTGGACGTGCTCGATGAAATTGAGATATGTCTGTATGAGAGGCAGAGCGGATTTTCGTCCCGAGACCTCGTAATATTTGACCAGCGCGATCAAGGCGCGGGCGGTGTCATCGGTCGTATAGCCCGAGCCAGGATCGGGCACGAGCAGTTTGGCGAATTGGATGACGCCGAAGCCGTCAGTCAGCTTGAAAAGATGGGACAGCTTGATCTTGGGAAGATTCTTCTCGACTTCGGATAAGTCGGGCACGAGGCGGATGTATTCGGACATGTGGCTTAACATCACGTTGGACCAGATTCGGCCGCGGGTCTTGAAGAAGGCGTTCTTGCCCAAAGCGTTCCGGAGCGCGCGGTCGCGCGCAAGCGCAATAAGGGCGGCGGCAGTGGCCGCCGGATCCGTGAAGCCGACGAGCCGGCCGACGTCAGGCGTCACATCTTCGCGGGCCTGGGCAAAAGGGGTCGAGACCACCGGCCGTCCGCTGCCGAGGGCATAGGAAAGCGTTCCTGATACGGCTTGGTGCGGGTCCTGCGAAAGAGCCAGATATATGTGCGTAGCGTCAAGGACACGGAGCAGGTCGTCGATCTCGAGGTAGTTGTTGTAAAAGAAGACGTGATTTTCCAGCTTGAGCTCGCGAACTTTCTGGATGAGTGAATTACGATATGATTCGCCTTCGTTCTTGAGGACGGTCGGGTGAGTGGCGCCGACGATGAGATAGAGCGCTTCGGGATGATGGCGAATGACTTCGGCCATGGCCTCGATGCCGTATTCTATGCCTTTGCCCTTGCCCAAGAGGCCGAAGGTGGAAATGACCAGACGGTCGTTGACGCCGAAAGATCTCCGGACCTCGCTGCCGTCGGAAAAATTGACCGGGTGAATGCCGTGGGGAATGACGGCGATCTTTTCCGGATTGATGCCGTATTCCTCGATCAAGATGCGCTTCGAGGTCTCGGTCATGGCGACGATGCTTTGAACGTGATTATTGATGGCACGGACGGTGTCACGAAGGTCTGGGTTGGGCTCGGGCAGGACGGAATGAAAAGTGATGACGGCCGGCTTGCGGAGCTCTCGCAAGAAGAAGATGAGATGGGAGCCGTTCGGCCCGCCGAAAATCCCGAACTCATGTTCGACATGCACGAGCGCGACTTGGTCGAGAGAATTCAGGTATTGAGCGGCTCTGACGTAGGCGTCTGCTTCTTGCTGCGGGATCTGGTAGAGGACCTTGCGGCGATCATACATGTATTTCGAGGTTGCGTCGGGATTGACGGCGATGACCTTGGCCTCTTCACGAGGGTTATACATCTCGTCGAAAGAGTTCATCAGGTCTTCGGTGAAGGTGGCGATGCCGCATTCGCGAGGCGGAAATGTCGAAACGTACACGACCCATTTTTTGGGGTTTATGCCCTGATACATAGTTGAACAGTATAGCATAGCCACGAGGGCGCGCTACAACATTTCGACTGTTTTTGTCTTGTGCATAAACAGTCCATAACTCGAAATGATTGTGAAAATTAAGGGTTATTTTGATGTTACGGGCATATAGTTCAGTCAAATAAACTTGACAACATCTCCATATGCGTATTCTATTGATGTAGTTGCATGAAGGACATGCCAAATTGCCCGACTGGTGCCTCCGTGTTACCGTAATAATTGGAATGGGATGACTGAAAAATACGGAATTGAAAGGAATCATATGAGCAGATTATTTCGGCGTCGGCCAGAAAATGGCATGACGACCAGAGAAACCATTATCTTTGATCTGTTTGTCCTCACCGTTTTTACGGCTGGCTTCATCTATCTCTACATTCATCTCGGGATCGGCTCGAAGGCAGAAGTCAAAGGTCGCCGGGTTGATGCCAGGGAAGAATTCTGGAGGAAGGAAATCCTGCCGCTCCAGGAAATGCTGGGGTCGGCATCATTTCCAATCGATTGCATCAACCGGCGGATGGTCGTTCTCACGACCGCGCTCAAAAGAGAATTCGGTTCTCCCCCTTCCGTCGCCCCGCTCGCGGAATATAATCCGCTGAACGAGAAGATCAGCGCCTCAGGCAGTCTTTATAAAGGATCGCCGCTGGTGAAGATCTACATACCGAGCCTCAAGGATACGTATGATGAGATGAAAGATACAAGTCCCGACTGGCATGAAGCCTTTCGAATCCACTTCGCGGTCGGTCTCCTGCACGAAATCGAGTCCTTCTCATGCCCCGGGCGCGATGCGATCTCATTCGATGGCCTGGTAGAGAATGAGGAAGTCGCCTGGGCCAACACCTGCCGCTATGTGCTCGTGCCGCTCCACGACGAAGGAAGGCCGCTTTCAAAACTCATCGAGACATTTTACGAGAAATGGCTTGAATGCGGAGCCACGACAAACGCGGCATGGCATGGATTCATTGCCGAGCAATATCGATCCTTCCGACATCCTCTCGACCAACCGAAGTGACCGGCCGCAGCCGGGATGACTCGGTTTTTTTTATTATCCACATTTTTGCGCTTTGTGCCGCATTCACTCGCCGGGATATAATTGAGGAAGATCGACACTGATCGTCAGACAACTGCAATGGAGGATATTCATGAACCTTAACTTTGCTCACAGCCTTTACTTCGTCATCGGTTTTACTTTTGCGGCGACGATCGTATTCGCTTCCTTCGGCGAGTGGACGCTTCATCGGTACATCATGCACAAGCGGTCGCGGATACCGTGGCTGCCCTGGCTCGAAAAGCTCTTCAATTACGCCTTCAGTGCGCATCAAGGCCAGCATCATCGAAGGTTCCCGGCCAAGCCAAGATATCAATTGCAGGCTCACGAACCGGCGCAGATGAAAGAGGACGAACATAATATCGCCATGGCTTGGTGGAATGCGCTCGTGCTCGTACCGGTCGTAACCGTGCTTTTTTCCCTCGTGCCTGCCATTCCCTATATATGCGTGGATTGGTGGCCGGCAGTCTGGGCGATCGTATGCACAGAAGCATTCGTTTTCACCGTCTATTATGCGGTGTACGAATACATCCACTGGTGCATGCATGTTCCCAAAGAGCGGCTGATGGAGATGCACCCGATCATCATCTGGTTGAACGGTCATCACCTGATCCATCATCTGTTCTACGGGAAGAACTTGAATGTCGTCCTGCCTCTGGCGGACTGGCTCTTGGGGACACTGGTCCTGCGGTCGCCGGTCAAGTTCGATCAGCCGATAGGACCGGCGGTCCCCAATGTTCAGCCTCAGGTTGAGAATGCGGGCGTTGGTGTACCGGCCTAGGAATCCGGCGACACCTTCGAATCGCCAAGGAGTTACCGTCGCCGTGCATCCCCGGATGCGCGGCTTTTTTGTGTCCGCTGACGATTTCCTTCTGACAGCTATATTCTTTACCCGTCTACTCTTTGCCCATAAAAACTTTTTCCAGGACGCGTTTCTCGAAGATCTCCACCGAATCGTCATGGCCGCGGATACAGCGGCTCCGACTTCCCGTCCTTGATTATCCACAGCGCCGGCTCCGAATGAAAACTGCGCGAACCATTGCTTTTCGTGATCTTGCCGGCCTTGCCGTCGAATGATGTCAAGCTGGAGAGGTATTGATTGATGTTGCCGCCTTTTTCGAAGCCGTTCACTAGCATCATGAACGAATCGTAGCCGAATGGCGCGGAGCGGACGTTGAAGCGGATGCCGGGAAACCGGTCCTCGAAGCGAGTACGGAAGGCCAGATCGGCCACATTGGCGTCGTTATACCATTTCCCTTCAAATAATTCCGGCTTGGCGCTGATACCGAAAGTCGCTGAGGCGCTTATATTGGTTATGCCGAAGTCGCTCAACTGTTGGCCGATGATGTCGAGAGACGGCGGGAACGAGACGACATAATACAGATCGGGCTTCGTCACAGCTGCCTGCGCGATGACTGTTTTGAAATCCCGGACTGTCGGATCGAATTGCTGATTGAAGGTGACCGTAATGCCATAGACTGGGGCCAACTCTTCGATAGACGCGACGATCGCGTTTATGCCCTGCTGGTTCTGATGCAGGATGGCTATGCTCTTTATGCCGCGTTTTTGGGCTTCCACAAGCCATCCGCGAGCTTCATCGTCTGGTAGGATCAGGTTGGTGAAATTATAGGCGCCATCCGCCACCGAAATATCGGAACAGACGCAGATATTAGGGACTTTATTGGCTGTGGCGATGGGTTTGACCGCATTGCCCGTGCCTGACGTCATGGAAATGAGCGCCTGCACCTTTTCGACGACGATCAGTTTATGGGCTGCGCTGGCCGATTGCGCGGGATTTGTGCCGTCGTCCTCGATGAGGAGCTCATACTTATATTTCGTATCTTTGAGGTCGTCCTCGGCCAAAGCAATAGCATTGGCAACTGATTTACCGAAGACTTCTCCCGGGCCGCTTAAGGGCGCGATCAGGCCGATCTTGATAATTTTCTCGTCAGCCGGCCGGTTTGCCGAGACGGCCACAACAACAATGATAAGAATCGCTATGATGACTCCTAGAATCGGCCGACTGTTCTTATTCATGGTGCTTTAGATTGCTTATTCCTGATTAATTAAACATAATCATACGCTTTATTCTCCCAAATAGGCCTCGATGACGCCCTTTTCCGCCAATACTTCATTCGGCTTGCCTGCCGAGAGGCATTGACCGCGTAGACGCCGTCGAATCATTTCTGCCGCGGCGCAGCATCGCCAGTGAGTGAAAGAACGGCGCCGATTTTTATGGGTATCGGACTCTCAACTGTTACGTTTTCAGTTCGGTTAGTACCCAGGCTTATGAGAACCAAGATGGCGGCGATAATAACCACTATCCAGAGGATTTTTTTGGCCATAATGGAGGTATTATGCGGACAGAACCATTCTTGCATATTCCGCACGCCTAGTAAATATATCGACAAATCGCAAAATCTCG
>JAXDMJ010000026.1:0-7089 GCA_034666165.1 Candidatus Parcubacteria bacterium
GAGTCGCCAAACATGGACGAGCCTCAAAAAGACAGTCGTCGCGAGCGCCGTTCTTCATGGCGCAATCTTAGCTAGCTGGGCTTGGTATCATTTCCACTACGGTCTCTGACCGCGACGGCGAGCCGCAGAGCTTTTCGGGTGGAGAGCTGTAACCTGGGCGCCGTAGGGTCCGACCCCGCGGCCCTTTTTATACGTATACGTGTTGCTCGGGCGATAATTCTGGGCGGCGAAATTCTACAGATATACAGCTTAAATCCGCAAAAAAGAAAGCTGCAATAATTGCAAAAAAAATGTATTATCGTAAGGCGCTAGTCAGTCTCAAGCGCAAAAGGCTGAAGGCATTGAGTTCTTTGAATGAGATAGGAATTTCGTCGGAGTGGTGAAACTGGCAGACACGCAGCGTTCAGGGCGCTGTGAGCTCACGCTCATGGGGGTTCAAGTCCCCCCTCCGACACAAGCACCGGGAAAACTTTCGGGAGTTCAAATTTGCTTGTGCCCGCGATTCTGTTTGAATTATCTACGCCGGTATGTTATTACATAGCTTAGCCGATAACGTTCCAAACAATCAGCGTCTGAAAGGAAAATATGTACATCGTGATCGCGCTCTATGATACCGACCAAGGGCAGGCCGAACGATGCATTTTTATCACCGAAGGTAGGGACATTGGGAAGGCGGTGGAAGCCGCGCGACAGGTAGAGAAATTGAGCTATACGTTTTCCAAGCCCGGGGCGTGCGTGTCGATCTTAAGTATTCCGCTCGACATTATGATCCACGCGAGCGGGAAGAACTTGGTATTCGTCCGCCGGCGCACCAGCGAGGGCTGGACAGAAGAATGGTTCGATAAATTGGCTCAAAGAGCCGCTCTAAACGCAGATATGATGAGGCGCCTGCATAAATTCGGTGCTTAGCGAATCGCTTCGGATCGGTCCGGGCACCGCCACCGTCACCCGCAAATGACCGCGGGCTTTTTATTGAAAGACACGTGGCCACATTTGACTAAGTCTGCACCATCCCGAGACGCTCCTTGACCTTCTCGACGACGTCGCGGATGGTCCATTCGGTCTTGACGAGGTAGTAGGCCGGATTGCCTTCAGTAATGGCCTTGTTAATGGCTTCGCGGTCGGCGGAAAGGTTGGTCAAGAGAACGACCGGCACATTGCGCCCGAAGGCGGTGTCCTCACGCAATTTTTTTAAGAAAGTCAGTCCGTCCATGACAGGCAGGATTATATCGAGCAAAATTATGTCGGGCTTGTTGTTGAGAGCGATACCCAAGGCCATACTGCCGTCCCGCGCCTCAAGCACGTTGAAACCGGCACGCGTAAATGTATCGGAGAGGGCGCGCAGCATGGGGGTCTCGTCCTCGATGATCAGGACTTTCTTCTTAGTGTCCGCCGGCTGGATGATTTCCATAGAATATGTTGGCGTTAACTATACCATAATAGATTCTATCACGATAGTCACCTGCGGTTGATAATTTTCTTAGGCGATAAGCGGCAGGGAGACGTAAAAAGTCGTACCCTTGTTTTCGACCGAGGTGAAGGATATCGTCCCGTCGATGTGTTCGAGCACCGATTTCACAATGTAGAGCCCCAAACCGGTGCCGTCAGTGTCGATACTACGGGCATTTTCCGCGCGGAAGAACTTGGCGAAGACCTTTTTCTGGTCGTCGGCCGGTATGCCGCAGCCCTGGTCGGCGATCACGATGCGTACCCGCTCCCCGATTTTTTCAATTGAAAGCTCGATGACCGATTTCGCCGGCGAATATTTTATGCTGTTCGACAGCAAGTTTTGGATGACGATTTCGAGAGATCTCTTGTCGCTCCTCACCTTCGGGACGTCGGGAGAGTAATGCGTCGCGATCTTGATGCCCTTTTCGTTCAAGGGCGCTGCCAGGTCTTTGATCGCCTCGTCGGTCGTCTGTGCGACATCGATGGTCGCGAGTTCGACGCGGATCATGCCCATTTCGATGCGCGAGACGGATAGGAGGTCGCTTAAGAGCTTGATCATCCGTTCGACGCTGCGGTATATCTCTGCGACATATTCTCTCTGCGGTCCGGAGAGGGCGCCGGCGTCGCCTGCGAGAAGTATTTCCGAGTGCCACTTCATGGTGGAAAGCGGGGTGCGCAGCTGGTGCGAGGCGATGGAGACGAATTCGGTCTTGGTCCGGTCGGTTTCCTTATCGATGGTGATGTCGCGGAAAACGTTGACTACGCCGACGATCTGGTTCACGGCGCCGAAATATTTGTCTTTCATGTAGATCGGCGAGACCGTAAGAGCGATGGGGAAGCGCGAACCGTCTTTACGAAGGTAATAATAGGCCGGCGTGCTCGTCGTCGTGCCCCTGAAGACTTTTCCGGCAGAAAGCGCCGCGGCCAACGGCCTGTCCAGAGACCGGATCATGACCCCTTCTTCATTTTCCAGGCGCATGACGGATTCATAGTCGCGGCCTATAGCCTCGCTCGGCGGGATCTGCAGCATGTCTTCCGCGGCTTTGTTATACAAGGTAATGTTGCCGAATGTATCCGTGGCGATGACGCCTTCGCCGATGCTTTCGAGCAGAGCTTCATCCTTATTCCTTTGTTCAAAGACTTCGCGTTCGGCCCGTTTTCGTTCGGCAAATGAGACGGCCAGGACCAAGGCGGTGATGGCGGCCGATGCCATGAAGATCTGGAGCAGAGTGAAACTGGTATCGAGCAGGCCGACGGCAAACGGGCCATGGCCCAGGGCTGTTCCGCTCATGGCAATGGTCGAAGCCAGAAAGGCGGAGATCACGGCACCCTCGCGGTCAAAGCGGACCGTTGTCCAGATCAGAAAAGGGAATATGAGGAATGTCCGCGCGTATGGTCCGGCCACGACTCCGAAATAATCATAAAAAATCGTCAGGCAAATGAGGATGAAGATAAATAGCGATACCAAAGCTTCCAGAATGCGCACCGCATGAATGCGTGTCGGCAGCGGCCGTTTCCTGAAGATGATAAGAATAAGGGGCGTGAAGATAAGCACGCCCAGGGTATCGCCGAGCCACCAGGCCAGCCAGGCGTTCCACATGTCATGGGTGCTCACTATGCCCGAGAGCGCTTGGCTGGCCACGGCGATCGTAGCTCCGATGAACGTGCTTACGACCGCGCCCCAGAAAATGAAGCCGAAGACATCGCGAAGACGCTCAAATGTCTTCCGAAACTCCACAAAATGGCGTAAAAAATACAGGCCCGAGACCCGTGCGGCGACCGTGCCGATGGCAATGACCGCGGAAACTAGGAAAGGCAGATCGCGGTCGAAGTATGTCACCAGAAAAGAGCCGATCAAAATGGCCGGCCAGAGGCGATATCCGAAGATCAAAAGCGCCGCCAGAGCGAGGCCGGTTTGCGCCCAGACCAGAGAGTTAAGGCCGCCGGCGTATTGGAACCTAAGACCGTATCTGGCGGCGACGACGTAAAGCCCGGCGAGGACGATGATCTCGAGCAGGTACTTCCAGGAAAGCCATTGCCGGCGCGAATTCCAAAGAGAATTCCTTATGGAACGATAGAGAGTTGCCATCGCCACTATAGTACCATAACCGTTTTGATTTTTGGCGAGATTTCTGTTAGTTTTGATTGATTGTGAGACAGAATGCGCGCATAGCTCAGTTGGTAGAGCACACCACTGATACTGGTGGGGTCCTAGGTTCGAATCCTAGTGCGCGCACAAAAATATACTATGATACGTTCCAAATTGGCCAAAGCGAATAATAAATCACAATCACCTCCTCCACTGCTCTTCCTGCGGGAAGCGCTCAAGGGGATTAAAACGCACGGCTCGCTCTTGCCCAGCTCGAAATTTTTAGCTCAGCGCATTTTGGAGCGCATGCCGCTCAAAAAAGACGCTTTGATCGTCGAGCTCGGCGCCGGCACTGGATCTTTCACGAAGAGGATCGTCGAATGGCTGCCGAAGAGCGGCAGATTACTGGTCTTCGAGCTCAATCCGGTACTGGCCGAGTACCTGCAAAATTCGATCTGCGACAGCAGGGTCATGATCGTCTGCGATGATGCTGCTTTCTTGCCGCAGTATCTCCGTGATCTGTCTTTGCCTAAGCCGGACTGCATCATTTCCGGTCTGCCCCTCGGCCAGTTCAACCGTCCGACCCGGCAAGCTCTGTTATCTGCTGTCAGCGATTCGCTGGTCGAATCCGGCACCTTTCTGCAGTTCCAGTACGTTCTCGCCAGCCTGTCCCACATCCGCGAGATGTTCGAGGCCAAAGTCGTCGGCTTCGAAGTGCGCAATTTTCCTCCCGCCTTCCTCTATGAGTGCAAAAAGAAATAGCCATTGTGAAAATTTCCTCTAATCCCATATAATGGAGACATGAATACGAAGATCACCCCTAAGGATTTTTTCCTTCATTTGGGAGCCACGGCGGTCCTCTATGTGGGAGCCGTCGCGCTTATTGACCTCTCTTTCAGCATCATCAATTATCATCTGCCGGACGTCTTGGCCGGCGGATATTACACGTCGAGCTCGATCGCCTGGCCGGTTTCGATGCTCATCATCCTCGTCCCGATTCTTTATGTTCTCGAATGGTTCATCGGGCGGGATGTGGCGCGGGTGCCGGAGAAAAGAGAGATCTGGGTGCGCCGCTGGCGCATCTCGCTCACGCTTTTTCTGACGGGCGCGACTATTGCCGGGGACCTGATCTATCTCATCAATACCTATCTGAACGGCGAAATCTCGAGCCGCTTGGTCTATAAGGTGCTCGCCGTGCTGGCGGTTTCGGCCGTGGTTTTCGCCTATTATCTCTTTGCCCGCATTTCCGATCCGGTCCTCGCGAAGACATGGCAGACGATCCTTGCCTGGCTCGGCATCATAATCGTTCTCTCCGGCATCGTCGGCGGCTTTATGGTCGTCGGCACTCCGGCGAAGCAGCGCGCTCTCCGATTCGACTCCGAGCGCGTAAACGACCTTTCGAATATTCAGGGGCGGATAATTGCCTATTGGATGGACAAGAGGCAATTGCCGGCCGCATTCTCGGACCTGATCGATCCCTTGTCGAATATCGCGGTTCCAGATGATCCCGAGACGAAAGAGGCATATAGCTATTCAGTTAAGGGTGCCACTCTGTTCGAACTGTGCGCGAATTTTGCTTTACCGACCGAAGACGTTAAAGGCCGGGGCGCATATGACTCATACGGAGGATATGGCGCATACCCGGCCATAAGTGGCGGATATTACGGCGATACGAACGACTCTTGGCAGCATAATGCCGGCAGAGTCTGTTTTGAAAGGACGATCGATCCGGAACGATATCCACCGAAGCCTCCAGTCAAGCTCTGACGATAACCCTTTGACCGGCAGTTTGGACATAATAATCCGGCTCTACTCGGGCGTCATTTTGTATTGACAATATTGAGAACCGTGCTACAATAATAGAAGCTGAAAGTTCCTAAAAAGTGAATAGGGACAGACGGCGCGATTCTCAAAAACAGCAGCGAAATCTTCAACAGAAAGGCAGTTGTGCAAAAAAGAAAAAAAGTAAGGAAGAAGGAAGAGCGGGAAGGCGGCGGGCAAATAAAAAAATGTCTGAAAGGATGGTCCATGGTCGTCAAGAAATTTTTGATGCACATGCATCCGCATGTGGACGACATCCTCACGAGGTTGATCATCCTCATTTACGGTGCCGATGTATTCATTGGCGCCGGCAAGGTCAAACCGGTCTTCAAGTGGAACTTCACGAAAGAGGATATCCGAGAGATCGATCAGGAGAATGACAAGGCCGGCATCCTGCCGTGCGCGTGCGGGAAAAACACGCGTTTCATCGAGTACCAGAGCACTCTATTCAACAAGATCAGGTTGCGTGGGCAGTGCTCGGCCACGCGGGCCGCCCTGTTTCTCGGGGCGACCCATGAGCCGGCAGTCAAAGGCCTACTGCGAGAAATAAACTACTACGACGCCCATAAGGGGCAGGAACGTTTGCAGCTGGGTGCGATCGCCAAATTAGGCCATAACAACTTCCCCGAAGATAATATCAGAGTGCTCAATCGGATCGGGGAGGGTCTTAATGCCATCATGGCGGATCAGGAATTCCATTTGAGCAAGCGAGTGCCGGGTGAGAAGACGCTCCAGCAATTCTTCGATCAACGGAAGAACAAGTACGCCGACGACCCGAGGATCGAGGCATTCATGGCGAAGGAAGTCGCCGTCAGCATGCAGACCGGCAAAGTAGATGGCCTAGGCAGGGAAAGCCTCACCCGCGCTGGTTATGTCCTCAGCCGGATATACCGGGCTTTAGATCGCGAAGATCCGAAGCGCCGCAAGCAGAACCTGGAAGTTGCGCGAGATTGGGCGGTATTCGTGCTCGATTCGATGTTCGGCGACCAGGCCAGATTCTGGCTTATGGCTGATCACATCAGGGATACCAAGCCGAAACCGTTGATCATCAAAATAGTGCCGATGTTGAGAAGGGAAAAGCGTAAAAAAGGCGAGAAGCAAAAATGGCGTCAGGTGAATTCGCTCAAATGTTTTACCTTCGAGACTGATTCTCACCACGCCCACAGCGCCGGCTTCCACGACAACGGCGATATCGTCTGGGCGAGGCGCAGCACCGGTCATTGCCAAGTATTCACGAGCGACAGAGTCCAGGGGCTCCATTTAAGGAGAGTCGCTGAGATGGTCCGCTGGAGTGAAATGACCGAGGCGCAAAGGGCCACGATCATCTGGAAGCGCCTTTGCACGGAGGGAAATTATCCCGGCGAGGAGAAGTGGTATTACATCTTTGAGACGCTTCTTAACGCTTCAGACACGCATCGTCCGGATCCGACCAGAATCTCCGATGATGACTTCTTCGACATCTTGGAGCATGGCTTCCATCCTGAAGCGGTCAGGCTCTGGTGGATGAAACACGGGATCGACTACAAAAAGACCGTGCGAGCCGGAAAGATCGTCAAGATCACAAGGCGGCCGGCTCCAGTTCCGCCGGTCAAGACGAAGTCGAAGTCTGAGGCAGCGCCAAAGCCAAAGACCAAGCCGGAGACCAAGCCGGAGACCAAGACGAAGCCTGATAAGAAAGTCGCGACGTCGTTAAACGGCCAGCCGCGCCGGATCGTCCAAAGAGGCAGACT
>JAXDMJ010000027.1:0-14805 GCA_034666165.1 Candidatus Parcubacteria bacterium
GACATCACCGGAATATTTCAAGGGGAGAAGGATCGCTTTGATCGGGCTCGGCTTCCACGGCGAGATGGTCGAAGATGCCAAATTCCTGATCAAAGCCGGCGCGCTCCTGGCCGTCTATGACCTCAAAAGCGAAGCACGGCTCAGGGATCAATTGGTCGTCTTAAGGACTCTGGGTCTGGCCAATTTCATCTGCGGCACCGTTCCGCCCGACGATCTCCTTGACATGGATCTCATCATCCTCTCGCACGAATATCCGCGCGAATCTTCTTTCCTCACGGCCGCCGCCGCGGCCGGCGTTCCGATTGAATATCCGGAATCGCTTTTTTTCAAGCAGGCGCCGCCGGTCACGGTGGTCGGCATTATGGGAGAAAGCGGCAAATCCAGCGTCATGTCGATGCTCGAGCCGATGCTTAAAGCCGCTTGCGCCCGGGAGGAGGGGCAGGGCTTTTTTGCGCTTGATCCCGAATCGAATCAAGGCATCCTCGCGCATATGAAGAGGATCAGGAGCGGTGATGTCGTGCTTGCCCGGATCGTGCCCAACATCATGCGCGAGCTCTCCCGTATGCGTATGAGCCCGCAAGTGGCCGTCTTCACGACCGTACCCGGTACGGATGCCTATGACGAATGGCCGTTCGAGATTTTGGCCCATCAGACATACAACAACTTCATGATCGCCTCCGACGAAGTTATCGACGCTGCTCGCGCCTACAAAGAGCTGCCGCGGGCCAAAATGCTCCGTACCAAGACGACGATCATTCCGACCGACTGGGATTTCGAGACGGTTGGAGTTCACGACCGCGAGAATGCGGCTGTGGCTTTGCAGGCCGCCCGCCTGTTCAAATTGGACGATGAGACCGCCCAGCGCATACTCTTGCGCCGCAAACCGCTCAAAAACCGATTGGAATTCATGAGAAAAGTCAGACATGCCGATTTTTATAATGACGCGGCCTCGACGCATCCGGAGGCGACGGCCGCCGCCATCCGATCGCTCTCGCGCGGAATGGATACCGTTCTCATATTCGGCGGCATGAGAAGCGGCGACGATTACCGCGTGCTCTATTCGGCGTTTCCGGACCATGTCCATACGATCGTCCTTGTGCCGGGATCGGGCACGATGATCGAGCGCGCAACTCTCGCGAAGATCGCTGCCGTGAACATCGTATCGGCGCCGTCGATCGAAGAGGCCGCGCGCCTGGCCTTGGAGGCGGCCAAGAAAGGCGATAAAGTCCTTTTCAGCCCGGGTTTTCCGGCCGGCGGCATCGACAGTTCGAGACGGGTCAGAGGCGAAAGATTTGAGAGGGCGGTCAAATCCCTGTAATGAATGCTGAACAACTTGTATCTGCCGCTAGGCGCCGCATATCAAACAGACGGCGGCACCGTCAAATTCAAAGCCGCGATAGGCGGCGTGCATGGCTCCGACCACCGATAGGGCGCTATTCGGGGAGATCGTCAGGCCGGTGTGTTCGAGGGTGAGATCGAGCGCGGCGCCGATGTCGTCATTGGTTGCTATCCAGCCGCGGCCGCCGGTTTTTAGGATAAGCGGGATGAGCGCCGGCTTACGGATTGCCGTAATGTCGACGATCGCATCAGCGACTGATTTTTCGTTCGGTCCGTCGTAGTCTTCAAAGGCCGCAGAGATCGGGTGACAGGAAGATGTCTGAACGATGTGTATCTGGGCGGACTTATTTTGATTGGAAAAGAATCGGGCCAGCGCCGCCGCCGTCGTGCCTGACGATGTGCCCATAAAGATCGCGCCGGCATTCCCGATTTCGGCCAATTCCTCGGCCAGTGTCTTATAGCCCTCGAGAGCGACGTCGTCGGTTGACTGCCGCAAACTGCGCGCTCCCTCATCTACCGCCTGCATCAAGGCTTGGAGCGGCCGCTCTTTATTGAGGACCCGAATGCGTTCATCGGAGATCGCGCGCAGCTTAGCCACCTTATCTGCGGCGATATTCTGTCCGACAAAGATGTCAAGGCTGATGCTTTCCGCGCCAGAACCATTTATCTTCTTGGCGTGGAGGGCGGCGGCCAAGGCGGCATTGCCGGACGAAGAAATGGCGAAATTCCTCTCGCCGCTCCCATAATAGCGATCGATCATAAAGGGAATAGACCGGCCCTTATGCGATCCGTACGGATGGAGATCTTCGCGCTTGAAAAAAAGGCCTGGAAGGCCGAGAGCTTTGGCCAAGGCCGGATATGGCTCTGCCGGGGTTTGCATATTGCTATCCTAGCTCTTTTTCGTTACCATTGGAACAATATATTTTCAAAGCCATGAATACTTCGTGCATCTGCCCCGAGTGCAAAAATTCAGTCGATCTCTCGCCGTATCCGAATGTCGCTCCGGGCATGGTCATCGAATGCGATCAGTGCGGCATGACCCTCTTAGTGAGAGAGATCAAGGACGGCGCCCTGAAGACGGACGTCGTCGATGAAGGCAAGTAGATTTTACAAGGCAATATTCAGGAGGAAATTTTAGCGATCGTCCGCTCGATCATGCCTCTCCAGCCGCGGGAGCCGAGAAAGGCGATGACGTCGCCCGGCTCTGCCGTCTCGACCAGGAATCGTACAAGTGCCGAGTCATCGCCGATATAATGAACCGCTCCATGCGTTTTTCCGATGGCTACTGCCACTTCGGCCCCGTTCATCGGCTGCTCCGACTGATCGGCCGCCGTCTTAAGTTTTGACAGTTCCGGAATGACGACGATATCGGCGCTCGCGAACGCGTGATCGTATTTGTGCGCCGTTTGCCGCTGGCGGCCGCCGATATTCGGCTCGAATACGGCAATGACTTTGCCGCCATAAATCGAGCGCAATGTTTGCAAGACGGGACCGGCCTTATCCGGCGAATGGGCGATGTCGTCATAGATCGCCACCGGACCCTCGTGCCGTTTTTCCAAGCGCCTTCTAATGCCCTTGAATCGGGAGATGGCCGTCAGAATTTTTTCCGCTGCGATGCCGAGCTCGCGCGCGAGAGCGAAACAGCCGGCGATATTTTCCGATTGGTAGAGACCGAGCATGGGGGAATGAATCTCCCATGCCTTGCTCTCGTGCTGCAGCCTGAAATCCAATCCGTCTTTTGTCTGCTTGACACGGTCGTAGGTGTACGAGGCGAGCTTATTTCCCTCACGGCCGTACCAGACCGCCTTGCCTTTCCAAGAACGCATGGCCGTCCCGACTCCGTCATTGTCGGCGCAAGCCGTGACAAAACCGTTTGCCGGGATCATTTCGAGCAGTTTGAGAAAGGCGCGAAAGTACTCGGCTTCGGATGGATAGAGGTCGGCATGGTCCCATGAGACGGCCGAGAGCAGCAGATAAACGGGATGATAATAGAAAAATTTGGCCTTTTTATCCCAGATGGCTGCCTGATATTCGTCTCCTTCGACCACGCTCCAGTCGGAATCTGCTATGACCCCGGACTTATGCGAGAGCGGGACGCCGCCGGTGAAGTAACTCGGCTTCATTCCGGCTGCGGCCAGGATAGAGGAGAGCAGAGCCGAGTTCGTGGTTTTTCCCCAGGTGCCGGCCGTGACGATGGAATTTTTTTTGACGACGAATGACCCGATCGCTTCGGCAAAGGAAAGGACCGGCAGGCCCCTCGCTTTGGCAAAAAGCACTTCCGGGTTTGACGGACTGGTTCCCGACCCGCCGGCGACGACGATCTCCGGCAGGCCATAGGCGATCATCTTCTCCGGATGCCAGCCGGCGTAAAAGGCGATCTTTCGGCGCGAAAGCTCGGTCGAGACCGGCGGAAAGAAGCCCTTATCGCTCCCTGTCACAGCCACTTTCCGCTCCGAAAGGGCAATGGCCAAAGCACTCGTCGCTACCCCGCAAATGCCGATGATATGGACGCGGCTCGGCAAATGCAGATGAGAGGCCGGATTCATTGTGCCATCTTATCAGACGAAAGGATTTTCTTCACGGCTTTCTGATCGCGTTGCCAGCGTGTTCCGTCGAACCATTCAAGGCCGGCGAATTGCAGCTTGTACGTGTCGGACGGGCGCTGAAGGGAGCCGAGGTAGACGAATTTTTTTCCTGCCGCGCTCGCATCTCGGACGGCCAAGACCATCATGCCGAGGCCCATATCTTTCGGCGAATTTCCGAGATCATAAAATGGATATGAATAATGCATCAGATCCTTGTTCCCATAACAGATCGCGTACCCGATTCGAACATGGCCTGCTTTCTCTCTAAAAGCGAGCAAGATATTAAAATTGCTCCGGTCTCCGTAAATGAGCATCTCCTTGATCTTCTGGGCGCTCATGATCCTTGGGCCGAATTTTGCGTCGTAAAAATCCTTCCCTAATTTTCCTATTCGCCAATCATAGTCTTTAAGCGGCAGCTGTTCACTTTCGAGGTCGACTGCCTGCAATTTTTTGAGTATGCGCCTGTTCTCACTGGTCTCTGAGTGATTCGAAAGGTCGATCCGCGCGCTCCGCGTCTGCTGCATGTCGCCTTTTCCGAGACGCGTGAAGAGATACCCCCGGCTATACATGAGGGATATGTTCTTTTCCGAAAAATCGCTGACGGTCGTTTTGTCCCAGTAAAGGTATGGCATCTTTGATCAAGGCCCGGATTAATGCAGGGCCAGATAGAAACCGAAGACCACGAAAATGAAATGTATGATCCAGAAGCGCATGACCGTCCTTTCCTCGCTCCAGCCGGCCAATTCGAAATGGTGATGCAAGGGCGCCATGCGGAAGACCTTGCGCCCGAAAAGATATTTCGAGGCCACTTGGATGACGACTGACAAGGCTTCGACATAGAAGATGAAGCCGAGGAAGAACAGCGCTGTCGTCTCGCCGATGGCCATGGCATTGACCGCTAAGAGAGCGCCTAATCCCAAAGAGCCGACATCGCCCATCATGAACCTGGCCGGTTTTATATTGAAGTACGTATAGGCCGTGAGGGCGCCGACGGCCGTGGCATTCAAGATCGCCACCTCGCCGAAGCCGTTGATCCAGGAAAGAAGGGAAAGAGCGCTGAAAGTGATGATCAAAGCGCCGCCCGCCAAGCCGTCCATGCCATCGGCGATGTTGACCGCATTGGCGGTGAACATGACGATGAAGACGATGATCGGCACGATCCAAACACCGGCATTGAAACTGTAGCCGTACGGAAAATAGATATAATGCCAGGCGGGTCCGAGCTTGGCGTAGATCCACCAAGCGGTCAGGGTGCCGGCGATGAATTGAAGAACGAGCTTCTCATGGACGAAAACGCCCCGCGAACTCCGCGAACCGAACCAGACCGACATGCGTTTGAAAGCCGCCCATGGCAGGCTGACGACGTACCAGAGGCGCATCGTCAGTTCCTTGTGGACGCGGATCAGCCGGAGGTGGTGATCGAGCTTCCGCGAACGCCGTTCGGCCCCGTATATGTTCATCAGGTCGTCGATCGCTCCCAAGGCGGCCGAAATGATCATCACGCCGATCGGCACCCAGGTAAAGCTGCGGTTCCAATTGAAAAAAAAGGTGATGAGGGCCACGGTCACGACCACCAGGAGCCCGCCCATGACCGGCGTCGTCGCCTTATAAGCATGCGAACCGAGCGTGACGAGCTCCGTTTTGGCGCGCTTCATGATGTTCAGGCGCCGAAGCAAAGCCGACAAGAGCGGAGCCCAGAGAAAAGCGGCAAAAGCGCCAAAGAGAGCGAAGCCAAAAATATAGGCCAGATCAGCCGTGCCCTGAAGAATCGTGATCATCAGCTACACGATACCACGCATATTCTGCTTTTAAAACCAGCGCAATCGTCTGACCTCGGTCTTTGAACTACGCGCTCGTTCTAAGATCCGGTTAGGCGCGCCGGCAGCAATATTTTCCGACCAATGCGCTTCAGTCAGCGGTTTTCCGGCCTCGGGAATCTCTATGGTTCCTTGCCGAATGCCGGTATTGTAGAGGCCGTCTTCCGGATAGGCTGCGGCATGCGAATAGTGCGCGATATAAGGAGTGAAATTTTGATATTCCACTTGATGAATGACCAGAATATGGTTGCGTTCATCGCGCTCAGGGCCGCCTGTCATGGTAATCACGTCGCCGGGCCGGATCTCTTCGAGCGGAATGGCCGTGCTGTTCTTGTCGTCAGCCATCGTGGCCACGTCGCAATTTTCGACAGGGCGCAGGGCGCACATGATCTTGCCCGCGAAACCGCGGCAATTGACGAAATGCATATGCTTGTCGAGAGAGCCTTTGCCAGTTTCCTGGCTTTCGGCATTGAGCGCGTAGAAAGCAAATGCCGAGCAGTCGACGCCGATATCGCTCTCGACCAGCAGTTTCTTCAACGATCCGTCCGAAAGCGCTGTCTGATCGATATGATTTTTGACCGCGACGGTTTCGACCTCTTCGAATATATCTTTAGGGCTGCCTTTGCCGATCTCGGCGCGCAGGGAAGCGCGGGCTCGCACGGTCTTGTTGTTGAAATACGGCACGGAACAGACAGCCGAGCCGAAGGTGAAATGCAGGTATTGGTCAATGACCGATAATGCCCGTTTTGAAAGCGTCTTGGTGTTCATATGTCATGTCTACAATTGTATCTTAAAAAATGAGTCTTTGATGGCTTTGGCGATCTCCCGTCCCCGGTCGTTAAAGATATTGTGGCCGGCCATGATGCTCTCTCGGCTTTGAATTCGCAGCAGATCGGAATTCGGCGCGCTATTCTCGTAGGTCACGGCCTTATAACCGCCACGCTCGAGCTCTCCGCCGGCGTCGTCAAAAAGGCTTTGAACATTCCGGGTGACGCGCTGGACTATCTGCGCGCCGTCGTCGATCCTCACGATGTCTTCATCGATCGGCAGGCCGAGGAGCGCCCGAATATGAGCTTCGAAAGTCGTCAGTCCCCGGCTGCCTCGCGACCGGGCCGCTTCCTGCAGGGACGATTCGAATGTGGCCGAAGCCGGCTGGCGGGCATTGACTTCGATCAAATATATGCGGTTGCTCCCGGCTTCACGGATGAGGTCGACGCCGAAAAGCCCTTTCCAGCCGTCAGACTGCAGCTTTCTGCCGATTTCCTCGACCATCGATCGAATGGCCGAGAGGTCGCCCGCTTTGAGCTCTCGTCCGGCCAACCCCCAATCGTTGCCGACCGTGCTCATGGCATTATCCGTGAACGGCGAGAGGCCGGTGATCTGGTAGCTCAAATTGCCGATCAGGATCCGCGACGGCGTGATCACCGCATTGACGGTATATGACGGGCCCTCGACGTAGGCGGAGACGCGAGCCATTCTGTCCGGAAATTTATCCTGGAGAATCCGCAATTCTTCCGGCGTGCGGACGAGGACCGTGCCGTCGCCCGTATGGCCGTGCGCCCATTGAATAATGAATGGATCGGCTTTCCAAGTGATGTATTTCGCGACCTTGGACGCGTGCGACGGCAGATATTTGGCGCCAAGGCTGCCGAGCCAGCGCAATTGCGAGAGCTTGTTTTCCACGCGTTCGGACAGGTCCGACGGGGGATTGAGGACATTCCAGCCGTGCGCTCTGATGACGGACTCGACGCGCAGGGTGTTCTTGAAGACCAAAACCGAGGCTCCGCCTGCTCCATGGACCGCCTGTTCGGCCATCAAACTCCGCGCTTCAGCCGTGCCGAGCAATTCTCCCGTGCCGAGCAGTTTTTCCGCGCGGCCGCCGACCAGGATCACCCGGCCCGGATGCTGCCGCGCAATGTCTTCGCCGTGAGGGGTCTTATTCGAAATGATGAGGTAATTCGGAGAAGGGGTCATCCCGAGGGCTCTCTCGATATCCCGCGTGACATACACTACTTTTGCGCCTTGAAATGCCATGCGGCAAGTCTAATACAAGTAAGCATTTATCTCAATAAAAGTATGATAATGTGTTTTCATGGCTACTTTTTCGGTCGTTGGGACGCCGATCGGTAATCTTGACGACATCACTCTGCGTGCTCTTAAAGTCCTCGCCAACGCGGATTTGGTGCTCTCTGAGGATACGCGGGTGGCCAGGCGCCTATTTCTGCGGCATGCATTGAAGACACCCATGCTCTCGTACCATGCGCATAGCTCTCGGGCCCGCACGAGCCAGATCATCGATCTCCTCAAGCAGGGAAAAAATCTGGCCCTGGTCAGTGACGCCGGCACGCCCGGTATCGCCGACCCGGGCGCAAAGCTCGTCAGCCATATCCGGGACGCGCTCTCCGAAGAGATCTCATCCGGCGACTTAAAAATCGAGGCGATTCCGGGTCCGTCGGCCCTGACTGCGGCTTTGTCCGTTGCCGGCATTGCTTCTGCTGATTTTACGTTTCTCGGCTTCTTGCCTCATAAAAAGGGACGGCAAACGCTGTTTAAGGAAATGGCCGATAGTTCCCGAACCGTCGTCTTTTACGAATCGCCGCACCGGATCATGAAGACTTTGGACTCGCTGCAGGGAATCAAGAAAGTGACCGTTTGCCGCGAATTAACGAAAGTTTTCGAAGAGGTCGTCAGCGGAACGGCTGCGGAGGTTAGACAATATTTCGCGGCCCATGCTGACAAGATCAAGGGAGAATTTGTTGTCATCGTTCGAGATCAATAAAAAGGGCGGCAATTTGCATTGTCGCCGCGTGAGAACGAAGTACAAATGGAGAACAATTGCTACGCCGTCTCGCTAGCCTTCTCGAATTGGGCGTCGAAGGCCAGCTCGGACGTGGGAAAGTTCAGTTTCTTGACGAACGCCGCAGATTCTTTTGCGCCGAAATCGCGATCCATACCGCTATCCTCCCATTCGACCGAAAGGGGGCCGTTATAGCGGATATGGTTCAGAGCCCTCACGATCTCCTCGAAGTCGAGGTTGCCATGGCCGAGGCTCCGGAAGTCCCAAGCGCGCTTCGGATCGCCGAACGGTATGTGTCCGCCGTAGACCCCTGCTTCCGCAGCGTCGCGCCAATACACATCCTTCATATGGACATGAAAGATCCGGTCGTGGAATTTATGGATGAAACCGACATAATCCACCCGCTGATATCCAAGGTGGCTCGGGTCATAGTTCACCCCGAAGCGAGGATGATCGCCGACAGCCGAAAGGGCATTCCTGAAACTGGCGATGTCAAACGAGACCTCCGTGGGATGGACCTCAAGCGCGAAATTGACTTCGCACTCACTGCAGACGTCGAGGATCGGACCGAAACGTTCCGCGAAATCATCATAGCCGGACTTGATCTCTTTCGGGTCGTTTGGCGGGAAACTGTAAAGACGCGGCCAGATCTTGCTCCCCGTGAAGCCGTTCACGATCTTCACGCCGAATCTCTTTGCGGCGCGGATGGTCGCGATCATTTCCTGCTGGGCGCGTTTGCGCACGCCTTCGGGTTCGCCGTCGCCCCATATGTGCGGCGGCAGGATCGTCTGATGCCGAGAATCGATGTTATCGCATATGGCTTGGCCGACGAGATGGGCAGAAATAGCCCGGCACTTGAGACCGGCGTGGCTTAAAGCCACGCGCCGCTCCATGCAATATTCTTTGTTCTCGATATTGGCCTTGGCGACATCGAAATGATCTCCCCAGCATGCCAATTCCAGGCCGTCGTACCCGAAGGCCCTGGCTTTCGTCATCATTCTGTCGAACGGAACGTCGGCCCATTGCCCGGTGAATAGTGTGACGGGACGATCTGCGATTTTCATGGTTCTATCTGCTTTCTCGGTTGCCACGTTTTGCGCGCGCAAAATTAGTGGTGAATTTTTGCGACGAAGTTCCAACCAGCGTGTCGCACGCTCGGTCTTGCCGCACGTTATCATGTCCTCTGTCCTTGTCAATTATCGATAAAAAAAGGCCGGGCCGTCGAACACGTGATGCCCGGCTCTCCGGCGATGCTCGGATTATTTCCGTTCCAAGAGGGCGGTGGCGGCCAAAACGTCACGGCCGCGGTGCGAGAGCGCGCACGATCCCGTCTCCGAAACTATCCACAACACCCCTTCGATGGCCGGATAAATCATCCCTATCCTTCTCGGATTCCTGAACTCGAATTTGCGGGTTTCGTTCGAGCGTGAACCGGCGATGACGGGATTTTCTTTGCCGACGAGCGGCTGTCCGAAGTCTGCGGGAACGAATTGACCGAGGCATTCAAACCGGATGAAAGGACTGACCCAGAGATGAAGTTCGTCTACGTCGGGTTCTTTTCGGCCCCGGCGGATATATTCCGAGTCGCCCACAAAGCCGAAAAAGCAGCCGGTTGCAGCGGTGAGCCGTATCGCAACTTTCCTGTTCACGATCGAGTACGGCTCGAAGTCCGCTTGCGTAACGGGCATAAGTCTTTTCATAGCCGTATCTTTCTAGCGAAATATTACCACTCTGCGCTATAATGGCAATATATGTCAAAACGGCAAGTCTTAATGATACTCGGCATCTGGGTGATCATTCTGCCGTTCCTCGGTTTTCCATCAGCATGGGACCAGGTTTTAGCCATTTTGAGCGGAGTACTCATTTGCGGAATCGCGTACTCGCTGGGTCCAAAACCAAAGTCCGGTTTGCCTCCGAGCATTCCGTTCATAGAACATAGATCGGATGCGCCGACCGGCGCTTTCGGCCGCGACGTCATTACCAATACAAATCCTGCCGAGAAAAAATGAGACTGACGGAAGCCGACTATCGAATGATCAACAAGGCGGCCGTCGTTCTTGGCTTGTGCGCCATCGTCGCCTTCGGCTGGACGGTCTTCGATCTCCGGCCGTACAGCCGCGTCACATATTCGAACGAGCTTAAGGCATTGGCTATGAGCGCATCCTCCGCCGCGGACGAAGTCTCTCATCTTCCGACCCCGAAACCGTTACGGGCCGTCTATCTGACGAGCTGGGCCGCCGGAATCCAAAAATTCAGAAAGCATATCTTTGACTTGGCCAATTCGACGGAAATCAACTCCGTGGTCATAGATATCAAGGATTATACGGGTAGGATCAGTTTTCCGGTTGATGACCGCGCTTTGGCCGCTGTCGGCTCGGCCGAAAGGCGCATCCCCGACATCAAGGAGTTTATTCGGACGTTGCATGAAAAGGGCATATACGTCATCGGACGCATATCTGTCTTTCAGGATTCGTACCTCGTCGGCAACCATCCCGAATGGGCGGTGAGGACGGTCGACGGCGGCGTCTGGAAGGACTTTAAAGGCATCGAATGGATCGACCCGGGGGCCACGCCGGTCTGGGATTATGTCGTCTCGATCGGCAAAGAAGCCTATGCCAAAGGATTTGACGAACTCAATTTCGACTACATCAGATATCCGTCGGACGGGAACATGGATACCATCTCCTATGAATGGAGCAGCGGCCGATCGCGGGCAGAAGTCATGAAGTCTTTTTTCTTTTATCTGCGCGAGCGCTTGGCGGCCATTCACGCGCCTTTGTCTATCGATCTCTTCGGCATGACGACCAGCGCACCGGACGATATGGGCATCGGCCAGAACATCGCCGACGCTCTGCCGTTTTTCGATTTCGTTTCCCCCATGGTCTATCCTTCGCATTTCGGCCGCGGCTTCATCGGCTTCGCCAAGCCGGCGGAGCACCCCTATGAGGTCGTGAAATATTCCATGGATCATGCGCTTGTCCGGGCGCGCGCGGCCTCGAGTTCTCCGGAAAAATTGCGTCCCTGGCTTCAAGCCTTTGATCTCGGCGCGATATATACCCCGGCGATGGTGAGGAAGCAGATGAAGGCTCTTTACGATTCCGGGATCGAAAGCTGGATGCTCTGGAACGCGGCGAGCACGTATGACAAGGCGGCACTTTTGCGGAAGGGAGAGAACGTTGCGGCACAAGCGGCCGTCTTAGAAGCGGCTTCGAGCTCGGATCAACATGCGAGCGGCCGCTAGCTTGCGTAAATTTTGCGCGGTGGTATAATCACGAATTGGGTGCATCTGGCGCCATCCAAGCAAGGTGGGTAAGGTGCACGAACAAGCAACAGTTCCGAAAAACCTAAAGAAGAAACATGTCTGCAAAAGCAGCCGGTAAGTTGGCCGTTCCCGCAAGGGACGGAGAACAATGCCTTAATGTTGCGCTAGGGATTATGCCTGGCGCAGCCTGCGAGGGTCCGCCGCCCGGTTCGTGCTACAGCATCAAAGGAGAGGTGCTGGAGTTTGGAGTTCCGGGAGATGCGGAATCATGCGAGAGGACGCTGATTCCGGGAAGCGAAGCGTACCAGAGGCGCGAGCTCGCAAGCCGCGAGCGGAGCAGGAGGCTCAAAAGCGCAGTCATCGCTTTCGGCACCGTCGACGCCGCCCTGGCCCGAAGGTTCGATCCCGAGGTCGTGGCCCGTTCGCTCTAGATAAAGACATTGTCATTCTTCTTAAATCGCAGCCCGGCGCCGCAAGGTGTCCGGGTTGTTCCTTTTTATGATATAATTCCGAAAATGGACGAGGAACGGATTACATATTTCGCCGAAACCGACGCCCGCAATAAACGGATCAAATTCGGCATAAAAGCCAAGGACCGCACCCGCCATGTCTATGCGATCGGCAAGACCGGCATGGGCAAATCGACCATGCTCGAGAACATGGCGGTTCAGGATATCCAGAACGGCGAAGGCATCGCCTTCATCGATCCCCACGGCAAGACCGCCGATCTTCTATTGGAATACGTGCCGAAGGAGCGCATCCGCGACGTCATCTACATTGCGCCTTTTGACATTGAGTACCCGATCTCTTTCAACGTGCTCGAGGAAGTCGATCCCGACAAGCGGCATCTGGTCGTTTCCGGTCTGATGGGCACCTTCAAAAAGATCTGGCTCGACGCCTGGTCGGCGCGCATGGAATACATTTTGACGAATACGCTCTTGGCGCTGCTCGAAGCCCCGAATGCGAACCTTTTGGGAGTGAACCGCATGCTCTCCGACAAGGACTACCGCCGCGAGATCGTTTCCCACATCCAGGATCCGTCTGTCAAGAATTTCTGGGTCAAGGAATTCGCGAACTACACCGAGCGGATGGCTGCCGAAGCGGTGCCGGCCATCCAGAACAAAGTCGGCCAATTCACCGCCAATCCGCTGATCCGGAACATGATCGGCCAGCCGCGCTCGTCTTTCAATCTCCGCGAAGCCATGGACCAGCGCAAGATCATCATCATCAATCTCTCCAAAGGCCGGATCGGCGACGAGAACATGAAGCTCTTGGGCGGCATCATCGTCACGAAGATATATCTCGCGGCTATGTCCCGCGCCGACACGCCGGACCGCATCGCGAGGATGCTGCCGAATTTCTACCTGTACGTGGACGAGTTCCAGAACTTCGCCAATGTCTCTTTTGCCGACATTCTCTCCGAAGCGAGGAAATACAAGCTCAATCTGACGATCGCTCACCAGTATATCGAGCAGATGGACGAGCTCATCCGCCCGGCGGTCTTCGGCAACGTGGGCACGATGATTGTCTTTAGGGTGGGGGCCACCGATGCCGAGGTCCTGGAAAAGGAGTTCGCTCCGCAATTCACCATTGAAGATCTGGTCAATCTCGGCTTTACCCAGGTCTATCTGAAGCTGATGATCGACGGGCTGACCTCGCCGCCTTTTTCGGCCGTGACTCTGCCGCCGATCCCGCATCCAGACACGTCGTACGTCAAAGACATCATTGCCGCTTCGCGCGAACAGTTCGCCAAACCGCGCGCCGGAGTGGAAGAGCAAGTCATCAAATTCCATGAGCCGACGCCGCGGCCGACGCTCTCGCCTGCCTTGAATAAAGGCAGCGCGCCTGCCGCGCCGAAAGCCGAGCGGTCTCCGGCGCCTCCGCCTCCACTGACGCCTCATACTGCATCTGTGCCGGTTTCCGCGCCCGCGCCAGCGCCGGCGATGGGAAAAGTGACGGCGACGCGCCCGGCCGCCGCGCCGATGCCAGAACGTCCCCGAGTTCCGTCTCAATCGCAGCCAGTTTCGCCGAAAGTCATCTCGCCACCTATCATGCCGCAATCTGCCCCTCGCAGTGAGCCGGCAATAAAACCGCCGCCTCAGACTGAACCGCGGGCGATACCCGCTGTACCGCCCCTGCCCCCGCCCCCGCCCCGGCAACCTGCCGCCCCCGCACCCGTCTCCCGAATACCCCAAGCAGTGCGAGAGCCTGAAGCGCCTCCCGCCAAGCCAGTTTCATCGTCAAATCTCGCGGTCAAGCCGCCGCAGGTCGGGGGCGAACCCCGGACAGATCCGAAAGTGCAATCGCCGAAAAATATAAGCGATCTCAAGAATGCCTTAGCGGCAGCTCTGTCCAAGACGGCCGCTTCTCTACCCAAGCCGCTTGCGCCGCCGGTCTTGACTCCGAACAAGACGCCCGAAAGCCCCGTTCCCCAAAAACCCGAGACCGCCGAAAAAATCCCGAAAAAATCTGCGGAAAAGCCCGCAGAAGCGCCGGCAGAAGTTCCCGAGGATATCCTGAAAAAGGTGTTGAAAGACGGCTGAAGGTATGGAAGTATGGTGGCATGAAGCCGCGCCGCATCCTGATTTTCTCGCTGGTCTATTATCCGCGCGCCATCGGCGGCGCCGAAGTGGCCGTGAAAGAGATCACTGACCGGATCTCGCCCGAAGATGTGCAATTTGACATGATCACGCTGCGGCTCGATCGAAGCCTGCCGAAGCACGAGAAGATCGGCAATGTGAGCGTCTATCGCGTCGGCTGGGCATTCCAGCAGCGGACCTCATCCGATTCGCTGCCGTGGTACCTCCACATCAATAAGTATGCATATCTCCTGACCGGTTTTTTCCGGGCGCTCGGTCTCGATCGACTCGAACCGTATGATGCCGTCTGGTCGATGATGGCCACATACAACTCATTTGCCGCGCTGTTCTTCAAACTCATTCACCCACGGACTCCTTTTCTTTTGACGCTTCAGGAAGGCGATCCGCCGGAATACATGGAACGGCG